>CAZVOE010000213.1:0-4447 GCA_964628935.1 uncultured Acidobacteriota bacterium
CCCTTTTCCCCTAATGTCCCCTATAATCCCGCCGTGCGTCCATTCTGCTTTCTCCTAACGGCCGCGGTCCTTCTCCCCTGCGCCGCGCAGGACGAGCCGCCGGAACCGGTTCGCCTCGAGGCGATCCCCATCCCCGCGCCTTCGCCGGATCCCTTCTTCCGGCGCGGCGGGTCCGACTACCGAATCGGCCGGCAGGACCTCCTCGAGATCCGCGTCTTCGACCTCGAGGAACTCGATCAGACGGTCCGCGTCTCCGACGACGGGTCGATCTCCCTCCCCCTCCTCGGGACCCTGCAGGTCGCTGGGCTGACGAAGGGCGAACTCGAAGGACTGATCGCGCGACTCCTCGAGGAGCGCTACGTCCGCAACCCGCAGGTGACGATCTTCGTGAAGGAGTACGAGTCGAAGAAGGTCGCCGTCTCCGGAGCCGTGAAGAAGCCCGACACCTACGAGATGCTCGGCGAGAAGACCCTCCTCGAGATGATTTCGCTCGCCGGCGGCCTCGACCGCGACCTCGGCCGCGAGATCGTGATCTTCCGCGCCGGGGAGTCGGGGGCGACCGAGCGGATCGCCGTCGATCTCGAGCGCCTCGTGTACGCGGCCGACCCCGCGCTCAACCTCCGAGTCGAACCGGGCGACATCATCTACGTCCCCACCGTCGAGAAGGTCCGCATCTTCGTGACCGGCGCCGTGAAGAACCCGAACCTGTACGAGGTCCCGCGCGACGAGCCCGTGACGGTTCTCAAGGCCGTGACGCTCGCGGGGGGAACGACCGATCGGGCCGCCGAAGGAAGGGTCCAGATCCTGCGGACGCTTCCCGACGGAACCCGGACCCAGATCCCGGTCGACCTGAAGCGGATCAAGCGCGGAAAGGCCGAGGACCCCGTGCTCCTGAGGGACGACCTCGTGCTCGTCCCCGAGTCGTTCTTCTGATGGAGCCGGCGCGGCACCTCCTCGAATACTGGACCGTGCTCCGGCAGCGGCGCTGGGCCGTCTACCTCGCCGTGGTGATCGCCGGGACGACGGCGCTCGTCGGCTCGTTCCTCAAGACACCCGAGTACCGCGCGACGGCAACGCTCCAGATCCAGCGGCAAAGCCCCGAGATCCTGACCTTCCGCGACATGGCGAACGTGGACCAGTCCTTCGCCGCGTACCAGGATTTCTACCAGACCCAGTACAAGCTCCTCGCGAGCGAGGCGGTCGCCCGAAGGGCGGCGGAGCGACTCTCCCTCGCGAGCCACCCGCTCTACGGGGGATCGGCGGGAGGCGGCCTGCGCGCGTGGATCCGGGCGCTCTTCCCCTCGACCCCCCCGAGCCGCACACTCGACCCGCTCGAGAGGGCGGCCGAGAGCATTCGTTCCGCGCTCGAGGTCACCCCCGTCCGGAACTCGCACCTCGTCGGTCTCTCGTGGGTCTCCACCGACCCCGTCCTCGCCGCCGACGTCGCGAACGCCGTCGCGGACGCGTACATCGCCTTCAACATCGAGTCGAGCTTCGAGGCCTCCGACCAGGCGGCGGAATTCCTGGTCGACCAGATCGCGACCCTGAGGGGCGAGATCGCCGCGATCGAGGCCCGCCTGCAGGAGTACGGGGAAACGAAGCGGATCGTGTCGGCCGACGACGCGACCAACATCACGATGCGCTCCCTCGCCGAGATCGCGTCGCGGAGGACCGAGGCGAGGACCGCACTCGCGCGGGCCGAAGCGGCGTGGAAATCGCTTCTCACGACTCCCGACGAAGCGGTCCCGGAAGTCCTCGGCTCCGATTTGATCGCGCGCCTCAAGCAGGAGCGGGCGCAGATCGAGTCGCGCGTCGGAGAGATGGAGAGGATGTTCAAGGACGACTGGCCCGAGCTGCAAACCGAGAGGGCGAAGCTCGCGCGGGCGAACGGGCGCCTGGCGATCGAGGCGGGAGCGATTGCGCGCGGGGCGCGCCTCGCGGCGGAGGCCGAGTACCGGCGCGCGCGGGACGAGGTCGCCGCTCTCGACGCCCTTCTGGAAGCCCAGGAGCGGGACGCGCAGAGCTTGAGACGGAACGCCGTCGAATTCGTGAACCTCCAGACCGAGGCGAAGAACAAGCGCGCGACCCTCGAGGCGCTGATCACGCGGCAGAACGAAATGACCCTCTCGAGCCGTCTCAAGGACTTGGACGTCACCTCGACCAACGTGAGGATCGTCGACCGGGCCAAGCCGCCCCTCTCCCCGTTCCGACCCGACCGAAGCCTGAACACCCTGCTCGGTCTCCTCCTCGGCCTCGGGCTCGGCGTGGCGATCGCCTTCTTCCTCGATTACCTCGACAACACGATCGGCTCGCCGTCGGAGGCGGAGAAGGCGACCGGGCTCCCGGTCCTCGCCTCGGTCCCGCGGCACGGGGAGGACCCGAGGGCCATCGGCCGGGCGAGGCGGCAGATCGCGCCCGCCGCGTGCGTCGATCTCGTCTCGAGGGACGATCCACGTGCGGCGGCAACCGAGGCGTACCGGGAGCTCCGCACCGCGCTCCTCCTGTCGGGGGCCGGCGGCCCTCCGCGAAGGGTGTCCCTCTCGAGCGCCCTTCCCGAGGAGGGGAAATCGGCGACCGCATCGAACCTCGCGATCGTCCTCGCGCAGCTCGGCCGTAAGATCGCCCTGATCGACGCCGACCTCCGCCGACCGCGTCTTCACCGGGCGTTCGGCGTCGACAACGCCCGAGGCCTCTCGACCTATCTCTCCGGTATGGAGGAGGATCCCCTCGCCCTCGTCCAGCGCACCGCGGTCGACGGGCTCGCCCTCCTCGGGAGCGGCCCGATCCCGCCGAACCCCGCGGAGTTGCTCGATTCCGAGCGATTCGCGTCGCTCGGCGCGCGCCTCGTCGAGGCCGGCTTCGATCACGTCCTTCTCGATTCGCCGCCGGTCCTGTCGGTCGCCGATCCGGTCCTCGTCGGCAAGGCGGCCGACGCGGTCCTCCTCGTCGTACGCGCCCATCGAACCCCCAAGGACTCGGTGCGCGCCGCGATCGAGAAGCTCCTGCAGGCGAAGATCCGGCCGGTGGGGACGGTGCTCAACGGCCTCGACTTCGAGGCGCAAGGCTATCGCGCTTACCGCGCGTACGGCGCGCACGAAGGGGACCGGGCCGGCGCCGGCGAACGGACCGCGGCCGCAGGTTAGGTCCCGCCGTGCCGCCGGCACCCGACCGCCCTCTACGAATCCTCGAAGCGGGGCTTGCGCTTTTCCTCGCCCTCGCTCCCCTCCCGTTCGCATCGGTCCACGCGGGAGGGCGTCTCGCGTTCGAGGTCGGCGCCCTGGCCCTTCTCGCGCTGTGGGGCGTGCGTGCGATCGCGAGCCCGACTCCGCTTCCCCCGCGCAGCGTCACCGCGGGACTCCTCGCCCTGATCGCACTCGCGATCGTCCAGGCCCTTCCGCTCGGCGCCGCCGGCCTCGCGCGCCCGGTTCCCGTTCCCCCGGCCGAGGTCGCGGGCGCCGAGGGGCGCATTCTCGAGAGCGACCCCGCCTCGTTCGACCGCCCCCGATCGCTCTCGGTCGACCCGCCGGCCTCCGCGTCGGCGGCGCGGACCGCATCCGCGTACGCCGCCCTCGCCTTCGTCGCGTTCACGGTCGCCTCCCTCCGCGGGCCGGGTGGGATCGCCGTCGGCCTCCTCGCGGGGGGAGCGTTCCAGGCCCTGTATGGAATCGTCGTGCTCGCCTCCGGCCACGACCGGATCTGGACGGTCGCCAAGACCGCCTACCTCGAGAGCGCCACCGGCACCTTCGTCAACCGGAACCACTTCGCGGCCTACCTCGCGATCTCTCTCGCGGCCGGGACCGGCCTGCTCCTCGCCCGGATCGCCGCGGCTCCACGGGGACGCCCCGGCGTTCCCGCGTGGATCCGCTTCACGGAGAGCCGAGGCGGGCCGCTCGCCCTCGGCGCCCTCGCGGTCGCGATGACCGCGGCGGGGCTCCTGCTGTCGTTTTCCCGCGCGGGAACCGCACTCGGGATCGCCGCCTTCGCCGGCACCGTCTTTGCCGCCGGCACTCCGAAGAGCCCGGGGCTCCGCGTCGCGTTTCTCGCCGCGGCTCTCTCGGTCGCGGCCCTTCCCCTCCTGAGCGTGGGCGCCGCCCCCCTGGCCGAGCGGTTCTCCAGGGCCGAGGAGGACCTCCTCGCTCCCGGAGGACGCGCGACCGTCTGGCGGGACACGGTGCGGCTCGCCGCCGCGAGCCCGATCCTCGGGAGCGGGCTCGGCTCGTTCGCGGAGGCCTACCCCGCCGTCCGCTCGCCCGAGGTCAGGGCCCACTACACTCACGCCCACAACGACTGGCTGCAGGCGGCGGCGGAGGGCGGGATCCTCGGGGCCGCCTTTCTCGCCGCCCTCGTCATCCCGGTGCTCCGGCGTCTTCCTCCGACCGCGCTCGGCAGGTGCGGGCCGGTCGCCGCGGGATTCTCCGCCGGCTTCTCGTCCGGCAGCAGCTCCTCG
>CAZVOE010000214.1:0-4437 GCA_964628935.1 uncultured Acidobacteriota bacterium
ACCGGGCGGCCGTCTCCTGCGCGATGCGGATCGCGAGCGCGCAGCGCTCCGCCGCGGGGTCGAACTCCACGCCCTCGACCCGAGCGCGGCGGCGATCGAGGGGCTCCGGTCGAGCCTCGGTCTCGGCGAGCGTGCGCAGTTCGGCTCGGCGACGCGGATCCCGTGGCCAGACGGGAGCTTCGACTGGGTCGTCGCCTCCGAGGTTCTGGAGCACCTCGACGACGAGACGCTCGACGGGTCGCTCGGCGAGATCGCGCGTGTCCTCGCCCCGTCGGGACGTCTTCTCGGCACGGTCCCTGCGCGGGAAAACCTCGAGGAGCAGCGGGTTCTCTGCCCCTACTGCGAGCGGGAGTTCCACCGGTGGGGGCACGAGCGGTCGTTCGACCGGGACGATCTCGCTTCGCTCCTGAACCGGCACCTCCGAGTCGAGTCGATCCGGGAACGGGTTTTCGTCACGTGGGGGCTCCTCAACGCGCGAGGGCGCGCCGCCGCGGCGGCGCGCGTCGCGCTTTCCCTCCTCGGGCGACACGTCTCGAACGCGAACTGGGTCTTCGTCGCGCGAAGGGTGAGCGGCGCGTGATCTCCCCCTGGCTCCTCTACACCGGCGCCTTCTGCGCGGCCGCGCTCGTCGCCCTCTGGCTCACCCCCCGGGTGCGAGAGGCCGCGATCCGCTTCGGGATCGTCGACCGTCCCGACGGGCGCCTCAAGACGCAGGGGGAGCCGGTCGCCTACCTGGGTGGCCTCGCGGTGTTCCTCTCGTTCCTCCTCGCGATCTCCCTCGTCCTCCGCTTCGAGACCGAGGTGCTCGGATTCCTCCTCGCGGGGTCGATCGTCGTCCTCGTCGGCCTCGTCGACGATCTCGGTTCCCTGACCCCGTGGCAGAAGCTCGCGGGGCAGGGGATCGCCGTACTCGTCCTCCTGAAGTCGGGAATCGTGATCCAGCTGACCTTCCTCCCGCAGTGGCTCGCGGTTCCGCTCTCGGTCTTGTGGCTTCTCGCGGCGACGAACGCGTTCAATCTCATCGACATCATGGACGGCCTCTCGTCGGGGACCGCGTCGGTCGCCGCCCTCGCCCTCCTCGTCGTTGCCGACGAGAACGGAAAGGTGTCCACCGCCGTTCTCATGGCGGCCCTCGCGGGGGCCGCCCTCGGTTTCCTCCGGTCCAACTTCCAGCCGGCTCGGATCTACCTCGGCGACGCGGGAAGCCTCTTCCTCGGGCTCATGCTCGGTGCCGTGGCGATGGACAACGCCTACACGGGGGTCCACCCGCTCGGGGCGCTCGCTCCCGCCCTCATCCTGGGCGTCCCCCTCTTCGACATGCTCTTCGTCATGTACATCCGGCGGCGTCGGGGGCTTCCCGTCATGCTCGGGAGCCCCGACCACGTCGCGCTCCGCCTCCGCAAGTGGCGGCTCTCCGTCAAGCAGACCGTCGCGGCTTCCTACCTCGCGACCGCCGTCCTCGGAGGGAGCGCGGTCGCGATGACCCGGGTGTCGTTCGAGGCGGCCGCCGCGATCCTCGCGGTCCTCGTCGCCGCGGCGCTCGTTCTGGCCCTCTTCCTCAACCGGATCGACATGTCGTTGTGAGGCGCACGTGATCGTGATCTTGGGAGGCGGTCTTGCGGGGCTCGCGACCGCGCATTCCCTGGGCGACCGGCCCCACGTCGTTCTCGAGGCGGAGGACGTCCCGGGAGGGCTCTGCCGCTCGCGAAACGTCGAGGGGTTCCTCTTCGACTACACCGGCCATCTTCTTCACCTGCGCGATCCGCGGATCGTCGCCCTCGTGGACGCGCTGCTTCCCGGGGCGTTCGAGACGATCGAGCGGAAGGCCGTGATCCGAACGCACGGGGTGACGCTCCCCTTCCCCTTCCAGGCGAACCTCCACGGTCTCCCGAAGGAGGTCGTCCTCGAGTGCGTCGTCGGAGCGGCCGAGGCGCTCGCCTCCCCCGTTCCCGACGATCCCGCGATCTCGTTCCGGGACTGGTCGCTCGCCGTCCTCGGGAAGGGGATCAGCGACGCCTTCATGTTCCCTTACAACGCGAAGCTCTTCCGGAGAGACCCGGCGGAGATGACCGCCGACTGGGTCTCCTGGGCGGTTCCCCGCCCGAACCTCCGGGAGGTGGTGCGAGGTGCGCTCGGGGTCGAAAACGTAGGCATGGGGTACAACGCGACCTTCCGCTACCCGCGCGAGGGGGGGATCGGAGTCCTTCCCGACGCCTTTGCGTCACGGCTCGGGACGATCCGCACCGGGGAACGCGTCGTCGGCGTCGACCTCGACCGGCGTGAAGTCACTTGCGCCTCGGGAAACGTCTTTCCGTACGAAGCCCTGGTGACCACACTCCCGCTCCCGGCCTTCCTCCGGATGCTCCGAGGGGGGCGCGCCGCCGAACTTCGTCCGCTCGCCGACCGTCTCGACTGGTCGGTCGTCGGCTGCCTCAACCTCGGCATCGCCCGGCCCGGAGTCGGCGACGGGGTCCACTGGTGCTATTTCCCCGACGCGGACGCCCCGTTCTACCGCGTCGGGTACCCGCACAACATCGTTCCCTCGACCTGCCCGGAGGGGGCGTCGTCCCTCTACGTCGAGTTCGGCCTGAAGCGCGGCGAGGAGTGCGATCCGAAGGCGCTCGAGACGGCGGCGGTCGGAGCGCTTCGCCGGGAAGGGATCCTCCGGGAGAGCGATCGGATCGTCGTCCGCGACTTCGTCCGTATCGATCCCGGCTACGTGATCTTCGACCGCGCGCGGCAGGAGGTCATGGCGCGGGCGATGCCGCTCCTCGCCGAGCTCGGGATTCACGCGATCGGCCGGTACGGGGCGTGGACGTACTCCTACATGGAACGCGCGATGCTCGACGGTCTCGAAACGGCCGAGCGACTCGGGGCGGTCTGAGCGGGTCGAAGAGGACGATCGTCGATGTGCGGGATCTGCGGGGCGATCGCGAAGGACGGCTCGGCCGTGCCGCGGGAGGGCGTCGAGGCGATGCTCGGGGCGCTCGTCCACCGGGGTCCCGACGCCGCGGGAATCTACGAGGCCCCGGGCGTCACCGCCGGCATCCGCCGCCTCCGCGTCGTCGACCTCGAATCCGGGGACCAGCCGATCGCGAACGAGGACGGGAGCGTCGAGGTCGTCTTCAACGGCGAGATCTACAACCATCACGACCTGAGGCGGGGACTCGAAGGACAGGGGCATCGCTTCCGCACCCGCTCCGACACCGAGGTCCTCGTCCACCTCTGGGAAGAGGAAGGCGCGCGCATGGTCGAGAGGCTCGACGGGATGTACGCCTTCTGCGTCGCCGACCGCAGGACACGGGAGGTCTTCCTCGCGCGCGACCCGCTCGGGATCAAGCCTCTCTACCTCCTCGAGACGGGCGGGCGTCTCCTCTTCGCCTCCGAGACGCGTGCCTTTCGGCGTTGGCCCGGGGCGAGGCTCGAGCCCGATCCCTCGGCCCTCCTCGCGATCGCCGTGTTCCAGTTCGTGCCCGGAGAGAGGACCGTTTTCCGGGACGTCACACGGCTCCTCCCGGGCGGGACGCTCCATTTTCGGGACGGCCGGGTCGCACGGGGCGCGCGCTACCGTCCTCCGCCCGTCGCGGACGATCCGACTCTCGACGAGGGCGAGGAAGCCGAGCGGCTCCTCGCGCTCCTCGCCAGCGCCGTGCGGAGGCAGCGCGAGGCCGACGTTCCGATCGGCGTGTTCCTTTCAGGAGGGCTCGACTCGACCGCGGTCGCGTGGCTCCTCGCCCGGGAGACCTCGGGAGGAGTCGAGTCGTTCTCGGTCGGGTTCGAGGGGGACGACGCGTTCGACGAGCGGGGGTGGGCCCGGCTCGCCGCGGAACGCATTGGGACGGTTCACCACGAAATCGTCGTCGACGCGGACGACGCGGCACGCATCCTCCCCGAAGCGATCGACCATCTCGCGGAGCCGGTCGGGGACCCGGCCCTTCTCCCGACGTGGATCCTCGCGCGCTTCGCGCGGGAGCGCGTGACCGTGGCGCTCACGGGAGAGGGCTCGGACGAGCTGTTCGGCGGTTACCGCCGCCACGCCTTCCAAGAGCGATTCGGCTGGGTGGGCGCGATCCCTGGCCTTAAGGCCGCGGGCCGGACGGCCCTGTTTCCCGGCCGCGTCGCGCAGGCGCTCGAGGCGCTCGGGACGTCGGACCCCGTGGAGCGCCACCTCGCCTGGGCGATGACGATGGCCCCCGGGAGGGCCGAGCGCCTCGCGGACCCCGACCTCCGGGAGGAGACCGCGCGCGGCGTGCGACGGGCGCTCTCCCCGTACTTCGAGGCATCCGAAGGTCTCGATGCCCGTCTCCGCGCCGATCTTGCCGAGTGGTTGCCGAACCTCCTGCTGGCGAAGGTCGACCAGGCGACGATGGCCCATTCCCTCGAAGCGCGCGTCCCGTTCCTCGCCCTCAACCTCGTCGAGCGGGCCTTCTCGTGGCC
>CAZVOE010000215.1:0-4427 GCA_964628935.1 uncultured Acidobacteriota bacterium
ACACCCGCGTCCGCGCGCACCCACGCCCCGCATCCCCACGATTCGCGTCACGTTGAGGTTACCGCTTCTTCGTCTCCACGATCGCGTGGAAGACGTCCGCCGCGACCTCGAGCGCGTTACCCCTCGCCCGGCGGGGCGGAATCCGTGGATCGGCCGACGGTTTCGGGGACCTTGACGGCCTGGCTCACGAACCCCTCCTGACCGGTCCTCACGTTCCGGAGGGTCGCGCGGAGCGTGTACGAACCCGGAGGCAACTCGACCCACCCCGCGAGGGTCATCGGAGGCCGGTCGGGAGCGTCCCAGCGGTCCCGTTCGTAGGAGTGACGGATGAAGTGGTACGTGTCGGCGAGGGGAACGCCGTCCTGAGCCTCCACCTCGAAGTGGATCGTGAAGTCCGCCCGAGCCTCCGTTTCGTTCGTCTCGTAGCCAATCGCCCGCGGCTCGACCTCGAGACGGAACGGTTGGTGGATGCCGGGCGCCCGTTCTCCTTGGAGGGGGCGTCCCTTCCCGAACGCGATCCTCCCCGGCAACCGCTGCTCCACCTGAGGAGGGGCAGCGTAGACGCCGCGCCGATGCTGGATTCTCACGCCGCGCCGGGTGCACGTGACCGACACCTTCGCGAGCTTGTCTGGATCGAGGTACTCGCCCGTGTGGAACCCCAGCTCATAGGCTCCCTTCTGCGCATCGAACGCCGTCCGTAGCGCCGCGGTCATGTCGGTCGCCTGGACATGGACCCCGCCGGAGGTGAAGGCGATCTGCTCCATGTCCGCGGTCGCCGCCTCGTACTCGGCCTGGAGTGGAAAGGTGCCCGGGGCGAGCATCTGCCCGCGCTTCGCGCCCACGTCACCCGAGGGGCGGGTCGCCCGATCCACGAAGTTGAGAGCGATCCGGTTGCGGATCAGGGCGTCCAGAAGGCGATCCATCTCGATCCTCGGCTCGCCTCCGAAACCGATGTAGAGCTGAAGGTTCGAAATCGTGTCCGGGTCCCCGAAGAGGGCGCGGGCCGCTTGCAGGACCACGGGGGCCGGGTCGATCGGCAGTCCGTGACTGATCACGAAAACACTCTTGTGCCCCTGCAATCCTCCGAGGTACTCCACGAGGCCAGTCAGGGCTCGGATGAAGTCCTCCGCGAGCGGGCGCACCTCGCCGATGTACTCGTTCGAGACGTCCCTCAGGCAGAGCGGATCGCCGGTATTTCCGAAGTCGCTCCGGTTCACGATGCAGTCGTCCATCTTGTCGAGGAGCTGCCGCATCCGGGTGTCCCCGGCCCTCCTCGGCCGTCCCTCCCGGCTTCCGGCTCGCAGGATGGCCGTCTTGATCGCCTCCCGGTCCGAGGTGAAGGGGAGATCGAGCTCGAGCGATCCCGCGTAGGAGAGGACCGCGGCCCGCACGTCGGGCTCGAGACTGCTATCGACGAACTCCACCGTCTTCTGCAGGGCTTCCTCGCGCCTGAGCGGGTCGTCGTTCTCGTTGTCGATCAGGAACGCGACGTAGCGGGGCCGGACCGCGTTCGTCCGGACCGGCGCAGACCAGCCCCCGGGCGCGTCGAGGAACAGGCGGATGTCCGGCGCCGCCGCCGCTGCGACCGTCCGCTCGAGGACGGGGTCGAGGTAGGAAACGCTCATGCGGTCGCCCCGGAGCTTCACCTCGATCTCCTCGACCCTGAGATCTTCCACGGGACGACCCTGACGGTCGAGAGCGAGGATGGGGATCTGGACGAGCTGGACGAGGACCCGCTCCTCCATCTGGGTCGGAATCGGGGGCGGAGCGGGAGGTTCCTCCGCACGGACCGGCAGGTGAAGCGCGAGCAAGACTGCGAGAGCGGGAAGCGTCGCGTTCCGCACGTTTCAGCCCTTTTCCTTCGAGGCGACGTTGTGAAGGGTTTCGAGGAGCGCCCGCGCGTTGGGGTCGCCGGGGCGGCGCTCGAGCGCCGATTCGGTGACTGCGACCGCCTCCCGCACGCGGCCCTTCTCCGCGAGCCATCGCGCGTAGTTCAAGAGCGGGGGGAGGAAGTCGGGATCGGCGTTCAGCGCCTCTTCGATGAGTCGCTTCGCGCGATCTTCGTCGTTTCGAAGCAGCGCGACGTTGGCGAGAAAGAAGGGGGCCCGCGGGTCTTCGGGCCGCAGTTTCCGCACCTCAAGCAAGTCGCGCTCGGCGCCGGCGATGTCTCCCGCGCTCAGTCGAGCGGTGCCGAGAAATCCCAAGATGTCCGGGCTCGACGGCGCCTTCTTGTGTGCGATCTCGAACAGACGCACCGCGAGCGGCAGGTCCCCCGCGTCACGCGCGAGCGACCCCGCGCGCACCAGAGTGTCCGGGTCGCCGGCCTCGAGTTCCGCTAGGCGCTTGGCCGATTCCAGGGCCGCTGCCCTCTCCCCCTGCGAGGCTTGGAGCTCGAACCGGGCCGCCCAGGCGGCGGGATCGTTCGGATTCCGCTCCAGAACGTCCGCCACGATCCTCTGCGCCTCCGCGACTCCGTCCGCCGTGCCGAGAAGGATGCCCGGGAACACCGGGGCGCTTCGGTTTTCCCGGTTCAGAAGGATCGCGAGACGGTACTGCTCCTCGGCCTCCTTGTTCTTCCCATTCAACCACAGCACGGACGCCAGAACGCGCCGAGCCTTCTCGAGGAGGTTCGCCGAGGCGGACGCGTCTTGTGAGGCGGCCGCGAGGGCGTGCCAGGCCTCTTCCTCCGCTTCGGCGAAGCGCTTCAGTTTGATGAGAGCCTGGATCTTCGAGCTCCTCGCGAGGTGGTTTCCCGGACTCTTCTCCAGGACCCGGTTCAGCGTGGCGAGGGCCGATTCCACGTGCCCGGCCTCCAAAGCTTTCCTGGCCTCGAGAACGATCGCGCCTTCCGCGACGTGGTCCTTGGGGTCCGGCAACGCTCCGCCGCTCTCCGCGAGGCTCAGGTCGGCGCTCCCGCCGAGGTAGCCGAGGCTTCGCAGCTTGGCTTCCTCCTCCGGGCGGATCGTTCTCCTGGCTTCGGCGGCCACCTCGGCGTTGGTGGTCGCGGCCACCCAATTCTGAAGGGCGGCCGCCATCTCGGCGGTTCGTTCCGGCTCGAGGCTGTAGAGGTTCACCGCTTCCGCGGGGTCTTCGCGAAGATCGTACAGTTCGGGCCGCGGTGCCTGGATGTACTTGAACCGCTTGTCCCGCACCATGCGAAGTTCGCTCCAGCCGAACTCGATTCGGGGCATGAAGGTCTCGGCGAAAACCAAGCGACCGTCGGTCTCGGCCTCTCCGTGAAGAAGGGGACGGAGACTCCTCCCGCTCGCGTCCGCCAGGGGGGGCAATCCCAAGAGGTCGAGGATCGTGGGCGCGACATCGATCAACTCCACGAGATCCGGGACACGCCGTCCCTCGGGGACCAGACCGGGCGCGCGGATGAAGAAGGGAACGCGCATCGCCGGCTCGTAGAGAAAGACGCCGTGGGAGAGTTCCCCGTGATGGCCGAGGCTTTCGCCGTGGTCGCCGGCGACGACGAGGAGGATGTCGTCCAGCAAACCCCGCTGGCGCAACCGGGCGACGAGATCCCCGAAACAGGAGTCGACGTAGGAGATCTCGCGGTCGTAACCGGTGCCGTGGAGCGCACGGCCAGGACTCTCGGGAGGCGCGTAGGGGGCGTGCGGATCATAGTAGTGGACCCAGAGGAAGAACCGTCCTTCGGGTTTCTTCTCGATCCACCGAAACACCTCTTCGTTGACCTCTTCCGCGGAGCGCTGCGCCTCGTAGAGTTGATCGCGACCCCCCGAGTAGCGGTCGTTCGGGATGTCGGAGTAGAGGTCGAATCCCTGCTCGGTGCCGTAACCGGCGTTCAGGACGAACGCTCCGACGACGGCCGCGGTCGCGAATCCGGCGCTCTTGAGGCTCTCCGCGAGCGTCGTCTCGTCGGCGCGCAGGCGGAAAACGCCGTTGTGGCGAACGCCGTGGGAAGCGGGGTATTTCCCCGTGAACATGGAAGAATGGGAAGGCAGCGTGAGCGGCGCCTGGGCGTACGCGGCGTCGAAGATCACCCCCTCCCTGGCGATGGCGTCGAGGTTCGGGGTCGGAACGGAATCGCCGCCGTACACGCCGATCCGATCGGCACGCGTGGTGTCGAGGGTCACCACGACGACCGAAAACTCCGCCGGGTCTCGGGAGGGCGCACGACCGCACGCCGCGAGGAGAACGGCGAGGACGATCAGAAACGCCGCGCAGCCTCGGAACGGCCGACGTCGGGTGGTGGCGGACAAGACGATCCCTCCCTTCGAAAACCTAACACAGGACGCGCGGGTGCGCTGAAAACGGAACGGGCCGCCGGTTCGACCCGGCGGCCCGTGCGAAATTCACGAGCGAGTCGTGAGCCGAACGATCAGAAGACGAGACCCACCGTCACCGAGTACTGACGCGGGGTCTGATAGTCCCCCTCGTTCCGGATCCGCCCGAAGTTGCGG
>CAZVOE010000216.1:0-4345 GCA_964628935.1 uncultured Acidobacteriota bacterium
GACGAACCCTGTCCGGATTCTTCTCACCGCCGGCGGAAGAACCAGACCGCCGCCGCGCCCGCCGCCGCCGCGAGCGCGAGCCCCCACTTCGGAGCGCCGCGCCCCGTCCCGTTCGGGATGGGAGCGAGCGAGGCGTCGCCGAGGAGCACAAGCGACGACCACGCGGCGGGAGGAGCCCCGGCCGCGATGGCCTCCCGCTTCGCGAGGGCAACGGCTTCGCCGAGAGGCGACCCGGCGGCCAGCCGCTCGGCGATGGCCACGGCCATCCCCTCGGCCTCGTCGTCCCGGAGGGGACGGAGGCCGGCCACGACGGCCCGCGCGCCCGCCTGGAAGAACGAGCGAGCCAGGCTCAAGGGCCCCTCCCCCTCGAGCACGCGGCCTGCCGCCCCGCGGCAAGCGGAAAGGAAGACCGCGCGATCGCGGATCGCGAACGCCGCGATCTCGCGGGGCTGCAGGAGGCCGTCTTCCTCGGGGCCGCCCGGGTAGAGGAGGACGGCGGAGCGGCGCGGCTCGGCGTCGTCGACGACGGCGTGCGTCGCGAAGTGGATCAGCCCGTAACGGGCGAGCCGGTCGCGCTTGAGCGCCCGCTCGCTCGCCGAGCGTCCCGACAGGAGCCGGGCGCCGAGTCGGTCGGCGAGTCGCGCCCCCTCGGAGGCCGCGCGCGGGAGCCGACCGGCCCGGAGCCCCTCCGCGAGGGTCCAGGCGCGCTCGTCCGAGAGCCCGGCGGACGGCCGGGGAAGCTCGGGATCGGCGACGACCAACGCCGGGGAAGGCGCGGCGGACGGGTCGGTCGAGCGCCAGCGGAGCCACAGCGTCGCCGAGGGGACGACGGCGATCTCGAAGCGCTGGGCGGCCCAACTCCCACCCGCGCGCGTCTTCAGCGCGTCGAACGGAACCGTCCAGAGGAAGGCGTCGGGAACGAGGACGAGGCGGCGGACCTCCGCGGGGAGGAAGCCCGGTTCGGGCTCGAGGAGCATCCGGCCGAGCGCCGCGGCGCCGGCCTCCTCGCTCCCGTCCCTCCTCTCCAGGACTTCGGCGAAGAACTCGACGCGTGGGCGCAGCGCCCGTGTGTCCGGAAGCGGGACCGCTCGGACGTCGCTCCTCGTGATCCGCAGGATCCAACTCCCCCCCTTCTCGCTCTGGGAAAGGGAGAAGGCGAGAAGCGCCTCGTCGGGCGCGAGGGCCCGGCGCACGTCGTCGAGGGTGGCGAAATCGAGACCCGAGGCCGGGGCGGCACTCCGACCCTCCGCGGCCAGCTCGCGCATCCGAGCGTCCTCCTCGAGCTCCAGGTCCGCGAGATGCGCGAGGAGCGCCCGCCGCTCGGATTCCGCGAGCTCCGCGGCGGCCAGTCGGCGCTGGGCGCGGGCGATCGCGTCGCGGACCGCGGCGATCTCCGCCGTGAGACCGCCCTCCGTCCGCGCGGCCAGCCCGGCCGCATCGAGGTGTTCGAGGAGCGAGCGGGCCCGCATCCGTTCGAGAACGCGGAACGCGAGCGCCGTGTCCTCGTCCGATGGCCCGTTCGGCCCCCCTGCGAGGAGATTCCCGGCGAGCGCGCGGTAGTGCTGCGCCTCGAAGGCGATGGCCCCGGCGCGGGCGCCGGGGTCGGGCTCTTCGTCGCGGACGCGCTCGATGAGGTCGAGCGTCTCGAGGGAGGCGCGGACGGCGTCGTCGCGCTTCCCCGCCGTCCACAGCGCCGCCGCGATCGCGCCGTGGACCTGGCCCCACGTTCCCTTCTCCCCGGCTTCCACCACGGTCTTCCGGGCTTCCTCCAGCATCCGCCACGCCTCGTCCGAGCGTTCGGGCGCGACGCGCAGAAAGCCGAGCGCGGCGCTGCAGAGTACGCCGGGGGTCGGGCGACGGGACGTCCCCGCGTACATGGCGAGCGCGGCCTCGTAATGCGCGATCGCCTCCGCGCCGTCGGCGTGCTCGGCGAGGACGGTGTGCGCCGTGGCCCCGGCGTGCGAGCGACCGGGATTGTCTTCGAGCGCCCGTCTCGCGGCGGCGACGAGCGTCTCGGTGTCGATTCCGCCCCACGCTTCGAGCGCCACGAGGGCTCCGAGCAGCCCCTGGTGGGCGTTGGCGAGATACACGCGGTAGCCGAGCCGCTTCGATTCCTCGATGAGCTCCTCGTAGTATGCCGCTGCGTCGTCGTATCGGCCGAGCCGCCTCGCGAGCTGGCCGAGCCCGTCGAGGATCCTCAGGCGCGTCCCCATGGTCTCTCCACGCCGCAGCAGGGTCTCGGCGCGGCGGAGGTCGAGGCCCGCCTCCGAGAGACGGCCGAGCCGGATCCCGATGAGGCCGCGCTGCGCGAGCCCCTCGGCGACGATGTCCTCGCGGCCGGCGCGCTCCGCGACGAGGATCCCGGCGCCCGCCTCGCGGACCGCCTCGTCGAGCGCGCCCGATTTTTCGAGGTAGTAGGAGAGACGGACGCGCCCCGTGGCGCCGCCCTCGGGGTCCCCCGCGCGATCGAAACCGGCGATCGCCGCGCGGAAGAGCTCGATTCCCCGCGGGTCGCGACGCTCGGCGAGCGTCCGGCCGAGGTAGAGCGTCGCCCAGTGCTTCTCCGGGAAGGCCCGCGCGATCTCCTCGAGGCGCGCGCGGGCGTCCGCCGCGCGCTCGTCCCCCGAGACCGCGACCTGGAAAAGGCAGTGAAACCCCTCCCGGCCGGCGGGATCCGCGCGAAGCCGCTCCTCGCACGCCTCGAGGGTGGGGCGCGATGCCGGCGGGGTCGCCGGGCGCTCGGCGGAGAGCGCGCCGCTCGTCGCGAGCGCCGCCCCGAGGATTGCGCCCGGAATCACCGCTCGCGGTCCCCGGCGACGCGTACGACGAACGCGCCGGACCGGATCGTGAGACCCCCCGGCAGGCGCGCCGACACGCGCCAGACGACGCGGCCTCCCTCCGGAACCGTGGCGAGGGCGTCGGGCGGGACGCGGCACTCCGTCGCGCCGAGTCCCCGGAAGGCCCGGAGGGGCGTGAGGTCCTCGGCGGCGACCTCGACATCGTACGCGGCGGCGGTGGGGACCGCCGACCAGCGGAGCACGAAGTCGCCTCGCGGCAAGGCCGCGCCGTCGGGGAGCGCGGAGCGGATGGCGACATCGTTCTCGACGTCGCGGTACTCCGCGGGGCTCGGTGGCGGCTCCGGCCCGGGCGTGAGAACGACGAGCAGCCCGACGCCCACCACCGACGCGGCGAGGACGAGCCACGGTCCCAGCGACGCTCGGCGGGGCAGCGGCCGGCGCGATCCGGCCCCAGAGGCCTCGGCGAGGTCCGCGGCGATCCGCCACGCTTCGGAGCAAGCGCCGCACTGCGATGTGTGCGCCACGATCGAGCGCGTCTGCTGCGGGTCCGCCTCGCCGTTGGCTGCGGACCAGAGGCGTTCGGCGGACGGGCACGAAGGCCCCGGCCGCGCATCGATCTCCGAGTCCCGGAGCCAGGCCCGAAGGGTGTCGGGCGAGGGGCGGTCCATGGTCACGAGGTGATCCCCCTGGCGCCGAGACAACGACGCAGTTCGGCGAGAGCGCGGTAGACGAGATTCGTGTGCCGCTTCAGGTCCCATCCGGCGAGGGCGGCCCCCTCGTCGAGGCTGTGCCCCTGGAGGTGGATCATGACGGCGACCCGCCGCGGAAAGACGAGGCGGGCGAGACACTCCTTCAGGGCCGCGGCCCGTTCGCGGCGCGCGAGCGAGCGGTCCGCGGACTCGGGCGCGAGGGGCTCTTCGAGTTCTTGGAGGGGGATTTCCCTCTGGGAACGACGTCGCCGGAGCTCGTCGACGACGACACTGAAGGCGACTTTCCAGGCGTAGGTCGGCGTTCTCACCGCGGCTCCTCCCCGCCGCTCCAGCTCGAGGATCCGGACGAGCGCGGCCTGGGCGAGGTCGTCCTTTTGGTCGGCGAGCCAGCGGGGACAGTGCCGCGCGATCGCGCGGGACACGGCTTCGCGAATGGCGTCCCGGCTCGAATCCACCCGGGTGGCTGCGCCATCTCCCACGAAGACCCCCTTCCTGGGGCGCCGCCCCCGGTCCGAGCGGGAAAATTTATACGCCGGGTTCGGGGTCCGGTCGAGGGCGAGCGGCACGCGCCTCGGGGCACGATTCACCTCCGGGTTCCGGTCTAGGGACGCCGGAAGGGCCCCGGTTTCTCACCGCGACGGCCCGCGGCCGGCCGCGTCGCGGCCGAAATCGCCGGTGGCGCGATCATCGGAGCGGCGAGCGCAATCGAGGTCGCGGCGACGAACGCTTCGGATGTCAGCTCGCGCGGTCTGGGCGACGCCGTGGACCCCACGAAGAGCGACGTCGGGATCGCCATCGGGGCGGGGACGGATGTGGCGATCGAATCCGCTGACATCG
>CAZVOE010000217.1:0-4337 GCA_964628935.1 uncultured Acidobacteriota bacterium
GGCGAGGGCGCCATCGAGGGCCCCCGCGGCCGCCCGCGCTCGGCCCTCCGCGAGGAAGAGTAGGGCTTCGCCCGACGCGGCCGCGGGGGAAGGCGCGCGGTCGAGTCGAATCGAGCGCCCACGGGTCCGTGCGTCGCGCGCCTTGGATCGCCGGGTCGGGCGCGAACCGCTGTCGCCTCGGCTCATGATCCCCCAGCAACGAATCGGAACGCTGCGCGTCTTCGAACTCGACCGAGGAAGGCCCCCCCCCACGGCCCGCCCGGACACGGGCGGCACCGCACGGTCGACGCGAGATCTACGGCGCGTTATGTACCATGATGCCTCCCTCGGGTCAACGCCCGAGGCGCGCCGCGCTCCTCGCCTGCGGACGGGAGGTCGACGCCTCGATGCGATTCCGGAACACCCTCGCCTCGGCCGCGACGATCGAGGGAATCGCCCTCCATACCGGGAGGACCGTGCGGGCGACGCTCTCCCCTGCCGAGGCCGAGTCGGGGATCGTGTTCGTCCGTGCGGACCGAGGAGGCGTCGAGATCCCCGCCCGTCTCGAATTCGCCGGTCCGAGTTTCTACGCGACCGTGCTCGAGCGGGACGGCGTGAGCGTCAGCACGATCGAGCACCTGATGGCGGCGCTCTACGCGCTCCAGGTCGACGACCTCCGCGTGGAGCTCGACGGACCCGAGGTGCCGATCCTCGACGGATCGTCGAAGCCGTTCGTGGACGCCGTCCTCCGCGCGGGTCGGAGGGAGTTGCCGGCGCTCCGCCAGTACATCAACATCGTCCGCCCTCTCGAGGTCATCGACGGAGAGAAGCGGATCTCGGTCCACCCGTGCCCCGAGTATCGGGTCACCTACGCGATCGAGTTCGATGACCCGGTGCTCGGCTACCAGGAGTTGACGGCGAGCCTGTGGGGCGATGCGTCGTTCCCCGAGAAGCTCGCCCCGGCCCGGACCTTCACGTTCCGCCGGGACGTCGAAGCCCTCCGCGCCCGCGGTCTCGCCCTGGGAGGCTCTCTCGAGAACGCGGTCGTGATCGGCGAGGAGGGGGTTCTGAACCCTTCGCTCCGGTTCCCCGACGAGTTCGTCCGCCACAAGATGCTCGACCTCACCGGCGACCTCTCCCTGCTCGGAGCGCCCCTGCGGGGGCACGTCGTCGCGCTCCGGGCGGGACACGACCTCCATGCCCGGCTCGCGCGCCGGATCCACGAGGCGCGGGACAGCTGGTTTCTCGCGCCATGGCCCGAGGAGGGGACGCCGGCCGGTGAGGGTCGGGGATGACGCGCTCGCGCCGGATCGCGGGCTGGACGGCGGTCGCGTTCGTCCTCTTCACGGTCCTTCTGCTCGGCTGGCGGGCGGTCGTCGAACTCGCCGAGTCGGCCCCGCAGTACGCGGCCAACCGTCTCGTCCTGGCCGTCCTCACCCTGGGGATCGTCGTTCTGTCCCTCAGCTTCGCGGGGGTTCTCGTCCGGAACATCGTCCGTCTGGTCCTCGATCGAAAGCGAGGCATCCTCGGCGCGCGGCTCCGGACGAAGATGGTCTTCTTCTTCCTCGCCTTGCTCTTCCTCCCGACGACGATCCTCTCCTACGGGGCGGCGTCGTTCATGAAGGCCTCGGTCGACGCGCTCCTCAGGACGCCGGTCGAGGACGTGGTCCGGCAGGCGGGACAGATCGTGAGGGAGGCGGCGCGGCGCGAGGAGTCCCGCGGCCTCGCAGCCGCGGAGGAGGCCGCGCGCGAGCTGCTCGAGGGGTCCGCCGCGGATCGAGCGGCCCGAAGGGCCCTCCTCGACGCCTTCGTCCGAGGCCATGCCGCCGACCTCGTCGTCCTCGTCCGGGCCGCGGGCCCCGGGGAGGCCGCCGGTCCGGTCCTGTCGCACCCGACACGCGGGGAGGCCGCGAAACTCTCGGCCGAGGAATTCGGCGCGGAAGTGCGCAGGTCGGCCCGTTTCGGATTCCGTGTCCGCGAGGTTCCGGACGGGTTCATGCTGGAGGCGGGGGTCCCCTGGCCCCCGGGGCTTCCCGAGGGAGCGGAGGCCGACGCCGCGGCGGTCGTTTCGACCTTCGTGACGCGCGCCGCCGCGACGCGGTTGGATTCGATCCAGCGAGCGGAAGAAGCGTTCGTGCGCTTCCGCGCGGAGCGGAGGGAACTGCTCCGCTTCTATTACGTCCTGATCTCGCTCGTCGGACTCGCGACCGTGTTCGCGGCGTCGTGGGTCGGGTTCACGATCGCGCGGAGGATCACCGTACCGATCCAGCAGGTGGCCGCCGCGGCCCGCGAGATCTCCGGCGGGAACCTCGCCGTCCGGGTCTCGGCCGCGACGGGGGACGAGGTGGGGCTCCTCGTCGACTCGTTCAACGACATGGCGGCGCAGCTCCAGGAGAGCCGGGAGGTGATCACCCGCTCGACGGCCGATCTGCGCCGATCGAACCAGGCGCTCGAAGAGCGCCGCCGGACGATCGAGACCCTGATCGCGAGCCTCTCGACGGGCATCGTGTCGGTCGATCCGTCGGGGCGGATCGTCGCGAGCAACCCCGTCGCCGAGCGGATTCTGGGGTTCGATCTCCCTCCGGGTGCGGTCTTCGCCGATGCGCTCCGCGCGTCCGCCGAGGATCCGCTCGCCAGGACCCTCGAGGAGGTCTTGGTCCCACCGCTCGAGTGGCGGCGACGCGATCTCGAGTTCTCCAGGAAGGGGGCGGCGCTCGCGCTTTCCATCCAGGTGGCCCCCCTCCGGGGCACCCGCGGGGAGGATCTCGGTCTCCTCCTCATGCTCGAGGACTTCACCGAGCTGCTCCGCGCGCAGAAAGCCGCCGCCTGGCAGGAGGTGGCGCGCCGGCTCGCGCACGAGATCAAAAATCCCCTCACCCCGATCCAGCTCTCGGCCCAGCGCCTCCGGCGGAAGTTCGACGACGGCGCCCCGGACCTCGAGGCGGTCGTGCGGTCGTCGACGGAGAGCATCGAGGCCGAGGTGGCGAATCTCAAACGTCTCGTCGACGAGTTCTCCCGCTATGCGAGGCTCCCCGAGCCGGACCTCCGACCCGTCGACATGCGCGACGTCGTCGACTCCGTCCGGTCGCTCTACGCCGGGCACGTCGGCGTGACCTTCACCGTCGAGGAGGCGGAGACCCTCGCTCCCGCGCGCGTCGATCGCGAGCAGATGCGGCGGCTTCTCACGAACCTGATCGACAACGCCGTGGAAGCGACCGGCGGCAAGGGCCACGTCACCATCCGCCTCGCCCAGCCCGCGGGGCCGGGCTCGCTCCGACTCGAGGTCGAGGACGACGGGCCCGGCGTTCCCTCCGAGCAACGGGCCCGGATGTTCGAGCCCTACTTCTCGACGAAGGGGAGAGGCACCGGTCTCGGGCTCGCAATCGTGCACCGGATCGTCACCGAGCACGGCGGCAGGATCGGCGTCGAGGATGGGGCCGCCGGTGGACTGTGCTTCCGGGTCGAGATCCCGGGGGAAAGCTCCGAGCCCCGGAGCTGAGGGAGGGGCGATGGCCGCGGAACGGGTCTTGGTGGTCGACGACGAGCCTGGCGTTCGGCACACGCTCTCGGCGATCCTCGCCGACGAGGGGTACGCCGTCTTCGCCGTCGGATCCGGAGAAGAGGGGATCGAGGCGGTTCGGGACGCCCCCTACGACGCCGTCCTCCTCGACGTGTGGCTTCCGGGGATCGACGGTCTCGAGACGCTTCGGAGGCTCAAGGATGCGCACGTCGACGCCCAGGTCATCATGATCTCGGGGCACGGAACGGTCGAGACGGCCGTTCGGGCGACCAAGCTCGGCGCCTTCGACTTCGTCGAGAAGCCCCTCTCCCTCGACAAGACGCTCGTCGTCGTCCGGAACGCCCTGCGACAAAGGAGTCTCGAACGCCGCAACCGCTCGCTCCTCGCCCAGATCGTCCGCGACACCGAGATCGTCGGCGGGAGCCCGCACGCGGAGCGCTTGCGGTCCGAGGTCGAGGCGGCGGCTCGATCCGGCGCAGCGGTGTGGATCGTCGGGGAATCCGGGACCGGCCGGGAGCGCGCGGCCCGCCGGATCCACTCGATCGGGGTGCGGGGGGGGCAGCCGTTCGTCCCGGTTCCGTGCGGCTCGCTCGTGGAGGACCAAGGGGCCGAGGTCCTGTTCGGTTCCGGTCCGGAGCGACGGGGGCTCCTCGCCCTCGCCTCCGGAGGAACGCTCTTTCTCGAGGAAGCCGACCGTCTTCCGGCGGCGCTCGCGAGGAGACTGGCGTCGGAACTCGCGCACGGCGCGGGGACGGACGTGCGGCCCATGGCGAGCACGCGACCCGACTCCGGATCGATCGATCCCGACCTGGCCGACCTGCTCGACGTGATCCGGATT
>CAZVOE010000218.1:0-4330 GCA_964628935.1 uncultured Acidobacteriota bacterium
GGGACCGTGGGCCGGGGCCCCGTAATCGCCCGGGGCCACCGCCGTGTCTTTGGTTCGTCCCGGGACGGGGTACGCGTGGGCGTACGCGGACACCCGATCCGGGACGTCGCAGGTCTACGTCCAGATCACGGCGACGTCGGGTGCGCCCGACAAACCGGAGGTCCGGATCAGCGACGGGACGAACGCGGCGACCGATCCCACGATCGTCCTCCGGAGTCCCTCGACCTACGGGGTGGTCTGGGTGGACGAGCGGACAGGGAATCCCGACGTGTGGTTCCGTGTGCTCGACGCTTCCGGAAATCCCGCCTCGGGCTCGCTCGATAAGAACGTGAGCGGGAACAACACCGCATCCCTCAACCCTTCCGTCGTTTGGAACGGGAGCGGCTTTGCGGTCGTGTGGGACGACGCGAAGCGGAGCAACCGAGACATCTACTTCCAGCGGCTGGACGCGCTCGGAGGGCCGCTCGGGAATTCCGTTCGGGTGACCTCGGCGACGTCTCTCCAGGAGCAGGGGTCGATCGCCTGGGACGGGACGCAGTACGCGGTGGTGTGGACGGACGAGCGGGACGGGAACCGTGAGGTTTACGGGCAGAGGATCGACGGGACGGGGAGCCTCCTGGGGAGCGCGGTTCGTCTGACGAGCGCCGCGGGAACTTCGCAACGACCGAGCGTGGTGACGGTTTCGAGCGGCCGGTTCGGCGTCGCGTGGGAGGACGCGCGATCGGGTCAGGCGGCCGTCTGGTATGCCCCGTGGGAGGGGCCCGGGTGGAGTGCAACCACAGGTTCGGCGGCGAGCGCCTCGACCGGCGCTGCGTCTTTTCCGAGCCTCACGACCACCGGAGCGGAGGTTCTGCTCGCCTGGCGGGACACCCGTCATGGCGGGGGCGATCTGTACGCACGCCGGCTGGGAGCCGACGGATCCGCGCTTTCGGGAGAGGTCCGACTGACCACGGACGGCGTGGTCGGATCGGGGGTTTCGGCGTCGTGGCACGGGAGCGGATTCGGCGTGGCCCACCTGAGCGCCTCGGGGCCTCGGCTGTCGCTCGCGGCGTGCGGGGGCACGGACTTCGACGGCGACGGGTACTTCGCCGACGGTGGCGATTGCAACGACCAGTCGAGCTTGCAGAGCCCGGCGGTTCCCGAGACGTGCGACGCGCTCGACAACACCTGCGACGGCGTCTCCGACGAAGGATGCCCCGGGACGTGCGACGCCCGGATCGCCGGCGAGCCGGTGGATATTCACGCCCCGGCGGATGCCGGGGACATTCCCCGGATCGTTCATGGGGCCGGAGGTTACGGCGTTTCGTGGCAGGACCGGGAGACTTACCCCGGTTGTTGCATCGTCCAGGCCCCATACTTCCGAACACTCGACTCGATTGGCAATCCGGCATCGCCTCCCGTGCGCGCCACGACTTCCGATCTCAGCGGAGAGAAGCCCTGGATCGCGTGGAGCGGTTCGGAGTATGCCGTTGTTTGGGAGAGCTACAATCGAACGGATTTCGTGGCTCGGATCGGGTTCCGGCGGTTCTCCGCGGACGGGACTCCACTCGGCCCGCATCGAGAAGTGACGACCGACCCGATCCTGCCTTTCGGTCACCGGCGACCGGTGCTCGTCTGGGGTCCGAACGAGTATGCGCTGACCTTCATGGACATTGCGGCGAGCGGCGAGCCGCGCGCGAACCAATTCTTGCGGCTGGACCGAGAAGGACGACCACTGGAGCGGGCGCGTGACATCGGGCCGGATCCTTCGGAGTTGGGGCATCTGGCGTTCGACGGGGTCGGATACGGGCTTTCGTATCTGAGTTGGGTCGACCCGTACTTCCGGAAGCTCGATCGATTCGGAGGATACGCGAGCGACGCGGTCGCGATCCGGAACGACTTGTACAATCAGGGAAAAAACCGAGTGGCCGCCACCCCGTGGGGATACGGGGTCACCTGGGCGGAGGACACTGGCCCTGAAGGCCAGATCGGTGAGATCTTTTACCAGCGGTTTGACGGGAATGGCCAGCGTCTCGGGGAAATCGTGCGAGTTTCTCCGGACACCTTCTCGACGAAGAACGCGTACGAGCATTCCCTCGTTTGGACCGGCAGCGGGTTCCTTCTCTTTTTCAAGGACTTCCACGACCAACAACACCGTGTGGTTCTGAGTCGCTTCTCGGAGTCCGGGGAGCGATTGGGTGATCCACTGATCGTGTTCGCGTCGACTCCTGGCGCGGGCTTGCCGGCCGGTTCCCCCTGGCTCGCGTGGAACGGCGTCGAGCCATTGGCCGCCTGGAGCGACTCGGAGGAAGGCGGGGGGAACCACCCCCGCCCCCGCTCCCGCCGCCTCCTCTGCTGCGAGACGCAGGCCGCTCCGTCTCCGGTCTCGGGAGTCTCGTGGCAGGACCCGACCACGCTGACCTGGACGACCTCCGGCGTCCCCACCTACGACCGGGTCCGCGGGAGCTTGAGCGAGGTTCGTGAGCGCGGGTCGCTGGAATCCACGGCATACGACTGCGAGCGCGACCTGACGACGAGTTCGACCGAATTCGACCAGCCGAACGTGGGCGTGCCGTTCTACTTCCTGGTCCGGCCGGTCGGCATCTGCGGCCCCGGCTCGTGGAACGGTCCGAGTCCCCCGCAGCAGGGGGATCGGGACCTGGACCTCGCGGGGGATCCGCAAGCCTGTCCGTAAAGATCGCGCCCTCGCCCCCCTCCCGCACGGATGCTACCCTTCGCGGGTTCTTGGGAGGCGGCATGCGCGACCTCTTGCAGGCCGTCCGGAAGCGCGATCCCGCGGCCCGGTCGACGATCGAGATCCTCCTGACCTATCCGGGGGTCCACGCCCTCGCCTTTCACAGGATCGCGCACTTCCTCCACGTCCGTCTCCGCCTCAAGCTCCTCGCGCGGTTCGTCTCCCATCTCGGCCGCCTCCTGACGGGAATCGAGATCCACCCCGGCGCCACGATCGGCCGGCGGGTCTTCATCGACCACGGGATGGGGACGGTGATCGGCGAAACCGCCGAGATCGGGGACGACTGCCTCCTGTACCACGGCGTCACCCTCGGCGGCACCGGCAAGGAGCGGGGAAAGCGCCACCCGACCCTCCACGAAGGAGTCGTGGTCGGCGCGGGGGCGGCGGTGCTCGGAAACATCGTCCTCGGGAGAAACGTGAAGGTCGGGGCGGGATCGGTCGTCGTCACGAGCGTTCCCGACAACGCGACCGTGGTCGGGATCCCCGCCCGGATCGTCGGGGTGGATCGGAAGCTCCACGCCGACGTCCTCGACCACGCCGACCTGATCGACCCGATCATGAGCAAGATCAACGCGCTCCAGGCGGAGCTCCGCGCCGCCGAGGAGATGATCCGGGACCGACGCGAGCGGCGCGAGCGGCTAGAATCGGGGCCCGCGCAAATCCCTTCGAGCGATCAAGGAGAACGACGAGAATGATCCGAGAGCTCTTCACCCCGACGAACATCGAGTTCATGGAGCGGGCGCGCGAGGTCGCCGAGAAGGCGATGCGCCCCGTCGCCGCCAGGTACGACGTCGAGCAGACGTACCCCTGGGAGGTCCAAAAGGCGATCAAGGACGCCGGGCTCTCGGGAGTCTGGATCCCGAAGGAGTACGGCGGCGCGGGAGGAGGAGTCCTCGATCTCTGCCTCGTCGTCGAGCAGTTCTCCCGCGCCTGCGGCGGAATGGGAGTCGCCTACGCCGTCAACGCGCTCGGGTCGTTCCCGATCCTCCTCGCCGGGACGGAGGAGCAGAAGAAGCGCTGGCTCCCAGGGATTGCCGCCGGCGAGAAATTGATCGCTTTCGGCCTCTCGGAAAAGGAGGCCGGCTCCGACGCCGGGTCGATGACGACGCGGGCCGAGAAGGTCGCGGACGGCTACGTCCTGAACGGCGAGAAGAAGTGGAACACCGGAGGCGCCGTCGCCTCCTACAACACGATCCTCGCGGTGACGTCGCCGGGGCGCGGTGCGCGCGGGATCTCGGCCTTCGTCGTCGAGGCGGGAACTCCCGGCTATCGGGTCGGCAAGCACGAGGACAAGATGGGGATCCGGTGCGTCCCGGTCGTCGAGATCCACCTCGAAAACTGCAAGGTGCCGCACGATCACCTTCTCGGCGGGCAGGAGGGGGTTGGCTTCAAGAACGCGATGATGACGCTCGACCTGGCGCGCCCCGGCGTCGCCGCGCAGGCGGTCGGTCTCGCGCAAGGGGCGCTCGACCTCGCGGTCGAGTACACCGGGAAGCGCAAGCAGTTCGGGCAGTCGATCTCTTCGTTCCAGGGGATCCAGTGGATGCTCGCCGACATGGCGGCTCAGATCGAAGCCGCCCGGCAGCTCGTCTACAC
>CAZVOE010000219.1:0-4297 GCA_964628935.1 uncultured Acidobacteriota bacterium
GCGGGGGCCAGAGGAAAACGAGGGCAGCCGCGAGGAGCGAGGTGATTCCGTCGGTCCAGAAACGCCAGGAGAACGACACCGTCGCGAGGAAGCCGCCGAGCGCGGGGCCCACGCTCATCCCGAGGTTGACCGCGAGCCGGATCATCGCGAAGGCCGCCTTCCGCTTCCCCGCGGGGGCGAGTTCGACGAGGGCCGTCATGCTCGCGGGGCGGAACGCCTCGGACGTGACGGCGTAGGCGACGGTCGCCGCGAGGATCCACCCCCACGACGGCGCGAGCGGGAAAAGGACGAGGACGATTCCCGAGGTGACGAGAGACAGACGGATCACCGGCACCGAGCCGAAGAGGTCGCAGAGCCTCCCGCCGATCGGGGCGGCGAGGAGACTCGACACGCCGTAGACGGCGAGCAGAAGGGCGGCTCGGGAGGCGGGCCAGTCGAGCCCTTCGGTCACGTAGAGCGCGAGGAACGGGAGGACCATGGTCCCCGCACGGTTCACGAGCGATGCGGAGAAGAGGATCCAGAGAGGGCGGGGCAGATCTCCCAGGCCTCTCCAAGGGTTCCACCGCGAGAGGTTCGTTCCTTTCATGGCGTGAGGCGCTATCCTGGTTCGCGTCCGGTCGGCCCGGCAAGGAGGAAATCGATGATCGGCGAATCCGCCCCGCCGACGCTTCCCTCGCGGGAAGAGGCGCTCACTCTCCTCCACGAGTGGACTTCGAATCCGAACCTGAGGAAGCACGCCTACGCGGTCGAGGCCGCGATGCGCGCCCACGCCGCTCGGACGGGCGGCGACCTCCACGCTTACGGCCTCGTCGGCCTCCTCCACGACTTCGACTACGAGCGCTATCCGACGCTCGAAGACCACCCGTTCCGCGGGAGCGAGGCGCTCGAGGCGAAGGGCTACCCGGGGTGGTTCCGGAGAGCGATCCTCGCCCACGCCCCCCACACCGGCGTCGTCCCGGAGACCGACATGGAAAAGGCGCTCTTCGCGGTCGACGAGCTTTGCGGATTTCTCACCGCCTGCACGCTCGTCCTTCCGACCCGGTCGATCCACGACCTCAAGGTCTCCTCCGTCCGCAAGCGGATGAAGGACAAGGCGTTCGCCCGAAACGTCGTGCGGGAGGACATCGTGAAGGGGGCGGAACTCGTCGGAATGGACCTGGACGCCCACATCGAGTTCGTCCGGACGGCGATGGCGCAGATCGCGGACGAGCTGGGCCTCGCGGGCGCGCCGTCGTGACCGAGGCGGAGATCCGCGCCCTCTGGCCGGGCGCGTCGAAAGTCCGCTACTTCAACGCCGCCTCGCAGGCGCTTCTACCCGTTCCCGTCGCGGACGCGGTCCGGAGGGCGCTCGATCGCTGGGTCGCGGGAGGGATCCACGCCTGGCCCGAGGACATGCGCGAGGTCGAGAGCGCACGTTCCCGCCTCGCGCGCCTCGTCGGGGCCGATCCCGCCGACGTCGCGTTCACCGCGAACACCGCCGAGGCGGTCGCGCGCGTTGCGCACGGTCTCGGCCTCGGAGAGGGGGACGAGGTCGTCGTCTCCGACCTCGAATATCCCGCGAACGTCTTCCCGTGGACGACGCGAGGAGCCCGTCTCCGCCTCGTTTCCTCCGCGTCGGGACGCGTCGATCCGGAGCGGCTCGTCGACGCGATCGGCCCGCGAACCCGCGTGCTCGCGCTGTCGATGGTCCAGTTCTCGAGCGGCTTTCGCTCCGATCTCGCGTGGGTCGGGGAGGCCTGTCGGCGGTGCGGGGTCCTTTTCTTCGTCGACGCGATCCAGGGGCTCGGCGTCTTCCCCGTCGACATGCGCGCGATGGGGATCGGCGCGCTCGCGGGAGAGGGGCGGAAATGGCTCGCGGCTCCTCCGGGGACGGGGTTCCTCGCCGTCGGGCCGGAGTGGATCGCGAGGATCCGTCCCTCGGCGACCGGGGCGATGTCGGTCACGCCGGATCTCGGCTCGCTCGGTTGGGTGTCCCGGGTGGGGCACGAGGGGGAGCTCGACCTCGGCTCGGTCTACCGGGACGGGGCGGGCCGGTACGAGGCGGGGTATTACAACGTCGCGGGGCTCGCGGGGCTCGCTGCGGCGCTCGCCCTCCACGAATCCATCGGGCCCGTCACGGTGCGGCGGCGCGTCGAAGCGCGCGTGGACGAGGTTGTCCGCGGCCTCGAGTCCCTGGGGTTTCCCGTCTTCGGTCCGCGCACGAGGGAGGAGCGCTCCGGCATCGTCGCGTTCGAGGTTCCGGCGGACCCGGAGCTGTGGCGACGGGAGCTCGCCGCGGCGGGAATCTCCGTCGCGGTGCGAGACGGGAGGCTCCGCGCCGCACCTCACGTCTACAACGACAGCCGGGACGTCGAAGCCCTCCTCGATGCCCTCGACCGACTCCGGTCGGACCACGTATGATTCGGGTATGCCGAGCTTCGCCGGTGGGAGTGCGTACGCGATGGCCCGGGACATCGGGGAAGGTTTCCAGATCGTCACCGAGCGGACGTTCAAGGGGTACACGCTGGCCGAACTCGACCAGCTCGGATTCGAGATGGACCGTTACTTGCGGGAGCTCCGCGGCGAGTCGCAGGGAGGGGAGTCGACGCAGGAGATCCAGGCCCGCAACCGCAAGATCCAGCGGCTGAACACCGCCCTCGTCGTGCTGAGGGGGTACCGGGCGAAGTCTCGCCGTTGAGCGGTCAGAACGCGAGGCCGAGACGGAAGCGGGTCGTCCGTTCGCGCCTGTCCCATTCTGCGCCGACCGTGGGAAGGTATCTCGAGTCGGGAGTGAAGTCCGCCTCGGCGCGCCCGTCGGCCGTCGCGGCGAACCGGAACGCTCCCGCCGCCGTCGGCCGCTCCAAGGTGACTCGCGGATAGAGGCGCGAGAAGCCGAGCCGGATCCGAGTGTCTCGGCCCGTGTTCCCCGAGGTCAGCCGTTCCCCCGCCCGCTCGACGACCTCGGCGAACGGACGGAACGTCAACGTGAAACGCTCCGCGCCGGTCGCCTCGACGAGCCAGTCCCGTGCGGCCTTCCGCACCGCGCGGATCGTGTTTCGTTCGATCCCCTCGACCGTCTCGAGGTGACCGTTCGAGGCGGCAACGCGGTGTAGATCGTAAGACGGGGAGCCGACGTACGACGAGAACGCCTCGGTCTGCCGCGCGATCTCCGGGGCGAGGTAGGCGTCCACGAAGCCGGGAACCGCGACCGGCGCCCGGAGCGGGGAACCCGTTCGCTCCGAACGTTCCACCGCCCCGGTCGGGTCGACCCAGCACAGCAAGGCGACCGCAAACGCGATCCATCGCATCAAGCGACACCCACCTACCAGTCTAGGTACGCGCAGGCGTTTCCGTTTTCAAGCGCCCAGTTCTAGCGCACAATTATTATAAGAAATCAGCGTTCCCAAATCATCTGGATATGCTCTCGGTCACGATCGCTGTGAACCTCCAGCGCCCCTCCTCCCGCTCGGGAAAGGGCTTCCGCCAAACGGCGGGCCAGGTGCCCGTCCGTCGTTGTCAGTCGGGTCGAGCCATCTTCGTGGGTCTCGATTCCCATCACCCGGGACAGGGGATGAGCCTCCCGGGCGAGCCGCGCTTCTCGATCGATCAAGGAGAGGATTTCGTCGCGGTGCGCGGCGAACCACTCGCCGCGGAGGGTGAGCGTCGCCTTGGGGGCTCGTCCCCGGATCCTCAAACAGGCGGGGCACAGATGTTTCGCCGCCTGAGGAGGCGCCGGTTCCCAACTCCAGCGGCCGCGGTGGAACACGGCTCCGCAGTCCGGACACGTACACGGGGCCGTCGGCTTCCGGGCCGTCGAGAAATTGTCGTGGGGACGCGGCCGCAGGGTTCGATCGCGGCGCGTCCGTCCGGCGTTCGCCTGGCTCGATCGGATCATGCTTCGTCCTCCCGTCGAAGCCGCCCGCAGCCCAGGGGCCGCGGGGCGCGGCCCCGAGGGTGGGACGGAGAGTTCCGACACCAGGAGCATACGCCCGACCCGAAACGATGTCACGGCGGGAACGGCGTTTGCAGCCGAACCGATTCGGACCGCGCCGCGGGGACCCCATGCGCCTGCCGAGCCAACGGAATCTCGCCGACTACTTGGGATCCCTTCGCGGCGCGCCGGTCGCCGTTCGGGAGGTCACCCCGCTGCACGGAGAGGCGGCGCTCCGCGCGACGAAGGGGTTCACCTACGGCGACCGGTTCCTCGTCGAGTACGAGGCCCGCGGGCGAACGCATCGCGCGGTCTTCGAGGCGGTGAGGCCGGGTCCGTACGGCCACGAACACATGGCCGATCGCGCCCGCGCGCTCCTCCCGGCCC
>CAZVOE010000220.1:0-4294 GCA_964628935.1 uncultured Acidobacteriota bacterium
GCGGCGGCCCCTCCCCCACCTACTCCTACACCGCGTGCGTGATCGAGGTGGAGGTCGACTCGGCGACCGGCTGGGTCCACGTCCCCAAGGTCTGGATCGCCCACGACATCGGCCGAGCGCTCAACCCCGTCCTCGCGCGAGGGCAAGTGGAGGGCTCGGTTTACATGGGGCTCGGGGAGGCCCTCATGGAGGAGCAGACCTTCCGCCGCCTCCCGGAGAAGCTCTCCGACGCCCTGGTCCACAAGTTCCCGTCGATCCTCGAGTACAAGAGCCCGACCTCGCTCGACATGCCCGAGATCGACACCGAGCTGATCGAGGTCCCCGACCCCCGCGGCCCGTTCGGCGCCAAGGAAGTCGGTCAGGGGCCGCTCCTCCCCGTGATGCCGGCGCTCGCGAACGCCGTCTACGACGCGGTCGGCGTGCGGATCGACGAGACCCCGATCACACCGGAGAAGATCTTGAAGGCGCTCGACGCGAAGGCGCAGGGGAAACCGGCGCGCTTCGGCCCTTCGGGCTTCCCCGAGATCGCCTTCCCCGAGCCGATGGTCGTCCCGACTCCCTGGGAGGGCGGAGACGGCGACGCGATCAACGCTCCCGAGCGGAAGCGCTCGGCGAAGCTGGCTTCCAAGTCATGATGCGCCTTCCGCACTTCCACTACCTCGCGGCCCGGACCGTGGCCGACGCCGCGGCGGCGCTCGCCGACCATCCCCCGGGCGAAGCGATGCTCCTCGCGGGAGGAACCGATCTCCTCCCGAACATGAAGCGCCGGCAGCAAACGCCGAAGATCCTCATCGGCCTCCGGAACGTCGCCGAGCTCAAGACCTTCGCGAACGGGCGCGGCACGACCCTGGGCGCCGGCCTCACGCTCGCCACCCTCGCCACCGACGCCCGCATCCGGGAGCGCTACCCCGGCCTTTACCAGGCGGTCTCGCAGATCGCGACGCCCCACCTTCGGAACATGGGGACGCTCGGCGGCAACCTCTGCCTCGACACCCGCTGCAACTACTACGACCAGAATTACGAGTGGCGGCAGGCGATCGGCTTCTGCATGAAGAAGGACGGGGACACCTGCTGGGTCGCCCCGGGAAGCGACCGCTGCCTCGCCGTTTCCTCGACGGACAGCGCGCCGATGCTCCTGGCCCTCGGCGCTCGGGTCACCCTCGTCTCGAAGAAGGACGGGGAGCGGACCCTTCCCCTCGCCGACCTCTACCGGAACGACGGGATCCGCCACCTGACCCGCCGCCCCGACGAGATCCTGACCGCCGTTCACCTCGACGACGCCGCGGGCTGGAAGAGCGTGTACTGGAAGCTCCGCCGCCGGGGCTCCTTCGACTTCCCCGTCCTCTCCGTCGCCGCGGCGGTGACGACGGCGAAGGACGGCACGGTCGAGACGGCGCGCCTCGTCCTGGGGGCGGGGGGCCCGCGCCCGGTCTCTGCCGAGCGAGCGGCGGAGGCGCTCGCCGGAAAGCCCCTGACCGACGCGGCGATCGCGGAGGCGGCCGGCCTCGCGTACGCCGACGCGAAGCCGATGGACAACACCGACTTCGTCCTCCACTGGAGGAAGCGCGTCACCCGCGAGTTCGTCACCTTCGCCCTCCGCGAGATCCGCGGCGACGACCTCGGCGACACCCGCCGGCGGTACGGCCGCCAGGATCTGGTCCGGATCGGCTGAACGACAAGGAGCCCCGCACCCGTGAGACCGTTCCGCCGCGCCATCGTCCGCACCCCGTCCGCGACCCTCGCCGACGGGATCACGACCGCGAACCTCGGCCGTCCGAACGTCGCCAAAGCGATCCGGCAGCACAAGGCGTACCGCGAGGCGCTCGAGCGCGCGGGGCTCGAGGTCACGGTCCTCGACGCCGACGACGACCATCCCGACGCGACCTTCGTCGAGGACACCGCGGTCCTGATCCCGAAGATCGCGATCGTCTGCCGCCCGGGAGCCGCCGCGCGCCGCCAGGAGGCCTTCCGCATCCGTCCCACGCTCGAGCAGTTCTTCCACAAGATCGAGACGATCGAGCCCCCCGCGACCGTGGACGGCGGGGACGTCCTCGAGGCGGACGGCCACTTCTTCGTCGGGATCTCCGGACGCACCAACCCGGAAGGGGCCGAGCGGATCGCCGCGATCCTCGAGGGAGCGGGATTCGACGTGACGATGGTCGATCTCCGCGGGAGGAACGGTCTCCTGCACCTCAAGAGCGGCGTCGGCGCGCTCGGGGAGGGACGCCTCGCCGTCGCGGAGTCGATCGCGGGGCACCACGCGCTTCGTGGCTGGGAGCTCGTGCGCGTGCCCTCCGAGGAGTCGTACGCCGCGAACCTGATCCGCGTCAACGAGTGGGTCGTGATGGCGGAGGGGTTCCCGGGGCTCGAGCGAAAGCTGCGCGACACCGGCTACCAGGTCGCGACCGTCCCCCTCTCCGAATTCCAGAAGATGGACGGCGGCGTCTCCTGCTTGTCTCTCCGTTTCTAGAGGCGAACGGAAAAGGGGACTGGCACCGTTTCACTTCGGGCCCCGCAGCACCCGTGCCGGCAGGAGCAGGATCGCGCGGAGCGTCTCGAAGACGACGTCGACCGCGATCCCCAGGAGCCGGAACGGGAGCAGCACGATCCAGACGATCGGGTAGAGGACGAGCGCCAGGAGCGCGAGCGGCCAGCAGAGGATCAAGAGGATCAGCCAGAGCAGGAACTTCGCCATGCCCGTCATGCTAGACCCGCCGTGACGATTCGTCCCGACGGAAACCAGGATCGACCCGGAGTGCTCCTGCTTCTCTGCGGGCCCGCGGCCTCCGGTCCGACGTGTTCGAGGCGCACCCGGCATCGTTCGAGTGGCGGCGGGGAGACGAGGAGCCGCACGACCTCCTCCCGACCCCTGCGGCGATCGCGCGGTTCGCGTAGACCTTCGCCCCGGGACGATCGCCGCCGCCCTCCCCCACCGTGCCATTCGCTCCGCCGCCCGCTCCGCCACGACCCGTTCCGCTTCGCCACCTTCTCGACCCATCGCCGTTTCCGCCCCGCAACCGGGTTTCCCCGCTCAACGGTTCGCGGCCGCGATATTGCCCGCATGGGAGAACCGACACTCGAATCCGGACGCACCCCGACCAACCGACCCCCGAAGCTCCTCGACCAGGTGCGCGGCCGCATCCGCGCGAAGCACTACAGCCCGAAAACCGAGAAGGCGTACGCGCACTGGATCCGCCGCTTCATTCTCTTTCACGGGAAGCGCCACCCCCGGGAGATGGCCGAGCCGGAGATCGAAGCGTTCTTGACGGCGCTCGCGGTCCGCGGCTGCAGCGCGTCGACGCAGAATCAGGCCCTCGCCGCCCTGCTCTTCCTCTACCAAGAGGTCCTCGAAATCCCGCTCCACAGGCTCGAGCGCGTGGTTCGCGCCAAGCGTCCGCTCCGCCTCCCCGTGGTCCTCACCCGCGACGAGGTCCGCGCGGTCCTCGCACGACTCGACGGCGTCCCGCGCCTGATGGCGCTCGTGCTTTACGGAAGTGGACTTCGGCTGCTCGAGTGCGCTCGGCTGCGCGTGCAGGACGTCGACCTCCCCCGCCGAGAGATCCTCGTTCGGGCCGGCAAGGGCAACCGCGACCGCAGGACCGTGCTCTCCGAAAGCGCCGCGCGGGCGCTTCCCGATCATCTCGGCACCCTGCGCGCACAGCACTTGCGCGACCTCGACCTCGGGGCAGGGTGGGTCGAACTGCCGAACCGCATCGCGCAGAAATACCCGAACGCCGGACGGGAATGGCCCTGGCAATGGGTCTTCCCCGCGACGCGCCACTACTTGGACCGCGCGACCGGCCAGATTCGCCGCCACCATTTCCACGAGTCGGCCCTTCAACGAGCGTTCCGGGCCGCGGTCCTCGCGGCCGGCCTCGCCAAACGGGCCTCCTGCCACACCCTGCGGCACTCGTTCGCGACCCACTTACTCGAGGACGGCTACGACATCCGGACCATCCAGGAGCTTCTCGGCCACCGCGACGTCACCACGACGATGATTTATACCCACGTCCTCAATCGAGGCGGCCGGGCGGTCAGAAGCCCCGGGGATTCGCTGTGACGACGACCGCAGGTGGGCCCCGAGGGCCTCAGGAGAGCGAACTTTTGGGCGCGGGAGGGCCGGGCGCGGGTATATAAACGAAGCCTTCAAAAGGATTCGGGAGTTTCTGATTGTCCTCGTTACCCATCTATGCGGAACTCTGTTGGTCGTTAAACATGAACACGGTTCCGTATAATTGTCGTTAGGCCGAGCAGGAGATGTCCTTCGAAGGGAGGTTTCGCGCATGAAGCACCT
>CAZVOE010000221.1:0-4259 GCA_964628935.1 uncultured Acidobacteriota bacterium
ACGACAGGAGGGGGACGTTCTGGAACCAGCTAACCGCCGCCCCGCTGGCCGGGCAGCGCGACGGGGGATGCACGACACTCTCCCCTCGCGGGAGGCGGTGAATACAGACGTTGAGGAAGCTCCCGACGACAAGGCCGGTGAGGCCGGCGGCCGCGATTCCGAAGGAGGGCGGGAGGACCGTTTCCATCAGCCACCCAAAACCCGCGAGGCCCGGGTCGTCGCGCGTCCGGTCTCGGGGTCGAAGTCGTACGGCTCGCCATCGGGATCGAGCGGGATCTCTCGGAGGACCCCGGATCGGGCGAGGTCTTCGATCCGGCGGGGCCGCACGCCGTGCCGTTCCTCGAACCTCCGAACCGCCTCGTCGATCGCGGCCAGGTCGATCCGGATCGTGAGGTCGCGGATCTGCCGTTTCGCGATCGCCCGCGAGGACTCGTCGGAGCGGGGGTCGTCGAGCACCTCGAACCAGCGCGCCCGCGCCTCTCGGAGGTCGCCGGCCCGCGCCATCATTCCCGCCCGGAGGCGGAGCACCTGTGGGGGAGCCCCCGGTACGGCCGCCGCCCGATCGAACCACTCCGCGGCGCGAATCGGCTGCCCCGCTCGCTCGCACTCCCAGCCGGCGAGGTACGGGAGGATCCAGCGGTCCGGGTTCGCGCGAAATCCGTCGTCGAGGAGGCGAAGGGCCGCTTCGAGGTCTTGCGCCTCGACGCTCAGGATCAGCGCGCCGATCCAGTACGGATCGACGAAGTGCGGATCGAGACGCGCGATCACGTTGCGGAAGACGTGCTCGACGAAACGGTACCGGTCGGATCGCTCGTAGTCTGAGTAGTACTGGATCGCCCAGAGATAAACGATGCTCGCCGCGAGCGACGTCTGGCCGAGGCTCGCCACGCGCAGGAACTCGCCGTTCGGAAGGTACAGGAGCGCGCTCTCCCGCGGGCGGAGGTCGTCGAGGGCGGCGAGCCTCGTGCGCGCGAAGACGGCGGCCGCCGCGAGGGCCACCGCGAGGAGGGAGGACGCGAGCCGGCTCCTCCGGCTCACACGAACTCCCGGCGCTCGAAGACGAGGCACGCGACGACGACGATCGCCGCCGCGTAGGCGATCCCGTACACGATCCCCCAGAGGAGCGTTCCATCCGGAAGGGGTAGGTCGTGGACCGCGGCGGCGTGCAGGTTCAGCCGGTCGAGGTTCGGTAGGAGGAGGTGCACCACGTCGCAAGCGGTTTTCGCCGCGACGGAGTCGACGCGGTTCCGCAAGGAATCGAGGCTCCACGAGAGGTGGCCGGCGACGTAGACGGCCACGGTCCCGACCGCGGCGAGGATCGAATTCGTGTACGAGGAGAACAAGATCGCGAACGCGGAGAGGATCGCGAGTTGGACGCCGATCGCCGCGATCGCCGGGAGGAGCGGCCACGGTCGATCGCCGCGCGCGAGGAGAACCGCGAAGAGGACCGAAGTCATCAGGACGGTATTCGCGCCGAGAACGAGGAGCAGGCCGAGGTATTTCCCCACAACGAACTGCCACCGGCGGACGGGATTCGCGAGAAGGGTGAGCACGGTTCGCTTTTCGATCTCCTTGAACACGAGGGAGACGCCGACGAAGACGGCGACGAGCAGCCCGAAGAGGAGAATCGCCGCGAGGGAGACGTCCTTGATGATCTTCTCCTCGCTCCCGACCGTGAGGAGGGAGAGGAACCGCGAGGTTCCGACGACGAGGATCGCGAAGGCGAGGAGAAGATAGAGCACCCGGTCGCGGATCGCCTCGCGAAACGTGTTGAGCGCGATCGCCGGCACGGTCCCCCTCATGGCCGGGGCTCCGCCGCGCGCCCCGCCCCGACGTGGCGAAGGAAGAGGTCCTCGAGACTCTCCCGCCGCGGCCACACCGCCTCGACCTCTCCCCCTCGCGCGTGGAGCGCCGCGAGGGTGGCGGCGAGCCGGCCCGCGTCGTCGACCCGCAGAAGCGTCGCTCCCCCGGCGTGGGAAACCCGCCTCGTCCCTTCGGGGGGAGCGATGTCCCCGCGGACGGTGATCTCGTACCAGAGCGCTCTCCCCGAAAGGAGGTCGCCGAGCTTCCCCTCGGCCCGGACCTTTCCCCCTGCGAGAATCGCCACCCCGTCGCAGAGGGTCTCGGCGTCTTGGAGGATGTGGCTCGAGAAGAAGACGGTCTTTCCCGTGGCGCGGAGCTCGAGAATCAGGTCTCGGACGTCACGGCGCCCCGAAGGGTCGAGCCCCGACATCGGTTCGTCGAGGATGACGAGTTCCGGCTCGTGCTGGATCGCCTGGGCGAGGCCGAGACGCTGGACCATCCCCTTCGAGAACTTGCGGAGGGGAACCCGCCGCTTTTCCGCAAGGCCGACCCGCTCGAGAAGCGCGAGGTTCCGCGTGCCCCGCTCCCGCGCGGAGAGGCCCCGAAGCCTGCCGTAGAAGTCGAGGAACTCCTCCGCCGTCAGCCAGTCGTAGAAGTAAGGTTGCTCCGGGAGGTATCCGATCCGCCTCCGGATCGCAGGGTCCTGAGGCGACCCGCCGAAGACGCGGACGGAGCCTCGATCGGGGCGCAAGAGGCCGAGCACGATCTTGATCGTCGTGCTCTTCCCCGCTCCGTTCGGCCCGAGGAGACCGATCACCTGGCCCGGCTCGACGGCGAGGTCGAGACCGTCGACGGCGACGGTCCGGCCGAGCCCGAGGTGCCCCCGGAACCCCTTTTCGAGACCCCGAATCTCGAGAACCGGCTCCATGAATCCCCTAAATCTCGGAAAGCACCGAAAATCTAGATCCTTTCGCGACGAGTGCCAAGGCGCGGACCGGCGCTCAGGAGTTCCTCGTACAGGGAGTCGAGGGTCCGAACCATTCCCCGAATGTCGAACTCCTCCCCGATCCGCTTCGAAGCCGCCGCCGCGAGACGCGTCGCGGTCTCGGGTTCGGCGGCGAGTCTCACGATCGCTTCCGCCGCTCCGCGGGGGTCGCCGGGCCGCACGAGGAGCCCCGTTTCCCCATCCGACACGACCTCCGGTGTCCCGCCGACCGCGGTCGCGACGACCGGGACCCCCGCGACCATCGCCTGGAGGATCGCTCGGGGGAGACCCTCGAAAAGCGAGGTCAAGACGAAGAGGTCGAGGGCGGCGAGAAGGTCGGGGACGTCGCGGCGCCACCCGAGGAGGCGGAAGCGGTCCCCGAGGCCGAGGTCCCGCGCGCGCGCCTCGACCGCCGCGCGCAGATCCCCGTCCCCCGCGACGACGAACCGGAGGCGCGGATCGGTCCGAAGCGCGACCGCCGCCGCTTCCACGAGATCGAGGGGGGCCTTCTGCGGCTTGAGGCACGCGACGGTCCCCACGAGGAGTTCGCCCGGGCCGATTCCGAGCGACTCCCGGACCCGCGCGCGCGCCCCCGGCCGCGCCACGAACTCCTCGGGATCGATCCCGCTCCGGACGAGGCGGTACGCCTCCGGCCGCCCGATCCCCGAGGCGATCCCCTGGCGGCGGTCGGCCTCGGAAACGCAGACGATCCGATCGGTGCCGCGCGCCGCCGCGCGCTCGAGGAGACGGTACAGGCGCGCGACGACCGATGCTTGGGTATCGTTGAAGCTCCAGCCGTGGACGGTGTGGACGACGCGCGGGACCCCGGCGATCTGCGCCGCGGCGCGGCCGAGGATCCCCGCCTTCGACGAGTGCGTATGGACGAGGGCCGGCTTCGCCTCGCGCATCGTGGCGACGAGCCGGACGAGGGCGAGGACGTCCCGGTGCGGCCGGATCGGATGGACGAGCCACGGGAAGAGCCGGACGTTCGCGTCGGCGATCGCCCGCGCCTCGGCGTCGAGGATCCCCCCCGCCCCCGCCCACAGGGCGACTCGGTACCGAGAGCGGTCGTGGTGGGCGGCGCAATAGAGAGTGTTCTGTTGGGCCCCGCCGAGTTCGAGACGGGTGATCAGATGCACGACGAGGGGACGCGACTCAGCCATGGCGCTCGAGGAAACGGCCGATCGAAACGAGCAGGAAGAGGGGGAGCCCCGCGCGCACCGTTCCCGCGAGGTGGTCGTCCAGGAGCTTCTCGATCCCCTCGCATCGCGCCCCGGGCCATCGCTCCCAAACCGCGCTTCGCAGGGTCTCCGCCGCCATGGGGCGCAACGGGCCTGAAATCCACCGATCGAGCGGGAGGTCGAAGCCGCGCTTGGGCCGGTCGAGAATCTCGGAGGGGATCTTTCCACGGAGCGCCCGCCGCAGCAGGCGCTTCGTCTCGCCTCGCCGGCTCTTGAGCCTCGCGGGCCCC
>CAZVOE010000222.1:0-4211 GCA_964628935.1 uncultured Acidobacteriota bacterium
TCCGAACGGCGGATTCTAACCGTCCGACTGGGTCCTTCTAAGGGGGGCAGGTCACCGTCGACAGGGCGGCCGGGGGCCACGAGTTGCGAGTCAGTGTCGGCGCGATCGCGTCCAGGACAGGCGCGCGGTTCCGACTGTGATCAACCAGAACCGATACGATGAGCGCATGACGCGGCGACGTTGGTCGCGCCAGAAACGCCATCATGTCATGGGCGAATACACTTCTTGGTGACCCGAGGAGAGGCGACCGGATTGACCGATCGTGAAGGTCGATCAGTCCACCAGCCACCGCACGATCAGTCCAACGTCGATGCGAGCCAGCGAGCCATGCGCGGGCGGACTCGCCAACCGTAAGGGCTCGTCCAATCTCGGAGTACCCTTCATCGTCTAGAATCAGCTCCTCTGGAGAGCCAGTGATCTCGGAGGCGAGCCTGCGGAGAAACGCCTCATCCTCGACGTCCTCCGGCGTCGATGCCACCTCCGCAAGCGGTACGGCAGCAATGCGAAATGCAATCGGTAGCGAAGAGGCTATGAACGATCGCTGAGTCACAGAAGCGCGCATGCTGTCTTGGTTCATTCGCCCCCTCATGCACCGCACCCGCCCATAGTCCTCATCTTACGGGTCGGAGTGCACCGGATTCAAGCTCTCGGCGATTACTGTCGTCACATGAGGTGTGGAACGTGACGGCCGACCCGACAAGGGCCCTCAGGCACGATCCGTAGCGATCCAACCAGTCACGGGTTGGACTCTCCTTGAGGCGCCGGTCAATCGTGGACACCCGTCATCGTCACTACCGCACGACGTGGCTAGCAACCCGATCGCAATCAAGAGGTACCGCACGTATTAGCTGCGCCATGCAATGCCCCACGTGGCTTCTATCGCGGTTTGCCTCACTCTTTCGACTCTCCTTTGCTCGTGCGGTCCCTCAGGCGTCGTGCCAGCGCCTGCGCCTCAAGTACTTGGTCCGTGCCTAACTTCTTCTCCACCTCGTCTCGGCAACGGCGTGCTGTTGGCTCCCCCGAAGCCGCAGCCAAGTTGAACCAAGCGTGTGCCTGAACGAAGTCCTGGATCTCGAAACAGCCAGTGTTGAACATCCCGCCGACACCCAATGCGGCCGTGGGGTCTCCGTTGTTTGCCGCTCGTCGAAACGCTTCTGCCTCGGTCCGTGACGCGGCCCTGCACCCGCATGGGTCCTGTGTATCCGCGAGCGGGGCGGACGCGCGTTCCTGTGCGCTACTGCCAACGGCCACTCCGCTCGATGCGTGGGAAGGCTGGGAAACTACCGGATCGCCGACGCCCGAGGGCGGCGGGCCATGCTCGACTGGAGAAGTGTCAGTCCTAGCGGTTGAAGTTCGCGGACTCTGCGCGCCTCGCGGCGGCCACTGTTGTCCATCGACGCCAATCACCCCCGCGATAGTTGCCGTGACCGTGACAGCCTCCTCTGGTGGTGGTGTCACCCAGTTTGGCCCTGGGAAGTAGTCCGAACCTGTCTCCAAGGATCGCGGAACCTCGATGATCTGGCCGTGCTTCCAGACGGCGTTCCCCTCCGCGTCGTACGCCGCCCATTGAATAGCAACCTTGGCGACTGCGTAAGGACCTCGGTTCTCGATCACCGCCCTGAGTTCAGTCAGGAAATCGTCTGGGGTGATGCTCCCGCGCACATCGTTCGGCGCGAAAACGGTTCCGACCTTGTAGTTTGGCCGTCGCGCTCGGGTTCGGTCGAGAAGTACAACCGGACTGTCAGGCGCGTTCACGACGGTGGTCGGATACAGGTTTCCTGCTCGAAACTGCACCCCTTGTGCAAAGGCCGATGTTCCCAGAGCGAGTGCAGCGCAAACGGGAGTGAACCACCGCAATAGCGACATCAAGTGTCCTCCTCGACATCGTCGGAGCAGCGGCTCGCTACTTTACACCCGCAGAAGATCGAACCACGGGGTCACGATTCGCTCCTTCGAGTGGCAGGTCCTGAAAGCGGCGGGGGCTGCGAGCGGGCGGTACAAACTTGCCACACGCTTCTTCTGACTGGGGTGCGGAATCCCCCAACGGGCGATGAGGCCAGCGGCTCTCTGGATTGACGGAGAGAGCAGGAGAGCCAGTTGGCGCCTTCCGACGCCGCCTCAGCGGGCACGCGAAGCGACTGGCTCTCCCAACGGGGTACCAGCGCTTTCAGCGCGAACAAGGTCGCGACCCTCGCGCCTTTTCCGCCGACGAGCGCTGTGTCTGGAAGGTCGCCTGTTAACCGAACAGGCCGAGTTCGAAAACCCGAGGACTGGCTCCCCGACCCAATCTCAAATCGAACAAATACCAATTCGGTCCTAATTACAGAACGAAGCGCCTTCTCGACCGGCGCTGGCTCTCTCGACGATCACCGGAGAGTTCTATCGGCCGATGACCGACGGTTCGCAGCGATCGAGCCGGCGTCTCGACCCGCCCGCCGTTCCGCTCCGACGCGTCGCGTAGCGAGCTAACGCGGGCAGCAATGGCGACGAGCGACGATGGCGGTGGTGTGCCCGTGGCGCGAATCGGGCCCTGGGAGGCGACGGACGCCTTCGTCTTCGAAGGTCTCATCGGCGACCTCGGACCGAAATGCCGATCACTACTAACCCCACCCGGCCCTCGATTCCCGCCGAGTTTCGCAGTATGGTCTCGCTGGCGCACGACAGCCCGGCTGCACGAGGTAGATTGGGACGTTCCCACGAATCTCCGAAAGGCCGTCGAACAGGTGGCGGCGCGTCGCACCTCATTCAGGGGCACATCCCCCCGGTTCCGGTGACGAACGCACGGAGCGCCAGGTTTGACGAAACTCCCGCTCCACCCGTTCGATATCCTCCAGCGTCGCGGCGAATAGCGAGACGTATCTATCGTGGGAAATGTGAGCCATTAACGTCCCGTCTAGACGAATGAGTGATGCGTCCCACTGAAACAACAGTGGGAGGGCAATTGACGCCACGATCAGCCCGTCTGGATCGGTCCTTCTCAACAACTTCGCTGGAGGACAATGGTCGTATTCCTCGGATGCTTCCAGGTTCCACAAGCCACGAAGCAAGGACCAGCCGGTCTGGTCGACTACTGGATCCCACAACCAGACCTGATGCAACCAAATCGCGGCCTCGTCCCCGGGACGTTGATTGCCGAGTAGTCCCGCTTCATGTGCGAGATCCCGTGCAAGTGCGAGTAATTTCGGAGGCGTAGCGCCCTCGCACGAAAGGTCAACGCTGCGGCCGGCGCTTCTGCCGAGGTGAGGACTCACCCATACCCCCTTCCGAACGACAACCGAGCCCGTACGCCGACACCAATCGACGACTTGAGTGCAATTCAGAACCACTTCGTCCTCCTACCGCTTCTCGCGCCTGTGAACGCCCGGACAATCGTCTGCCATTTCGCGTTCGAATAGCCCAGACCGCGAGACGATCAGACGCCGCTTCTCAGGGGCGTCATCGGGGTCATGCCCTCTGTTCTCAGTGTTTTCTGAAATCACCACGTTGCGCGTCCTAGTCCAAGTCCTTTTCGTCTGGCTCCAGTAGAAAGGGCGGCCCGAAGCTAGCGGGCGCGTTCTGCGGCATCCCAGTCCCGCCGCGCGTCACCATGAAGAGAAGCAACGCAGCGGCTCCGACGACCACGCTGCCTAGTACGCTTAGTGCGCTTCTCGTCGACCACGGCGGAGTCGCTCCTGGAATCGGGCTATTGTCATGATCAACGATCCTCCCGGCTTCATCGGATCGAAAGCGATCGCCCTGACCCGTGTCGTAATCCCAGTGACCGTTCACAGGATCCCACGACGCTCGTGGCTGCGAGCCTTTCGGGTGCGGCACTGGGTACTTCGGCTTCCAGTTCTGGCGGTCTCCCTTCTCGGAGCTCGGCTTGGCTGGCACCCACTTGTTTGGCTCCCCATTCTCGCCTGGTGGCGGGGGGATGGGTGGGCCACCGTCGGGTTGCGGTTTGCCTGCGGCTCGATTCGCCTCGTCCGCTGCCTTCGCCGACTCTTCCCTAATCGGCTGCTTGATCCCCAACGTGTCACACGTCGCGGGCGTGTCGCCGGGACAGCCTCCCGCCTGGTAGTACTCGCGCTGATTCAAGTGGCTGTGGACTTTGTGACCCGTCAGGCCGCTCGGATCCACGAGGTTCAACGGATTGTTTCGAACGTATGTGTACCGATTCCAACTCTGCGGGTTCCTCGGGTTCACGTCGTTCGCGGGATCGGGAATCAGGA
>CAZVOE010000223.1:0-2308 GCA_964628935.1 uncultured Acidobacteriota bacterium
GGGCTGGGGTCGCACGGTGGCGCGGCCCGTCCGGGAGATGGTCGAAGCGACCGCGCGGATCGCCCGGGGCGACTACGCCGCGCGGCTCGACGCTCGAAGCCGGGACGAGCTCGCCACGCTCGCCGCCGGGTTCAACGCGATGGCGGCGGCCCTTTCGGCGCAGCGCGCCGACCTCGAGCGCAGGAAGGACTACATCGAAGCGCTCCTGCGGCACGCGACGACCGGAGTCGTCTCCACAGACGCGTTCGGGCGGATCGTGACCATGAACCCGGCCGCCTCGAGCCTCCTCGGCGCCGCGGGAGCGCGGGTCGCTCCCGGTCGCCCCTTGAGTGAGGCGGCGGCGGACACCCCCGCGCTCGCGTCGCTCGCGTCCCTCCTCGGGCGACCGCTCGCCGAACGCGTGGAGCCGGAGGAGATCGACGTCCGGATCGCCGACTCGGCGCGCCGCCTGCGGGTCGTGCGGGTTCCACTCCCCGATCCCGACGGAGGGCCTCCGGGATCGCTCGTTCTCCTCGACGACGTCACGGAGCTCGCGCGGAGCAGCCAACTCGCGGCGTGGGCGGAGATGGCCCGTGCGATCGCCCACGAGATCAAGAACCCCCTCACCCCGATCCAGCTTTCGACCGAGCACATCGAGCGCATCCTCCGCGACCGCGGCGCCCTGCCGGACGCCGACGTCGAGGCCTGTCTTCGAACGGTGCTCGGTCAGGTCCGCGCGCTCCGCGAGATCGCCGGCGAGTTCTCGGCGTACGCCAAGATTCCCGACCTCGCGCCGGTCCCGACCGACCTCCCGGCGTTTCTCGGCGAGACGGTCGCGCCGTATCGCGTCGCCCTCCCGCCGGGGGTCCGCCTCGAGGAGCGTTACGACGCGGTCCCGAACTGTGCGATCGACCGGCGCGCGATGGGGAGGGCGATCGCGAACTTGATCGAGAACGCCCTCCACGCGATGCCGGGCGGGGGCACGCTCCGGGTGGCCGCGACCCACGACGAGGGATCGGGCGAGGTCACGATCGCGGTCGAAGACACCGGCGAAGGGCTCGCCCCGCAGGCCCGCGAGCGCCTGTTCGAGCCCTATTTCTCGACGAAGACGTCCGGCACCGGGCTCGGGCTCGCGATCGTGCTCCGCACGGTGCAGGCGCACGGGGGGAGGATCGACGTCGTGAGCCAGCCGGGGAAGGGAACCCGGTTCCTCGTTCGACTCCCGGCGCTTCGGTGAGCGTTGAGCCGCCGAACGAGAGATATACTCCGCGGGATGTCGGATTCCACCCCTCCCCGCTCCTCCGCCCGTTCCGCGCCTTGGTACGCGGAAGGACTGCGCTTCGAGTGCCTTCCCGACTGCGGGCGGTGCTGCACGAGGCACGACGAGTTCGCGTACGTCTATCTCGAACCCGGGGACATCCGCGCGCTCGCTTCGTTTCTCGGCACGAGCGCGCGCGAGTTCCGGAAGCGATGGACCTTCCGCGAGGAGGGGCACACCGCGCTCCGCATCGACGCAGACGCCTGTCCCTTTCTCGACGGAACGCGATGCGCGGTCTACGCGGCGCGCCCCGCGCAGTGCAGGACGTTCCCGTTCTGGCGCGAGATCCTGAAGACGCCGGAACGTTGGGAGGAAGCCGGCCGGTTCTGCCCCGGAGTCGGCCGCGGGGAACTCCTTCCCCTCCGCTCGATCCGATCGAGGTCCCGCGTTGAGAGGTGACGCCTCGGCCCCGATCGCGGTGGTCGCGGGGATCCTCGTCTTCGCCGCGATCTCGTGCGCTCCCTCGCCCGGCCCCTCCTCGGGAGGGACGCTCGTGATCGGGAGCACCGTCGACCTCGATTCGTGGAACGAGTACCTCTCGCAGCAGGCCTTCGCGGTTTCCTTGCACAAGCGGATCTGGCTTCGCCTCGCCCAGGAAACCGCGCCGGGGCCCGACGGTCTTCCGCGGTGGGAACCGCTCCTCGCGGAGTCTTGGGAACGATCGGAGGACCGGCGCTCTCTCGTGTTCCGCCTGCGCGAGGCATCCTGGAGCGACGGTACCCCCGTGACATCCTCGGACGTCCGGTTCACGTGGAGAGCCCAGACCGCCCCGGCCGTGGCATGGATCGGCGCGCCCTCGAAATCCCGCATCCTCGACGTCGAAACCCCCGATCCGCGAACCGTCGTGTTCCGTTTCGAGCGTCCCTATCCGGAACAGTTCGCCGACGCCGTGGACGGCGGGATCTTGCCGGAGCACGTCCACGGGGCGGTCCCGTTCGAACGATGGCGATCGCACGATTGGAGCGCCGCGCGCGTCGGCTCCGGTCCCTTCCTTCCCGTCTCGCACCGCCC
>CAZVOE010000223.1:2318-4202 GCA_964628935.1 uncultured Acidobacteriota bacterium
GCCCGGGAGAGGAGATCGTCCTCGAACGGAATCCCACGTACTTCCGTGAGGGACTCCCCTTCCTCGACCGCATCGTCGTGCGAATCGTCCCGGACGCCGCCAACGTCCTCTCGCAGTTCCTCGCGGGGCGGCTCGACTGGGTCGAGGGGATCCCGCCGCAGGACGCGGCGCGGGCGCGAGCGGTCCCCGGGGCCCGGATCGTGCCCCTCGACACGCCCGGATTCGACTACGTCGGATGGAACGGTTCCCGCCCGCCCTTCGACGATCCCGAGATCCGCCGCGCCCTCGGCCTCGCCACCGACGCGCAGGCGATCGTCGACGAGCTCCTGTTCGGGTTCGGGCGGGTGAGTCGCGGGCCGGTTCCGTCTTCCTCGTGGGCGGCCCCCGCCGACCTGCCGGGGCCGCGCTACGCTCCCGACGAGGCGCGGAGGATCCTCTCGCGCAAGGGGTTCGGACCCGATCGTCCGCTCACCTTCGAGATCCTCACGAACGCCGGGAATCGCCTGCGCGAGGCGGTCGTCGTGAAACTCCAGGACCAGTGGGCCCGGGTCGGGGTTCGCGCGGTCCCCGCGGTCCTCGACTCCCGAGCGCTCCGGGAACGCGCGGCGCGCGGGGAGTTCGACGCCTACCTGCACGGCTGGCGCTTCGCCGAACGGGTCGATCTCCAAGCCTTCTTCGGATCGGGTGCCCTCCCGCCGGCGGGAGCCAACTACGTCCGGTATGTCCCGCCGGAAATCGACGCCCTGCTCGAGACCCTGCGCCAGGCCGCCGACCCCGACTCCGCGCGGGCGGCTTACGCCGCGATCGCCCGCCGCGTAGTCGAGGATCAACCCTACACGTTCCTCTACGAGCCGCAGAGGATCGTCGCGCTCGGGTCCCGCCTGCGGGAGGCCGATCTCGACGTCGCGGCCGATCCGCTCGCGAGGGTCGAGCGATTCCGCCTCTCGCCGGGAGTCGGCGGCCCGTGATCCGCGCCGTCCTGCGGCGCGCCGCCGCGGGGGTGCCGGTCCTCTTCGCGGTCGCGGTCCTGGTCTTCGTCCTCGCCGACGCGGCGCCGGGATCCCCGATCGACGCCCTTCTCTCCGACCGGCCGATCCCCCCGGAGGTTCGCGAGCGCCTCGAAGAGGCTTGGGGCGCCGACTCCCCGGTCGCCGTCCGCTGCCTCCACTGGATCGGGAACGCGGTCGCCCACGGCGACCTCGGATGGTCCTCGTCTCGAGGAATGCCGGTCTCGCGGGTCCTCGAATCCGCGCTCCCGTCGACGCTGCTCCTCGGCTTCGCGGCGGTTCTCGTCCACGTCCTCGTCGGGCTCGGCGCCGGTCTCGCATCCGCGCGCCGGCCCGGGGGAGCGCTCGACCGGTCGATCGGCGCAGCGACGCTCGTGCTTTACGCCATCCCCACCTTTTGGCTCGGCGTGATGGCGATCCTCCTCCTCTCGGTCGCGTTCCCCGTCTTTCCCCCCTCCTCGTCGCGTTCGATCGGCTCGGAACACTGGGCGCTTTCCGCCCGAATCGTCGATCGCGCCTGGCACGTGGCGCTCCCGGCGCTCGTGCTCGGGGTCGGGTCGGCAGCGGGTCTCGCCCGCCACGTTCGCGCGGCCATGCTGCGTGCAATGTCGGAGCCGTTCTGCCGCGCGGCGCGTGCCCGGGGGGCTCCGACCCTCCGCGTGGTCCTCGTCCACGCGTTTCGCGAGGCGGTCCCGGCGGCGATCGCGGTGACCGGCCTCTCCCTTCCGTTCCTCGTCTCCGGCTCGCTCGTGGTCGAGGTCGTCTTCGGTTGGCCCGGCATGGGACGGGTCGCGTACGAGGCCGTGCGTGCCGAGGCCCTCCCCCTCGTCGCGGCGACCACTCTGCTCTCCGCCGCCGCGGTCGTCGCGGCGCTCTT
>CAZVOE010000224.1:0-4197 GCA_964628935.1 uncultured Acidobacteriota bacterium
GTGGAGCGCGACCGGATCAGCGAAACTCCGCCCGCCGTCCCCGGAACGCGCCGCTCGGACGACCGGCGTTCCCGCGGCGGCGCTGAACCAGACGACGAGGGTCGTCCCCGCCTCGACCGCGACCGCCGGACCGTTCGTCGGGCAGGCCCGGAGCCGCCACCCGTCCTCGCGCACCGAACGCGGGGCCGACCACGCCGTCCCTTCCCGCAACGACACGGAGATGTCCCGCCGCTCGTCGTCTTCGCGATCGCGGTAGACGGCGAGGAGCTCCCCCGAGGGCCTCGCCGCCGCCGTCCGGCAGCAGTCGCAGACCTTCGTGTCGACGGCGGTCTCCGGCCCGAATCCGGAGCGGTCCCCGCGCGCGTGGTACAGGCGCGTCCCCCCCTCGCCGTAATCGGACGTGGCGAACGCGCGCCCGTCGAGCCACAGAACGTCGAGCGCGCCGCGGTCGTCGGGGAGGAGCGAGACGAAGCCGTGTTCGGTCGCGGTGCCGTCCCGGTGCGGGGTATGGGGCCCCTCCCACGTGGCGCCGCCGTCCCTCGAGAAGGCGACCCGGACGTCCGAGGCGTATTCGCCCCCGGGCTTCTTCTCCGTCCAGGCGACGGCGAGCGTCCCGTCCGAAAGGAGGGCCGCGGCCGGCGGGCTCGCGGGGTCGACGAGGATCGATGGGGAGGCGGCCGCTCGTCGCGGGGGCGTCCATGCCCCGTCCCGGAACAGGGAAACCGCGACGGCCGCTCCGCCGCCGTCCGCCGGCTCGAGCCAGGCGAGGAGGACCGTCCCTCCCCCCTGCGCGAGCGCCGGGAGACGCGATCCGGAAGGGGAGGGGAGCGCGATGGGGACGGCTTGGCCGCTTTCCGCCGGCGGGGGAGGGGCGCTCGGACCGGCGCACCCCGCGACGAAGAACGGAAGGAACAGTGGCGCGAGCGAGCGCAGCTTCATCGGGAAGGCTCCTTCGAGTTCCATCATCCGCCCAGACGCCGCGCCTCGTCGAGCCGGGGGACGAGATCGCTCCGGCCGAGCGCGACCGCGCGACCGTACGCGCGCGCGGCGTCGCCGTACCGCCCGTCCTCGAACGCGAGATGGCCGAGGCTCGCCCACGATGGCGCGTGCGAGGGGCCGAGGAGAACGGCGCGGCGGAAAGCCCGTTCCGCGTCGGACCGGCGGCCGAGACGCTGGAGGACGAGGGCGTGGTTGAAGAGCGCAAGGACGCTCGCGGGACCCCGCAGGACGGCCCCGCGGAGAACGGGCTCCGCTTCCTCGAGGCGCCCCGCCCGAGCGAGGAGAACGCCCTTCTCCTTCCAGGCTTCGGGGTAGTCGTCCCAAAGCGCGATCGCGCGGTCGAAGCGGGCGAGCGCTCGTGCGACCGCGGCCGGCGAGGACGCGGGGGCCGCAATCGAGTCGGCCTCGAGCTTCCCGACCGCGAAATGGGCCCTGGGGCTCCGCGGACGGGCCTGAACGGCGGCCTCGAACGCCGTCCGGTCGTCCTTCCAGTCCCGCCCGCGATCGAGCGTGAGCGCTCCCCAAACCGCGAGGACGACCGCCGCCGGGACGAGAACGCTTCGCCGCGGGGGGAGGGCGGCGAGAAGGAGGCCGACCCCTGCGGCGGGAAGGTAGAGGAACCGCTCCGCGAAGATCGCGCCCACGGGAAAGAAGAAGTTCCCCGTGACGAAGAAGGGCAAGAGGGTCGCGAGAGCGCCCGTGGCGAGAAGGGTTCTCCTCCCGCGCGGGCGGAGGATCCCCGCCGCCGCGAGGGAGGCGAGGCCCGCGAAGACGAGCCCGCCCGCGATCGCGCGGGGGGCGCCGAGCGACCGCTCCACGGGGACGCTTTCCCCGGAGTAGTCGAGCGAGAGCCCGGTCGGGACGGCCGCGAGCGACGCGGCGTGGAAGACGAGTGCGAGTGCGGTCGGGACTCGCTCGGACGAGGGACGGAGGATCAGTGGATTGTCGATCGGCTGGATCGGCTGCGGGGCGCACCAGGCTTCGAGAGCGGCGGTGCGGGCGACGAGGAAGAGCGCGAGCGCGACGAGGAGGGGCGCGAGGGCCCCGGCGCGCCGGAGGAGGGGAGTCGGGGAGGCGGGGGGCTCGACGCGGGCGAGGACGAGATCCTGCGCGAGCAGGAGCGGGACGAAGACCGCGGCCGTCTCCTTCGAGGCGAGAGCGAGAAGCACGAAGGCCGCGCTTCCCCACGCCGCGATCCGCGCCCGGACCCCCTCCGCCCGCCGCGCGTGCGACGCGAGGAGGAGGGCCGAGACTCCGAACCCGGCGGCCAGGATCTCCGCCCGCCCGACGACCCCGAAGATCGCCTCCGACTTCGCGGGGTGGAGGGCGAACGCGAGGGCGCCGACCGTCGCGCACGGAGGGGCGGCCCCGTGTCGAAGGGCGAGGGCGAAAACGAGCACGGCGACGAGCGCGTGCGCGACGACGTTGACGCCGTGCGAGAGCGGAGCGGAGGGACGGCCGACGAGCCCCCGCTCGAGGGCGTACGTGAGGACCGGCACCGGCCGCCAGAGGGACCGGTCGTCCACCGGATGGGCCTCTTCCCAGTAGGCCGCGGAAAGGATCTCGGCGACCTGGCCCCGCGCGACGAGCGGGTTCGTCTCGACGAGCGCGTGGTCGTCCTGGACGTATCCGGCGGAGAACGCGGTCCAGTGCGCGGCGAGGACGGCAAGGACGACGAGGAGGGCCGCGCCGCGCGGCATCGCCGGGCGCTCGCTCCTAGCGGGGCGCGCCGAGGGTTTCGAGGACCTCCGGTCCCACCAGCACCTCGCGCGGCTTGCTCCCGTCGGCAGGGCCGATGATCCCCTCCTGCTCCATCGTGTCCACGATCCGCGCGGCGCGGGCGTAGCCGAGGCGCATCCGCCGCTGGATCAGGGTGATCGAGCACTGGCCTTCCTGGAGAACGAGGCGCACCGCCTCGGCGAACATCGAGTCCCGCTCGCCTCCCCCCTCCCAGGACGGGCGCTCCTCGTCCGGATCCTTGAGGACCGACTCGTCGTAGACGGGCTTCGCCTGCTTCTTGAGGAAGGCGACGATGCGGTTCAGTTCCGGCTCCGTGATGAACCCGCTGTGCAGGCGCGTCAGGCGCGAGGATCCGGTCGGGAGGAAGAGCATGTCGCCGCGGCCGAGGAGGTGCTCGGCGCCCTGCTGGTCGATGATCGTCCGCGAGTCGACCCGCTGCGCGACCCGGTAGGCGATGCGCGCCGGGAAATTGGCCTTGATCGTGCCGGTGATGACGTCGACCGACGGACGCTGCGTCGCGAGGATCAGGTGGATCCCGACCGCGCGCGCCATCTGGGCGAGCCGCATGACCGACTCCTCGACGTCGGCCGAGGCGACCATCATGAGGTCGGCCATCTCGTCGATCACGATGACGATGTAGGGGAGCTTCTTGAGCGGAGTCCGCGCGCCGGTCCGCTCGTCGACCATCTCGCGCCCCGGCTCCGACTCGAGGAGGTGGTTGAACTGGTCGATGTTCCGCACCCCGACCGAGGCGAGCTGCTTGTAGCGGCTCTCCATCTCTCGGACGGCCCACTTGAGGGCGGTCGAGGCGTGTTTCGGGTCGGTCACGACCGGCACGAGGAGGTGGGGGATGTCGGCGTAGATCCCGAGTTCGATCATCTTCGTGTCGATCATGATGAAGCGGACGTCGGCCGGGGTCGCCTTGAAGAGGATCGAGGCGATCATGCCGTTCAGGCCGACCGATTTCCCGGCGCCCGTGGCGCCCGCGATCAGGAGGTGGGGCATCCGGTCGAGCTCGGCGGTGTAGACCTCCCCTCCGATGTCTTTCCCGAGCGCGAGCGTCAGCTTCGATCTCGACGCGCGGAAGCGCTCGCTCGACAGGAGATCGCGCGGGTAGATCGTCTCCTGGTGGCGGTTCGGAACCTCGATCCCGACGGTCGCGCGGCCGGGCATCCGGTCGATCCGGACCGACTCCGCCTTGAGGCCGAGGCAGAGGTCGTCGGCGAGCGCCGTGATCTTGGAGTACTTGACCCCCGCGTCCGGCTTGTACTCGAACGTCGTGACGACCGGACCGGGGTGGATCGCGACGACCTGCCCGTCCACGTTGAACTCGCGGAACTTGTCGGTGAGCTGCTGGGCCCGCTGGAGAAGCTCCTTCTCGTCCTCCCCCCGCTGCGGCTGCGGCTCGTTGAGGAGATCGAGGGGCGGGAGGGCCACGCCGGCGTCGGTGTCGCCGAG
>CAZVOE010000225.1:0-4163 GCA_964628935.1 uncultured Acidobacteriota bacterium
CTTCTCGACGAGGCGAAGGCCAAGGCCGCCGCGGGCGACGCAGAGGGCGCGCTCGCGGTTCTCGCCCGCGTGCACGTCCTCGACGAGGACAACGCCGAGGCGGCGACCCTCGAGCGCGATCTGCGCGACGCCTCGGCACGGGTGGTCGGAGAGATCGACCGCTGGATGACCGAGGGGGTGCAGGCCTTCGAAGGCGGGATGCTCGACGAGGCTCGCGGCTGGTTCGTGAAGGTCCTCGACCGAATCCCCGATCATGCGGAGGCGGTCGACTACCTCCGGCGGATCGGCGCGCCGTCTCCGCCGGAGGCGCCGCCGAAGGGCGAATCGGAGGAGAACGATCTCCTGGCGAGCTTTCTCTCGAACTCCGATCCCGCCTCCACGGGCGGCGCATCGCCCGAGATCCCGATCCTTGCGGCGGCGACCGAGGAGACGGCTCCGGCCCCAGAGCCGGCCCCCATGCGTCCGCGAGGGCCGCGGCCGTCGTTCGTCCCGGCTCCGGCCGCGGCGCGGAGCCGCCGAGGACCGCTATGGGGACTCGCGCTACTCGCGGTCGTCGTCGTCGCGGGAAGCGTCTTCGTTTTTGTGGGAGGGGACGGGAGCGATGTCTCCGCGACGAGCGCGCCCGCTCCGGTTCCACGCAGGGCCGTCGCCCCGAAGGTCGAGACCCCCGCGCCGGCGCCGCAGCAGCCGACCGCGCCGTCTCTCTCCGCCTCGCTCGTGCGGGGCCGCGAAGCGATGGAGGCCCGCGATTACGACGATGCCATCCTCGCGTATCACGAGGCCCTCCGGGCCGACCCGACGAACGCCGAGGCGCTGCGGGGCATGGCCCTGGCGACCGAGTCCTACAAGGCCGTCAAGGCTCAGAACGAGCAGATCGCCGCGATCCGTTCCGCGTTCGAAGACGGAGAGTTCGCTTCCGCGTTGCGGGTGATCTACCGGCTCCCCGACACCTTCGACCGCGCGACGGTCGACCGCTGGAAGGCGAACGGCTGGTTCAATCTCGGCGTGGTCGCGCTCCGAGCGGGCGAGATCCCACAGGCGATCCAGCATTTCGACGAGGTCCTCGCGATCCGCGAAGAGGCCGAAACCCAAAAGTGGAAGGCGTTCGCCCGACGGTACGAGAACGTCCCGAAAGACCGGAACTACTACGCGGCGACCGACTCGATCCGGTTCCGCCACCTCGACGACTGAGCGGGGGTCGCCGTCCCTCCTCAGTGCCGGAAGTGACGCCGTCCGGTGAAAACCATCGCGAGCCCCCGCTCGTCGGCGGCGCGGATCACCTCCTCGTCGCGGATCGATCCACCCGGATGGACGACCGCAGTGACTCCCGCGTCCGCGGCGACGTCGAGCCCGTCCCGGAAGGGGAAGAACGCGTCGGACGCCATGACCGCGCCGGTCAGCCCGCCTCGCGCTTTCTCCACCGCGATGCGCGCCGAGTCCACGCGGCTCATCTGGCCCGCTCCGATCCCGAGCGTCCGGTCGGGACCCGCGTAGACGATCGCGTTCGATTTCACGTGGCGGCAAACCTCCCACGCGAACTCGAGCCCGAGCCACTCCGCCTCGGTCGGCGCGCGCCGGGTGACGACGCGCCCGTCGCGGACCGCGTCCTCGGCGCTGTCCCAGTCCTGACAGAGGATCCCACCGGAAACTCTCCGCAGGTCGCGACCCGGGCGAGGGCCCGTGCCGATCGGGCCCGTCGCGAGGAGGCGGAGGTTCTTCTTCTTGGCGAGCGCCTCGAGCGCGGAGGGCGCGAACTCGGGGGCGACGACGGCCTCGTAAAAGGCTTCGGCGATCGCGAGGGCGGCCGGTTCATCGACCGTGCGGTCGAAGGCGATGACGCCTCCGAATGCGCTCTGCGGATCGCACGCGAGGGCGGCGCGGAACGCGTCGACCGCCGTTCCAGCGCAGGCGGCTCCCGAGGGGTTCCCATGCTTGACGATCACCGACGCGACCCCACGGGAGAGGCGCGAGAGGTCTCGCACGACGGCGAGGGCGGCGTCGAGGTCGAGGATGTTGTTGAAGGAGAGAGGCTTCCCCTGGATCTGCCGGGCTGAGGCGAGTCCCGGGGCCGGGGGGCCCGGATCGACGTAAAAGGCGGCCTTCTGGTGGGGGTTCTCCCCATAGACGAGGTCGAGCCGTTTGTCGAACTCGAGACGCAACGTTCGGGGAAAGTCGTCCTTCCCTTCCGCCTCGAGCCAGCGCGAGATCGCCCCGTCGTACGCGGCGGTGCGGGCGAAGGCCTTCGCCGCGAGCCGCCGCCGGGTCGCGACCGAGACCGCGCCGGACGCCGTGATTTCGGAGAGCACCGTCGCGTAGTCGGCGGGGTCGACGACCACGGCGACGTGCGCGTGGTTCTTCGCGGCGGCGCGCACCATCGCGGGGCCCCCGACGTCGATCTTCTCGACGACGTCCTCGAACGGAAGGGACGAGGCGGCCGCCTCCTCGAACGGATAGAGGTTGACGATCACGAGATCGATCGGAGGGATCCCGTGCGCCTGGAGGTGGGCGGCGTGCTCCGGATTCGAGCGCACGGCGAGGATCCCGCCGTGGATGCGGGGATGGAGGGTTTTCACCCGGCCGTCGAGCATCTCGGGAAACCCGGTGATCGAGGAGACCGAAACGGTGGGAATTCCCGCGTCGGCGAGGAGACGCGAGGTCCCGCCGGTCGAGACGATCTCGATGCCGCAGGCGGCGAGGCCCCGGCAGAGGTCGACGACCCCCGACTTGTCGTAGGTGCTCACGAGCGCGCGCCGCACGGGGTTGTCCATCAGTCCTCCGGGTTGCCGACCTTCGTGTCGGGCGAGTGGAAGTAGGGGGTGCGGCCCATGTCCCCCCCGGCGCGCTCCCATGCCGCGAGCCACGCCCTCACGACGTGGGTCACGGTGCGCGACCAGGCGAGGGAGGCGACGGCGAACGGGATCGACCGGTCGTCGAAGAAAGCGGGCCCCGGCGGATCGCCCGCCACCGCGTAGACGCGGGCGAGGTTCCGGTCCTCGCCGCGCGCCTGTTCGAGGACGGAGCGGGTGAAGGCGGAAAAATCTCCCCGGGCGAGCGCGGGGTCGTCGTGACCGTGGAAGACGAGGGGGAACTTCGGGAGCTTTTCGGCCGTGTATCGGGCGAAGTGTCCGTAACGGGACTCGCCCTCCCTCCCCGCCGCCAGCGGCGGGGACCCGGCGTCGGTGACGAAGTGGGCGAGCCGGCCGAAGCGCCGGCAGACCTCTTCGAACGGGGCCGGTTCCCCCACCGCCGCGATCACGGCTTCGGCCTCCGCCGCCGTCGCGTCCGGGAGGGTCCCCCCGTCCCTGGGGGGTCGATGGGGGGCTCCGTCCTCCTCGCGGAGCGGTTCCAGCGCTCCGCGGAGGACCGCCTCGCGATGGCGCTCGAGGGCGAGGCGGAGCGACTTCGGCATGAGCCGGATCGCCTCGTCGACGATCCGCACTCGCGTTTCGGGGGTGAAGGCCCGCACCTCGGCACCGTCGCCGCACGCGAGAGCGAGCACGACGGCCGCCGCGAGCCGTCCCGCCGGGAGCGCTTTGCGCAAGCTTGGCGACCTAGCGGCCGGGGGGCAGAAGCGGAAGGCTCATCGCTCCCGCGCGATCCCGGGACAGCAGCAGCTTCACGACGAGGAGCCGCTCGTTGTTCACGACCTGCGGGTTGACCTTCGGATCGGCGAGTGAAGGGTCGATCAGGAGGGCGCGCCGGTAGTACTCGATCGCCTCCTCGTAGTCCCGCGACGCATCGGCGACGACGCCGAGGCCGTAGTAGGCCATGCCGTTCGTCGGGTCGAGGGCGAGGGCCTTCCGGTAGGCGCTCTTCGCGTTCCCGCTGTTTCCGCGGGCCTGCTCGATCGTCCCCAGATTGACCCAGAGGGCCGGAACGTCCGGAGAGGCATCGGTGGCGGCGCGCTGGAAATCGACGGCCAGGTTCGGCACCCCGCGCCGCATGAGGAACGCAGCGAAGTCATTCAACTGCGTCGACGTCGCCTGTCCGCTCCCGATCAGGTCCAGATAGGCCTTCACCGGCGCCTCGACGCCGAGAATGCTCCGTTCGATCTTGTCGATCGAGCTTCGGAGCTTCTTCGCGTCGTAACCCGGGGAGGGCTTGGCCGCACGTCCCGGGGCGGCGGCCGCAGGGACCGGGGCGGCGGCCGCAGCGGCCGGGGC
>CAZVOE010000226.1:0-3159 GCA_964628935.1 uncultured Acidobacteriota bacterium
CCGTCGCGCACCGCGACCTTCGAGGAACGTCTCCACCGCCTTGATGTCCGCGGCGGTCGGGGCCCGGGACTCGTCGCGGTCTTCCGGGTGGGGCGGAACGGGCGGCTCGACGACGGCCGGCGCGGGATCGACGGAGCGAACGGCCGGGGCCTCCGGTTCGGCTTGCGCCGCCGCGACCGGGAGTTCGAGGACGGAGCGCTCCGGGGTCATGCGGCGATACCGTTCCGCCATCGTCGCGAGCGCCGCGAAACCGGCGATCGCGACCGCCGCGAGGATCAGGATCGTCCGAAGTCGCGACGACCCGCGCCGGCTCCCCTCATCCGGCCACGAGGGTGCGGACCTTCTCCTCGAGAACCCGCCTCGGGATCACGCCGACCCAGCTGTCGACGACCTTCCCGTAGCGGTCGACGAGGAAGGTCGTCGGGAATCCGACGACCCCGCCGAACGCCTCCGCCACCTCGTCGCTCCCGAGGACGACCGGGTAGGTCATCCCGTTGTCGGCGACGAACGGGCGCACGACCTCCGCCCCCTCCTCGTCCATCGAGATCGCGACGATGTCGAGCCCGGCGTCCCGGTACTGGGCGTAGATCTCGTTGAAGTGCGGGATCTCCTCGCGGCAGGGGGCGCACCAGGTCGCCCAGAAGTTCACGAGCTTCGCGCGGCCGTTGCCGCCGGAGAGGCGCAACGTCGATCCGTCGAGCGAGGCGAGCTCGAGGTCGGGGAGCGTCCCTCCCGCGACCTTGGAGGGCCTCGGCGCGGTTCCCCCGCATCCGACCGTCCCCACGAGCGCCATCAAGGCCGCGAGCGCCGCCGCGATCGTTCTGGTCCCCATCGAACTTCCTCCCCGTAGAGCAAGCCGCCATTGTAGCAGCGCGCCCCTTGGGACCGACCGAGGGGTCGCTCATAATGGCCTCGCATGCGCCGGATCCGCGTCCGCCTCCTCCCGCTCCTCGCCCTCGCCGCCGTTCTCTTGACCACCGCCGCGTCCCGACCCCCGGCCCGGGGAGCACGCGGGATGGCGGTCGCCCCCGACCCGTTGGCCGCGGAAGTCGGAGTCGAAGTGCTGAGGCGGGGCGGTCGCGCCGCGGACGCCGCCGTCGCGATCGCCTTCGCCCTGTCGGTGACCGATCCGATGGCGGGCGCGCTCGGCGGAGGAGGGTTCGCGCTCGTCCGGAACGCTTCCGGAACCACCGTCGCCCTCGATTTCCGGGAGACCGCTCCCGCGGCGCTGTCCCCCGAGCATTTCCTCGATTCCGAGGGGCGCCCGGTTCCCGAACGAGCCACCGACACCGGTCTCGCCGTGGGTGTCCCCGGCCTCGTCGCGGGCCTCTGGGCGCTCCACCGGGAGCACGGGGCGCTGCCCTGGGCGGGGCTCCTCACCCCGGCGATCCGCCTCGCGGAGGATGGATTCACGCTCCCCCCGTTCCAGGCGGGGGCTCTCGCGTCCGCCGCGGACCGGCTCAGACGACGGGACGCCTCGCGACGGCTCTTCTTCCGGCCCGACGGGGCGACGCTCCGCGAGGGGGAGCGTCTCGTCCAGCGCGATCTCGCGGCGACGCTCCGCCGCATCGCGGCCGAAGGGCCCGCCGCCTTCTACGAGGGACCGGTCGCGGAACGGATCGCACGGACCGTCCGCGAGGAGGGCGGGGTTCTGACCGAGGAGGACCTCCGCGCCTATCGCCCCGTGGAGCGCGTTCCTCTCGTCGGATCGTACCGGGGGCACACGGTCGAGACCTTTCCCCCGCCGAGCGCGGGGGGGGTCGCGCTCCTCGCGATCTTCGGCATGCTCGAGCGGTTCGATCTCGCGAGCGCGGGGCCGTTTTCCTCCCGGACCGTCCACCGGATGGTCGAGGCCGAGCGCCGAGCGTTCGCAGATCGCGCACGGGTTCTCGGAGACCCGGGCTTCGTGGACGTCCCCGTCGGTCGTTTGCTCGACCCGGCGCGGATCGCGGACCTCGTCCGCGGGATCGACGATACGCGCGCGACCCCGTCCTCCTCCCTGTACGCTCTCCCGGACGGGGGAGGCGGCGAGACCCTGCACTTCACCGTCGCCGATGCTCGTGGGAACGTCGTCTCGGCGACGATTTCTCTGAACCTCTGGTTCGGTTCGGGGATCGTCGTGCCGGGAACCGGCGTCCTCCTCAACAACCAGATCGCCGACTTCTCGCTCGGCCCCGGCGTCCCCGACCCGTACGGACTCGTCGGGGGCAAGGCGAACGCGGTCGCCGCAGGAAAACGCCCGGTCTCCTCGATGACCCCGACCCTGGTGTTCGGGCCCGACGGCGCCTCGCGACCCCGTCTCGCCCTCGGGTCCCCCGGCGGGCCCACGATCATCACGACGATCGCCCTGGTCGTGTCCCGCGTGGTCGATCACGGGATGTCCCTGCAGGAGGCGGTCGACTCTCCCCGCTTCCACCACCAGGGGATCCCGGACCGGATCGAGCACGAACCCCACGCGTTCTCGGAGGACACCGAGGAGGCTCTCCGCCGTCGCGGGCACCTCCTGCAGCGGCGGGACTCGATCGGGAGGGTGCAGGCGCTTGGATGGAATCCCTCTCGAAAGGAGTGGGAAGGGGCGGCCGACCCCCGAAGGGACGCGGCGGCTCGGGGGTACTGATGGACTGGAACGGAACCTGGGTCTCGGTTTTCGGTTCTTCGGAAGCGGAGGAGGGAGATCCGATTTACGAGGACGCCCGCCGCCTCGGCGCCCTTCTCGCCGCCGCCGGGCACGGCGTGATCACCGGCGGGTACGCCGGGGTCATGGAGGCGGCGAGCCGCGGAGCGCTCGAGGCAGGGGGGAAGACCGTCGGGGTCCCCTGCGCGATTTTCCGGTCGCGCCCTCCGAACGCGTTCCTGCGGGAGCGGATCGTCGCCCCCGATCTCTTCGAACGAACGCGCACCCTCGTCGAGAACGCGGATGCCTACGTCGTCCTCCCCGGGAAGTCGGGGACCCTCGCCGAGCTCGCCCTCGTGTGGGCGCTCCACCGCGCCGGGGCCCTGTCGGGGCGCCGCGTGGTACTGTTGGGCGACGCTTGGGTCGGGTTCCTCCGCCACCTCGTTCGGGACGGGTGGATCGAGCCCGAGCAGTTGGAGATGACGAAGGCGGCGGCGAGTCCCGAAGAAGCCGCCGCGGAGGTCGACGCGGCGGGGGGCGCGGGG
>CAZVOE010000226.1:3169-4158 GCA_964628935.1 uncultured Acidobacteriota bacterium
CCGACCGGAGGGACGTCGCCGCCGAGATCCAGCCGAAGGGGGTGGTGCGCGACTACGTCGACACGATCCTCGTCTGCGTGATCTTCGTGCTCTTCACGCGAGCGTTCGTTTTCCAGCAGTCGAAGATTCCGAGCGGGTCGATGCTCGACACCCTCCTGATCGGCGACTACATCATGGTCAACCGATTCGTCTACGCCCCCGCATCCACGGATCTCGAGCGCTCCCTCCTCCCCATGCGCGACATCCGTCGTGGGGACATCGTCGTCTTCAAGTTCCCGCAGCAGCCGCAGACCGATTACATCAAGCGGGTGATCGGCCTGCCCGGCGACACCCTCGAGATTCGGCGGGGCGTCGTGCTCATCAACGGGACCCCCCTCGACGAGCCGTACGTCCTCCCGGAGCACCTGAACAGCCGTGAGGTGATGGCGCCGATCCGCGTCGAGCCCGGCCACTACTTTGTCATGGGGGACAACCGGGCGAGCAGTGCCGACAGCCGCGTGTGGGGACAGCTCCCGAGGGAGTTGATCAAAGGCCGGGCGCTCCTGATCTGGCTTTCCGTGAATACCGAGGACGACGCGCCGCCCGTTGCGGGGCACGACCGACTCCGCCGCGCCCTCCGCGCGATCCTGACCGCCCCCGCGATGATCCGGTGGGGACGTCTCTTCACCGTCATCCGCTGAGGGTGCCGGCGCCTCGACGCGGGCCTTCGCCTATATTGCCTGGGTCGCCATGGCCGAATCACGATCGGGAACGAATCGGGGCCGCCGCGAGGGCGCCGCTGAGGGGGACGGCCCCCTGGCGGGTTCCCTGTTCTGGGTCGCGGCCGTCGTCGGCACTCTCCTGCTCGGTTTCGCGCTCCGGACCGATCCTCCCGCCGCGGCGGTGGCCGGGCCGCCCGAGCCCGAGCCCGCGCCGGCGATCCGGGTCGCGCCGCCTTACACCGATCCGGTCTCCCGCGGCGCCCCGCCCCCCACCCCCCCCCCCCCCCC
>CAZVOE010000227.1:0-4144 GCA_964628935.1 uncultured Acidobacteriota bacterium
GTCGTCTGTTTTGACGTCGATCGCCGGGGCACTCGCGGCCGTTTGCGCCGAGCTTCTTCGCGTAGAAGCGCGCCCGTTCCACCCCTCCCGCGTCTGGCGAGACGATCGTCAGGTTCGGGAATCGCTGCGCTTCGATCCACTCGAGCAGAACCGGCGCGGCGAGGAGGTGGTCCACCGGAACGTCGAAAAACCCCTGGATCGCCGGGGCATGGAGGTCGACCGCGAGAACGCGATCGACCCCCGCCGCCTGGAGGAGGTCGGCGACGAGTTTGGCGGAGATCGGAACGCGGGGCTTGTCCTTGCGGTCCTGCCGCGCGTACCCATAGTAGGGTACGACCGCGGTGATTCGCGCCGCGGACGACCGCTTGAGCGCGTCGGTCGCGATGAGGAGCTCCATGAGGTTCTCGTTCACCGGGTGACACGTCGGTTGGACCACGAACACGTCCGTGCCGCGGACGTTCTCGAGGATCTGGCAATAGACCTCGCCGTCGCTGAACCGGCTCAGACGCCACTGCCCGAGCGGAATCCGGAGGTAGTCGCACAGCGCTTGCGCCAAGCGGGGATTGCCGTTCCCGGCGAACACCTTGAGCTCGCTCTTCATCGCCCCAAGGTCCTATTCGGCGCCGTCCGCCTCTCCTCCGCGCCGACCTTCCTCCAAGGGGCGGAGCCGTGCGTCGATTCCCCCCTCGCCGAGCGCCTCGCGGTACTTCTCGAGAATCTTCTCCTCGATCAATCGTCTCGTCTCGCTGTTCAACGGGTGGGCGATGTCCCGAAACGTCCCGTTCTTCCGGCGCTTGCTCGGCATCGAAACGAACAGGCCCTGGTCCCCCTGGATGATCTTGATGTCGCTGACGACGAAGCAGTCGTCGAAGATGATCGAGGCGAACGCCTTGAGCTTCTCCTCCCCGACCGGGAACACCCGAACTTCGGTGATGTTCATCTTCGCCTCTCCTCCGCACCGCCGCCGCCGGACCCCTCGGCGCGCACCCCGTGAGGAACGGTCCTGGTTTTCACGAGCCTCCACCCCGGAAACCGCTCCGCGAGCGATTCCCTCTCCCGACGCGAAGGCGCATCGCCTTCGAAGAGCCCGAAGACGGTCGATCCGCTCCCGCTCACCGCCGCCGCCCGCGCGCCGATGGCCAGGAGCGCCCGCCGAAACGACGCCAGCTCCGGCCACCCCGCGAGGACCACCCCCTCGAGGTCGTTCCTGACGAGGTCGAAGTTCTTCTCTGCAACCAACTTATGGAACAAAGCCGGAACGGTAACATCACCCCCCGGGGGTGTCAACGGGCCGACCCCTTCGAGGCGACGATAGACCTCGGCCGTCGAAATCCCGTACGGGGGGATTCCGAGGAGAACGGACGTTTCCACGACGAGGGGCATCGGGACGACTCGATCCCCTCGACCCGCGCCGTATGCCGTTCCCCCGAACAGGAAGAAGGGGACGTCGGCGCCGAGGGTCGCCCCCACCGCCGCCAACGTGTCGCGGCTCGCGTCGAGCCGCCAGAGCCGGGAGCACCCCACGAGTGCCCCGGCGGCGTCGGCGCTGCCTCCGCCCAACCCCCCTCCGACGGGGATCGCTTTGCGGAGCCGCATCCGAGCGCCGAGGCGCTCGACCCCGAACGCGCGGGCGAGGGCGCGGGCGGCGCGCATCGCCAGGTTGTCGTCCGCCTCGGGAAGCATCGGATCGTCCACGAAGAGGGAGAGGCCCTCCGCCGGCTCGATCTCGAGGACATCCTCGAGATCGACCGCCTGAAACAGGGTCCGCAGCTCATGCGTTCCGTCTGGACGCCGTCCGACGACCTCGAGGCGCAGGTTGATTTTCGCGGGGCAACGGACGACCACCCCCGCGCGGCTCACCGCTTCTCCTCGTCCTCGCCCGCCGCGAACGCACGGCCGGCGAGTTCCTCGAGGGGGGCGACGCGAATCTTCGGAGGGGGCTCGCCGCGGCCGACGGCGCTCCGGGGCGCGATCCGGAAGCCGGTTCGCTCCATGCGGAGTTCTCCGAGCGTGTCCCCCCGGAGTTCGACGTCCGCCGGAAAGGCCCCCTCTTCATCGACCAGGGAAGAGACGAGACCCGGCACGTCGGTCGGAATTCCGAGCCATCGAGCGAGCGCCCCGGGCGTCTCCGCCCCCGCAAAGCAGACGCCCGCGCCAACCTCGGTCACTGCGATTCGTCCCGAGCCGGCATCCACGATCCACTCCGGTCCGCCGATCGGCGGGAGGATCTCGACGTGCATCCGGTCGGGCCGCTCGGCCCAGACCCATGCGCGGAAGGGGACCCGCGTCCCGGCGGGAGACGTGACCGAACCCCGATACGCCGCCACGACGATCTGTTCGGGCGTCGGCACCGGTTGCGTTCGCGATCCGGTGCCGCAGCCGACGGCCGCGGCGAGCAGGGGGAGCGGCGCGAGCGCACGGGCCACCCCGGAGGTCAAGGCTCGGACGCCCCAAGCGCGAGCCGCTCGAGCTTCGCGCGGATTTCTCGGGCTCGCTCGCTCCCCGCCTCGAGAGCGCGGGCCCACGCCTGTTCGGCACGGTCGGGCGAGCCGAGACGCGCGTACAGATCGCCCAGATGCTCGAGAACGGTCGGATCGAACGGGACTTCGCGGGCCGCACGCTCGAGCGGCTCAACCGCCTCCTCGAATCGTCCGAGCCTGTAGAGGACCCATCCGAGGGAGTCCTGAAAGGCCCCGTTCCACGGATCGATCGCAACCGCGCGCGAGATGAGCGCGTAGGCCTCTTTCAGCTTGAGTCCACGGTCGGCCAGGCTGTACCCGAGGTGGTTCAGGATCTCCGCGTCGTCCGGAGCGAGCCGAAGCGCCTCCCGGAGGATCGGTTCGGCGCGGTCGAACTCCCCCGCACGCTCGAGAAACGCCCCGAGCTGAAAGTGGGCCTCGGGATCGTCCGGATGAGCGCGAACCCACTCCCGAAGGAGCCGCTCTCCCCGCGCGGCGTGCCCGGCATCGAGGAGAGCGGCCGCCGCGCGGATACGCGCCGCCGGCCCTCCTTCCTTCACCGACTCCTCGAACCGGGCTGCGGCGCGATCCGGCCGTCCTTCGAGGAGCAGCGCTTGCGCCTCGAAGTAGGCCGCCTCCCCCGGCCGGCCCGCAGTGCGCAGCGCGGCCGCCCGGGCGCGGACGCCGGCGGGGTCGTTCGCCAGAACGTCGATCTCCGCTCGCACCTCGAGTACGTCGGGGTCGTCGGGGTCTTCGACCGCCTCGAGCACCCGGGCGGCGCCCGGGGCGTCCTTCGCCGCGACCCGGAGGAGCGCACGACGCCTGCGCAGGTCGTCCCTGCGCGCCGCGCTTTCGAGGTCTTCGCCAGGGATGGCGCGGAGGGCTGCCTCGTAGGCCTCCTCCGCCCCCCTCCGGTCCCCTTGCCGCGCCAACGCGTCGCCGAGCATGCCGCGGACTGCCGCGTTGTCCGGGAGGTCCGCCGCGAGGGCACGAGCCGTTTCCACCGCGTCGGCCAGACGATTCGCGGCTCCGTAGGCGGTCGCGAGTTGGAACCGGAGGAGGACCGACTCCGGAGACCCGCGGTGCGCGCGCTCGAGGTCGGCGACGGCCTCCGGCGCCCGGCCGAGTCGGAGCCGGGCCTCCCCGCGCAGGCCGAGCGGACCCGGCGCGTCCGGTCGTTTCTCGAGCACGGCGGTCATCGCCTCGTCCACCTGCCGCCATCGGTCGACCTCACGCGCCCACTCCGAGATCCAACCGAAAAAAGTCTCCTCGTCCGGATGGTCGCCGACCCAATCGAGGAGGACATCGAGGGCCTCGTCCTTTCGACCGACGGCCTCGAGCGTCTGCGCGAGGAGTCTCACCGCCCCGGGTTCGCCCGGGCGGCGGGCCAGGAACTCTCGCGCCCCGGCGACCGCGCCGTCGGCGTCCCCGGCGCCCAGTCTCAGACGCGCGAGGACCATCCAGATCTCGTCCGGCACCCTCTCCTCGACCTGGACGAGGCGCTCGTACAGGCGAATCGCTTCGAGTCGGGCTTCGGGGTCGGCTGCGGGACCGAACGAGCGCGCGGCGGAAAGATCGGCGAGGACGCGCAGCGCGGCCGGTTGGTCGGGATCCGCCTCCAGAGCCTTTCGCGCCATCGTCTGCGCTTCGGTCCGACGGCCAGCAATCGCGAGGAGGAGCGAGCC
>CAZVOE010000228.1:0-4135 GCA_964628935.1 uncultured Acidobacteriota bacterium
TGCGAAGGGATCGCGCGCCTCCGGCGCGGAGACCGGCAGGCCGGAGACCTGGACTGTCCGGACGGCGGGAGTCGCGGTACGGGGCGCGGGGGGCGGCGGAGGGGCCGCGGCCGCCGCCATCGCCGGAGCGGGGCGCTCCGCGCGAGGCGAACTCGCGGATTTCGGATCGTACTTGCGCGTGAGATGGAGCAGCACGAGCTTCACGACCGCCTTGAGCGTGTCCTGGACGCCGATGCCGGTCGTGGCGACCGACTCGTAGAAGGGGGCGTTGTACCGGTTCAAAGCGGCGTTCAGCTCTTCGATGCCGGAGAGCTTCGGCAGGTCCCGCTTGTTGAACTGGATGACGTGGGGCATCTCGGCGAGGCTCATTCCGTGGGCCTTGAGGTTCTCCTCGAGGTTGCGGAACGATTCCACGTTCGCGCCCAGCATCGTCTCCTGCGAATCCGCGACGAACACGATGCCGTCGGCACCCTTCAGCACCAGGCGGCGGGTCTCGTTGTAGAAGACCTGCCCGGGGACCGTGTACAGCTGCACGCGAGTCTTCATCCCCCGGATCTCGCCGAGGTCGATCGGGAGGAAATCGAAGAAAAGGGTCCGGTCGGTCTTCGTCGCGAGGGAGAGCATCTTTCCCTTGACCGTCTCCGGGAGGTTCTCGTGGATGAACTGGAGGTTCGTCGTTTTCCCGCAAAGGCCGGGTCCGTAGTACACCACCTTCGCGGTCAGTTCCTTGGTTGCGTAGTTGAACAGAACCATCGACGACCCCTCCGTGCGCGACGCCAGGCACCGCGGGAGCCCCCCCCGCGCGACGGCCGGGGCGAACATATATCCGGCCTCGCGGAGGGTCAAGGATCGTAAGGGTTCTCGTGCGGCGCGGACCCGTCCGGTCGACTTCCGTTGAGGAGCGCGGCGACCTCGGCTCCGTACAGAGCGAGCGCCACGGCGACGTAGATCCACACGAGAAGGGTCACCGTGCCCGCCAAGGTCCCCGTGAGGAGGCCAAAAAGCGGCGACCGGAGCAGGAGTCCGCCGAAGACGAGTCGCGCCCCCTCCCACAGAACGACCGCGGGAATCGCTCCCTTCGCGGACGCTCCCCAGCCGACTCTTCCGCGCGGAAGGAGCTTGTAGAGCACGACGAACCCGCCGTAGACGGCGAAGAACGCCCCGATTTCGGAAACGCGCGACGCGATCGGGCCGAGGATCGATCCGCCCGTCGCCCCTCCCCAACCGTCCAAGCGTCCCAGGAACTGATTCCAAAGGGTCGCGCCGCCGAGGACGACCGCGATGCCGCTGACCGTGGCGAACGCCTTGAGCCTCGAAAGCCAGAACCGTCGCCGGTGTGCGGTGCCGAACGCGACGTTGACCGCGAGTTCGAAGGCGGAGAACGCCGTGGTTGCCGCCCAAACGAGCGCGGGAACGGCGATCCAGAAAAGCCCCCTCCCTTCCGGGAGGTGTTCGACGAGCGTCCGGAAGACCGGAACGGCGACCGCTGGAAGAAAACCCTCGAGCGCGGAGAGGGAGGCCTCGCCCGAGCCGCGCTCGGGAAGCGCCGCCTCGAGGACCGTCGCGGCGAGGAAAAGGAAGGGCGGAAGGGAGAGCAACGAAAAGTAAGCGACGGCGGCGGCATGGCTAAACCCGTGGTCCCGGAGAAAGCGGGAGCCGGCCTTGGCGGCGATTCCCAGCGGCCCGAGCGAGCTCACGGGCGCGAGCGCTCCCGGCGGCTTCGAAACGAGAGACGGATCGGGGCGGGCCCGAACCGGAACGAGTCCCTGAGGTCGTTCTCGAGCCTGCGGCGGAGGGAGAAGTGCACGCGCTTGGCGTCGTTGCAGAACAGAACGAACCGGGGCGGGTGGATCCCGGTCTGCGTCGCGTAGAAGAGGCGGATGCTCTTTCCCCCGGCCGGGTTCGCGCGCTCTCGCTCCGCCTGTCGGGCGAGCCAGCGATTCAGATCGGGGGTGGGAACACGCCGCCCTGCCGCGGCGTGGACTTCGATCGCGGCGTCGAGGATCCGCCCGATGCGCAGACCGCTCTTCGCGCTCGTGAACACGATGGGGGCCGCGCCCGCGAAGCGCAGTCGCGTTCGGATCTCGCGCTCGAGAGCCTTCGCTTTTTCCTCTCGCTCGGAAGCGAGGTCCCACTTGTTGACGACGATCACGAACGGGCGGGCCGCCCGCTCCACGAGAGCGGCGATGTGCGTGTCTTGGGAGGTGAGCGGTTCCGTCGCATCGAGCACGAAGACCACCACCTCGGCCCGTTCGATCGCGCGCTTCGCGGCGACGACGGCCAGCCGCTCGGCCGAGCGACTCCACTTCGCACGCTTGCGGATGCCCGCCGTGTCCACGAGGACGAACGTGTTCCCGTCCTCCACGAGGACGCTGTCGACCGAATCGCGGGTGGTGCCGGGAACTTCGCTCACGAGGACGCGATCGGTTCCGAGAAGACGGTTCACGATCGACGACTTCCCGACGTTCGGGCGGCCGACGATCGCAATCCGGATTCCGGCGGTCGCGCCCTCCACCGGCAACCCCCGATCGCCGAACGACCCGATCTTCGCGGCGACGCGATCGAGGAGGTTGCCGATTCCTTCGCCGTGTTCGGCGGAAATCGCGAGGGGAGGACCGAAGCCGAGCGCCGAGAACTCCGCGTCGGCAAGCCCCTCCGCATGTCGGAACTCCGACTTGTTGACCGCCACGATCACGGGTTTCCCGCGCCGCCGCAGGAAACCGGCGACCTCCTCGTCGATCGGCGATCGTCCGGCGCGGCCGTCGACGACGAAGACGATCACCGCCGCTTCGTCGATCGCCGCTTGGGCCTGACGTTCAATTCCGCGCGCGAGAAGCGCTTCGGAGTCGCCGGAGATTCCTCCCGTGTCGACGAGGACGAACTCCACCGCGGGCGTGCGGACGGTTCCGTAGAGGCGATCGCGCGTAACCCCCGGTTCGTCGGTCACGAGCGCCCGCCGCCGCCCGACGAGCCGGTTGAACAGCGTGCTCTTGCCGACGTTGGGTCGTCCGACGATGGCGACGATCGGCAGATCCCGCATGGCGGCCAACCTAGCACGCCCTCACGCGCGATCACAACGGGCGCGAACGCTAAGTGGCTTGAGATTCGGTAACTTAGACGATGTGCTTCCTTGACACCCCGCGCGATGCCCCCTACACTCGCCGTTCGCGGACGTTCGTTTGCGGGAGGGGCCGATGATCAAGGTCGATCTCATCAACCGGGTCGCCGACGAGGCCCGGGTGACGAAGGTCAAGGCGGTGGAGGCCGTCGAGGCGATCTTTGAGGCGATGAAGGGGGCGATGACCCGCGGCGAACGAATCGAGCTTCGCGGATTCGGCGTCTTCCAGGTCAAGCCGCGCAAGAAGGGGATCGGCCGCAACCCGAGAACCGGGCGCGAGGTGCGGATTCCGCCGGGAAAGACGATCCGCTTCAAACCCGGGAAGAACCTCCGGAACCTGGGCTAGCGGTCCGGTTCGAGGGTAACCTCCACCGTCGCCGCCTCCCCGCTCGGCGCGACCTCCACGTCCACCGCGTGCGATCGGTGGCCCGGACGCACCACGTCCAAGCGGTGCAGCCCCGCGGCGACCGGGATCGCTCCGTGCAGTCGCTCGAGTTCGAAGCCGTTCGCGAGGAACTCTCCGTCGAGATAGACCGCCGCGTCGGCCGGGTGCACCCGAACGTGGAGAAAGCCGCGCCCGAGAGGAGCCGAGGACCGAGCGGGCGCCCGGGCCGCGTCAGGAGCGGACTCCGGCAGCGGATCCGAGGCGGGATCGAGCCCCTCCCCTTCGACGAGGTCTCGCTCCACGCGGAATCGCATGCCCGGCTCGAGATCGACGACGGCGCGAAACGTCCGGTACCCGTCCTTCGAGAACTCGAGAACGTGAACTCCGGGCGCCAGCCGGAGCGCATCCCAGGCTCCGTTCCAGTCGCGCGCCTTCCCGATCTCCTCCCCGTCGAGCCGCACCGTCGCGCTCTTGGGCGACACTGCGGTCTCGACGATCGCGGGGAGTTCCCCTGCGCCTTCCGCCGCCGCCCCCCCTGGAATCACGACAGCGGTCGCCGCGTAGGGCCAACCCCAGTACGGCCAGCCCCAGTAGACCCCTGCTCCCCAATACCCGCCCCAACCCCAGTATCC
>CAZVOE010000229.1:0-4119 GCA_964628935.1 uncultured Acidobacteriota bacterium
GTGGTGCGGGCTCCCCGCGGCGGCGGCGCGCGCCCTGCTCGATCTCCGCGCGGGGGGGCCGGGCGCCCGCCTCGCGCGGCGGCGGGGCGCGCGCCCCTCCGACACGCTTCGAGCCGCCCTTCTCGCGGGGATCCCGACCCTCGCCTACCTCGTCCTGCTCCGCAGCGGGCGGTCTGGAGAAGGGGGCCTTGTGGGCGATCTCCTCTTCCTCGCGGGGGCGATCGTCGCGACCCTCGTCGTCGCCTGGCTCGCAGGCGTCGTTTCGGTCGCCGGGCTCGTCCGCAGGACCGGGGAGGTTCCGGTCCGGCCGGGGCGTGGGGCGCGGTGGATCCTCGCGGGAGGGCTCGCGGGGCTCGCGGCGGCGGCGCTCTTCGCGCTCGGGGAGCCGGTCGCCGCGGGGGGGGCCGAGCCTTCCCCCTTCGAAACGGTCCCGGCGGAAAGACCCCTCGTCCTCCTCGCGGTCGACGGGCTCGACGGCGCCCTCGTCGAGGCCCTCGCGGAGACCGGGCGCGTCGACGGACTGCTCGACGCGATGGCCCGGGGTGCGGTCTTCCCGATCCGTCCGCGGGGGCCTTCGCAGCCTCCCGAGGTCTGGACGACCGTCGCGACCGGAACTCTCCCGGAGCCCCCCGCCGCCCGCGGCCCCGGGGGCGCCACCCTGCCCGGGGTCGCGACCCCCCTGCGCGCGGAGCGAGGTCCCCTCCCGCTCGGGGCGGCGCTGCGCCACCTCCTCCCCGCCCGCACCGCCCCCGTCAGCGGAGCCGGGCGGTCGGTGCTCGCGCTGTGGGAGATCGTCGGGCTCCGCCTTCCGGTCGCCGCCGTGGACTGGTGGGCGTCGTGGCCGGCCCCGGAGGGGGATTCCGCCCCGCGCGGATACGTCGTCACCGACCGGGTCTTGGCAAAACTCCTCTCCGGGGCGGAGCCCGATCGGGACACGGCGCCGGCCGGTCTGTTCGAGAGGCTCCGCGCGGAGTTCGAGCAGACGCGGCGGCGGGCGCGGGAGCGGTTCGAGCGGGACATCGCCCCCCCGGGCGAGGCGGGGGAGGCCCTCCGGGCGATCGTGTGGGAGTCGTTCCTGATCGACGCGCACGCCCTCGCCGTGACCGACCTCCTCACGCTCGATCCCGCGGTCGCCGCGGCGTTCGTCTACCTCCCCGGTCTCGACATCCTCCGCCACCGGCTCGATGCGGCGGAGCGAGAGGCCGACCTCGCCTTCCGCCTCGAATCGCGACGCGCGCTCGAGCGGTACGTCGGCTGGCTCGACGGCGTCGTGCGGGACAAGGGCGGCAACGGGACATTCCTCCTCGTCGCCGACCCGGGACGTTCCGCCGGTCCTGCCTCCGAAGGGTTCGTCGTGGTTCGAGGGGGGCCGGCGGAAGGGCCGTGCGTCGGACCGTCGATCGGGCTCGTTGACGTCGCTCCGCTCGCGCTCCGCCTCGCCGGGTTTCCGGCGAGCCGCGAGATGCCGGGGGCGCTTCCCGCACGCTGCCTCGGGGGGCTCGAGGAGCTACCCCGGGTGGCGACCTTCGGCCGCCGCGCCGTCGAGGCTTCCGCCGCGCGAAGCGAGTACGATCCGGAGATGGTCGAGCGATTGAAGAGTCTCGGGTACCTGAAGTAGGCATGGTCGCGGAGGGTGCGCTTCTCCTCGCCGCCGGCGCGTTCCTCGCCCTTGCGGTGGCGTGGAGCGGGTGGGCGCTCGCGCGCCTCGTCCTTCCGGAGGGGACGGGCCTCGAACGAACCGCCGCGGCGCTCGTCTTGGGGGCGGCGACGCTCGATCTGCTCCTGCACGGGCTCCTCGCCGTCGGCCTCTTTCGCACCCTCCCGGCGTTCGCGGCGCTCGCTCTCCTCTCGTTCGTCCTTTGGGGCGTGCGGAGGCGCCTCGGCGCCCGTCCGCTCGGGGAACTCGAATCGGACGTCCGCGCCCTCGCGGGCTCGATCGGAGGGATGTCCGCGTATCTCCTCGCAGCGGTCCTTTTCCTGGGAGCGGTCCGCGTCGCGCGGGGGCTCGTGCTCCCCCCTCTCGCGTGGGACGCCCTCGTCTACCACCTCTTCAAGGCGGGACGCTGGGTCGCGCTCGGGACCCATCACGTCGAGGACGCGCCGGGGGCGTGGGGGTTTTACGAATGGTTTCCCGCGGCGGGGTCGGTCCCCTCGGCGTGGGCGTTCCTCGCGGCGCGGGACGGTGCGCTCCTCGCGCTCGCCGGGGGAGCGGTCTGGACCTCTTGCGCGTTCGCGGCCGGATTCCTCGCAAGACGCCTCGGCGCTTCGAGGGAGGGTGCGGTCGCGGCGGCGTGCGTCACCGCGACGATGCCGGCGGTCGCCGGGTCGATCACCGCCGCGTACGCGGACACCGCGCTCCTCGCTCTGTTTCTCCTCGGGGCCGCCTTCCTCGTCGCCGCCACGGCGCGGGCGAGCCTCCTCGCGGGGGCCGCCTGGGGGCTCGCGGGAGCGGTGAAGGTCAGCCTTCTCCCCGCCTTCCCGCTCGGCCTGCTGGTCCTCACGATCGCGGGGAGGCCACGGGGCCGCTCCCTCCTCGCCTTCGCGGGGGGCGCGCTTCCCTTCCTCGGGATCGAGTACGCGCGCGCCTGGCTCGAAAAGGGCTCTCCGTTCTGGCCCTTCCCCGTGGGCCTGCTCGGCCGGACCCTCGTTGCCGGGGACGACGAGTTGGCGAAGCAGTTCGCGGGGTTCTACGCCGAGGACGTGATCGCGCGGATCTCCCGGTTCGAGTTCCTCGAGTGGCTCTTCCTCTGGAAACGTCTCCCGGGGTCCGACTTCGCCGGGTTCGGCCCGCTCTCGGCGCTCCTCGCCGCTTTGGGCCTCCTCGCCCTCGGCGCGGCCTTCCGGAAGGGAAGGGCCGGGTTCGTCGCCGCCTTCGGCGCCGCGGGCGCCGTCGTCCTCGCCGCGCTCGCCCCGGAAAACGTCGCCCAGCGCACGGTCTGGGTGGGCGTCCTCGCCCGCCACTTGGCGCCCGCGTTCGTCCTCCTCGTCGCCGCGGCCGCGACGTACCGGTTCTCGACGCTGCGCTGGGTCTGGCTCGCCGCGATCGGTTCGGCCTTTTTCTTCGCGTGGCCCCGGGGATGGGGGGAGAGCGACGTCGCGGCGCTCGCGGCGCTCGTTCTTCCCGGGACCTTCGGGATCGTCCTCGGGCTCGTCGCCGCGTGGCTCGCCTTCCGAGGGACGAGGTCGGGAACGGCGGCGCTCGCGGCGGGGGGGCTTGCCCTGGCGATCCCCGTCGCGATGGTCCTCCCCGGCATCCGCGCCGAGACGCGCTTCGCGGCCTGGAACGAGTCGCTCGCGGCCGATCCCTTGTACGATCTCCACTTTCTCGATCCGTCCGCGATGTCGGCCTGGCCCGCTTGGAAGCGGCTCGACGAGGGAGGGCACCGGATCGCGGTGACCGCGGGGTACGCCGTCGAGGGGCAGGCCTGGTACCTCTACCCGCTTCTCGGTTCGTCCCTCGGAAACCGGGTCTTCTACGTTCCGCCGACGGCCGATGGGGAGGTCCCCGACACGCGGGACGTCGAGGGGACGAGGGCGCGTCTCGACCGCGAACGGTTCCTCGCGCGGCTCGAGGCGGAAGAGGTCGACTTCGTGATGGCGCTGCGGCCGCCGTCGCTCGAACGGGAACTCTGGATCGCGACGGACCCCGCGACCTTCCCCGTCGAGATCGAGAACCGTTTGGCCGGGTGGGCCCTCCACCGCTTCGTCCCCGCAGGGCGCGCGCGATGAGCCGGGAGAAGGCGCTTCGCGGGGCTGCCCTCCTCGCGACCCTCGCGGGCCTGCTCCTCCATGCGCGGGTCTACGCCTTTCTCTGCGACGACGCCTTCATCTCGTTCCGCTACGCGAAGAATCTGGCGCAGGGGCACGGTCTCGTCTTCAACCCCGGCTTCGAGCGCGTCGAGGGGTACACGAACTTTCTCTGGGTGCTCGTCCTCGCGGGAGGAGAGCGCTTGCTCGGAACGAAGCCCGAGGATCTCGCGAACCCGCTTCTCGTCTTGGCGACGGTCGGATTGTGGGCCCTCGTCGCGCGCAGGGCGTCGGAGGAGCGCGAGGAAGGGGAGGCGTGGTGGCCGGCGCTCGTTCCCCTCGTCCTTCTCGCCGCGACGCGCAGCGTCGCCG
>CAZVOE010000230.1:0-4112 GCA_964628935.1 uncultured Acidobacteriota bacterium
CGAAGAGAGAGGCTGCAGCCTGAATTCGTTTACACATCTCTTGACAAGACCTCCCCACTGGGATCTTTCCAGGCACGGACGAAGTCCTTGAGACCGCCGACGTAGACGTGATTGAGCGTCTGACCGAACGACTTCCTGGGCATCCAGGCCTCCTTTTTCCCGCGCACAAGGCGCGGCCGAGGGGACCAAGACATGCACTGACGGCTGATCGGCTCGGCTACGCCCTTCGAGGGGCCAAAGGAGTGCTCTTGTTTAGTAAGCATAACAAAACAAAGGACTTATGTCAAGGCCTCTGACTCACTCTTCGCCCGGCGGTCGCTCCGATCTCGCGCTGCGCGAGGACGAGATTCGCGCCGAGACGCGCAATAGGATCGTCGGCTGGTCGCTCGCGATTGCTTTGGGACTGTCCATTCTCTGGCTCCAGTGGGCCATCGCCATGCCGCCTTGGCTAAAGACGCTGTCACGAATCTGGGGCTCGATCACCGCCGCAATTGGTGTTGGAGCGATAGCGGTCACAGTCTGGTCTGCCATGACACGGCTCGCCGCCCTACGGCAGGCGCAACTCACCGCGCAACGTGAGGCCGAAGTTGAGGCCCGGCAGAAGCTCCGTGACTTGATTACCTGGTGGTCGAACCATCTTGAGAACGAATACGAATGGCTCCTCTCCACACCCTGGGAAGAACAGCAGGAGTGGGCCGTAAGGCGATTCCGTGAGGTCGTCCAGGATTGGCGCGAGGAGAACGCGCGCTACAGTCAGATGACTGGAGATGAGGATTTCGCGATCGCGCTCCAGGAGGTCGGTGCCCAGGGGAAGCGCCTCACCGCAATCTGGGAAGCTCGCCGGAAGCTCTATCAGTGGGCCCGCGTCCACGTCACGCCGGTCGAGCGCGTCGAGGCGAGCCTCACGACCGCCGAGAAGATCGAGCAGAAGAAGTTCGAGAAAACCGAAGACTTCGAGGCATTCCGGAAAGCGAAGGGACGGAATCCTCCGGACCCCTCTGACGAGGACGATTAGGACGGCATGTAGTGGCGTCACCGCCGGGCCAGAAGCCCCCGAGGGGGCCCACGAGTCGTGACTTCATCGGGCGGCTCTACGCACCGCTCTACGAACGCCCCCGCGCGAAGCCGGTCCCCCCCGCGTTCTTCTTGGGCAAGGACCCCACGGGTCGGCCTGTCGGTTTCAGCCCTGAGATGCTGTCCACGCACCTCCACATCGTCGGGGGCTCCGGCAAAGGGAAGTCGAATCTCCTTCGGCGCTTGGTCCAGCAGCTCGTCGCAAGATGCAGGACCGCCGGCGAGGGGTTCGCGATCATCGATCCTCACGGGACCTTCGCGCAGTACGCACTCGACGCATGCGCGACCGATGCGGCGTTGCTCGCACCGAAGATCGTCCACTTCGACCTTCGACAGCTTGAGAAGGTGCTCGTCATCAACCCACTACGGCGTTCCGGTGATCCGTATTTCGTCGCGAGCTGCATCAAGGAAGCGCTCCTCAAGACCTTTGGCGAGTCGCGCGCGCACGACAAGCCCCTAATCTCCAGGGTTCTCGGGAACCTGGTCGAGGCCCTCCTCCACACCGGCCTTGCACTGACGGACTTCCGCTACTTCCTGTACCGGGGCCAAGCCGATCGTGCCGTGTTTCGGCACCTGGTCGAGCAGCTTCCGCCGGGTGACCTTCGCTCATTCTGGGAAAACTTCGACCTGCTTCCGCCCGCGCAGGCAGATGCGTACACGATGGGGCCGTCCAATCGTCTCGAACCTCTCGTCAAGTCGAGCGTCATCCGGCGAGTCCTCGGGCAAACCGACGCCGGCCTCGATTTTCAAGCGCTCATGGACGACGGGGGCATAGCCATCTTCGACCTTTCCCGCGAGGGGACCGGCGTCACCGTGGACGGCCAGCACATTCTCGCCGCGCTTCTGGTGCAGGAGTTCCGGCAGGTCTTTGAGAGCCGCCGACCGGACGATTCCCGTCCGTTCACGTTGATTCTCGACGAGTTCGGCGACTATACCTCCGCCGACTTCGCGCGCGTATTGACGGCGGCGCGAAAGTTCGGTCTGCGCTGTGTGTTCTCGCACCAGCACATGGGGCAGATGCTCCTCGACCAAAATGATCGAACCCTGTTCGATGCGGTCCTCGCAATTCCGAACAAAGTGATCTTCGGCGGATTGCCGCAAGATCAAGCGGAGCTTCTCGCCAAGCAGGTGTATCTCCGCGTCCTGGACCCCGACAAGATCCAGTTCCAGCCGAAGACCATCACGTGGGACCCGATCCCAACCCTCGTTCGTCTTCACGCGTCAGGGTTCTCTCGGTCCGACGCCGACGCGACCGGCGAGAGCGCCACGCGAACCGTCATCGACGATCCGGATGGCGGGAGACAGTCAGCCGCGGATGCTCTCCAGTGGACCTTCACTTCTCAAAGAGGTTGGACCGAGTCAGAGCACGAGGCGTGGACGACTTTCTACAGAATGCGCGTCCAGAACTATCCGCCGATGCTCGAAGATCTTGAGACTCAGGTCTTTCGCTTTGCGAAGGCGCTCAACCTTAATCCCATGGGCACATGCGTCATCGCCACTGCCGACGACGTGCCCGTCGAGTGTCGCGTCCCGCACATGAAGACGAAGGCGGTTTCGCCGACCGAGATGGCTCTCTTCAAGAAGCTCTTCTACGACAAGCCCGTCTACCTCGACGCCGCCGAAGCTGATCGCCGAATCGAGGCACGTCAGGCGAGGCTCGTACAGGACGCACCACCGGCTGAAGGTCGGATCAAGCGCCGCCGTCCGAAGGACCCGCCGGAATCCTCTTGACGCTTCCTTCCGCCTTGCTACGGTTCGCCTGACGGCCCTGAACCGTACGACTTAAAGGGCCGCGCCCTTCACGACGCCCGACCGGGCGCTCGTGCCGTTCATTCAAGCCACCAACCGTCTAAGGAGGAAACGCGATGCCCGACGACCCAGAAGGGACACGTGTGTCCGAAGCCGTGCCCGCCCCACTCTACGCCGTGCCGTCGCCGACACCGGCAGCGGTACCGTTCCGGCCCCGCGAGCGGATGCGCAAGCGGGGCGTCAAGGTCCTCAACGACACCGAGCTGCTCGCGCTGGTCATCTCAGACTTCAAGGGGATCGCCGCCGGCCGCCTCGTCCGGAAGGCGGGCCTTCGAGGGCTCGACGCGCTCTCCGTCACGGCGATGCAGGAGCTCGCCGGTCTCAGCCTGGCCCAAGCCCAGCGCGTCGTCGCCGCAATCGAGCTGCAGCGCCGCGTGCACGCGCGCGAGTACCTCGAGCGCGTGAGGCTCGTGCGTCCGGCCGACGTCGCCGTCCAGGTGTCGGACATCAAGCGGCTCCGGAAGGAGCACCTCGTCGGCCTGTACCTCGACGCCCAGAACGGGCTCATCCACCGGGAGACCCTGTCCGTCGGGTCCCTCAACACGACGCGGACGCACCCGCGCGAGATCCTCTACCCCGGGATCGTGCACTCCGCGCTGGGGTTCATCCTGGCGCATAACCACCCGAGCGGCTGCCCGGACCCGTCCCAGGAGGACATGGAGTTCACCAAGAGCGTCCAGCGCGCGGGCGAGCTGATGGGGATCGAGCTCTACGACCACATCATCGTCGCGGAGGCGGGCTACGTGAGCCTCCGCGAGCGGGGGCTACTGTGACGGCGCCGGTCGGGCCACCGTTTCAGATCGGCGACATCGTTCGCCACACCGGCGCCTTCCTGCGCTCCGCGGGTTGGTACACCGGCGTGCCGATCAACGGCGAGGTGACGGCGCTCGAGTCCCTCGGCGCCGAAGGCGCCGGCCAGCAGCTCCTCACCGTGGCATGGTCGGACGGTACCACCGGCAAGATCGTGGCCGGCAACGTCGAGCTCTGCCCGCGCGGACGCGCGCTCTCGCTGTCGCGGCGCGCCGCTCGAGGCGCGAGGGACCGAACATGAGCGGCCGCACGGACCGCCCCGAACTTCCCCAGCTTCTTCTCGGGATCGCGGCCCTCGGCTACCGCGGGCCCATCAGTGAACGCGCCCTCTCCTCCCTGGTCGCGCACGCCGAGGAACACGGCGCCGCCGAGGTCCTCTCCTGGATCGACCAGGACCCCGGGCTGCTCCTCGTTCCTTC
>CAZVOE010000231.1:0-4087 GCA_964628935.1 uncultured Acidobacteriota bacterium
TCGAGCGGAGCGCGCGCGCGCGCTCGGAGGCCCTCCATGCCCTACGAATGGAGGGCGAGCGGGCGGAGGCGACGATCCGCTCCTGTCGCGAGCGGAGCGCCGAGTCCGACGCGACCGGCCGGCGGCTCGACGCGGAGATCGGGGCCGACCGAGGCCGGCTCGAGTCCCTCGCCTCCGAGGCCGCTGCGCACGCGGAGGCGCTTCGCGCGGACGAGGCGGCCCTGGCGGAAGCGTGCACCCGTCTCGAGGCGGGCCAGGAAGCCGCGGCGGACGCGGAGGGACGGGCCGCGGTGCACCGCGCGGCGGTCGAGGCGGCGCGCCGTGGCCTCTTCGAGACGATGAACCGGCTCGCCGATCTGAGGAACCGGGCGAGGAGCCTCGAAGAGAGTCGCAGCCGGCTCGAGCGCGAGCGGGTGCGATTGCTGTCGGAGAGCGACGCCGCGGCGTCCGAGGCCGAGGCGGCGGTGCGCGCGGAAGCGTGGCTCGGGGAGGAATCCTCGACGCTTCGCTCCGGCGCGGACGCGCTCCGCGACCGACTCCTTCGGGCGGAGTCCGATCTCGCCGCGCGACGGAACCGCACGCACGAGGCGCTCGAGGCCTCGGTCGCGGCACGCGAGCAGGAGCGATCCGCGGCGGAACGGCTCCGCACCCTCGAGGACGTCGCGACCCGCTTCGCCGGCGTCTCCGACGGGGTGCGCGCGATCCTCGGCGCCGGGAGCGGATCGGGCGTCAAGGCTCGAGGGGTCGTCGCCGACTTCGTCGAGGCGCATCCCGAGTTCGAAACCGCCGCGGAGTCCTACCTTCAGGGTTTCCTCCCGGCGATCATCGTCGAGGACGACGGCGACGCCTGCCGCGGCGCCGAACTGCTCCGACGGGAGGGGGCCGGGCGCACCCTGTTCCTCTGCCGCACGCAGCCGTCGGGGGCGCTCGCGGTCGGAATTCGGTCGAACGGGAGACTGCCGGTCCCCGACGAGATCGCCGGCGACTCGCGGGTCTTGGGACGCCTCAAGGACCGGATCCGCCTCCGTTCGGGGGACGGCTTCGTCTCGGAGCGCATCGGGGACGCGGTCCTCGTCGACACGCTCGAAACCGCTCTCGACCTCCACCGCCGCTTTGCGGCTTGCGACTACCTGACGGCGGCGGGAGACGTGGTCTACGCGTCGGGCCTGGTCGCCGCGGGTGGGAAGGGCGGCGGGGACCACGGTCTCCTCGCGAACGTCCGGAAGATCCAGGAGGGGCGGGAGCAGCACCGCGCGGCCGAACGGCGGGTGGAGAGTTCGGAGGTCGCTCTCGAGGCCGCCCGTCGCGACGAGGCGGACGCGGAGGCGGAACTCGCCGCCGCCCGCGCGGCCTTCGAGGAGGCCGGCCGCCGCGCGCTCGAACTCGACCTCCGGGCGGCGCGGACCCGCGAGGAGCGGGCGCGCCTTTCGAGACGGCTCGAGACGCTCGCGGCCGAGATCGCGTCCTGCGAGGGCGACGTCCGTGCGCGGGACGACGAGGCCGCACGGGTCGCCGGGGATCTCGCGACGGTCGAGGGCGAGCGCGCCGCGGCGGAGGAATCGCTCCGGCGGGCGTCCGAAGAAATGGAGTCGCTCCTCGCGGCCGTGCGGAGCGCGCTCGAGGAGGTCTCCGCCCGGAGGGCCGAGGTGGCCGCCCTGCGCCAGCGCCAGACCGCGTCCGCGCGCGAGGGGGAGCGACTCCGCTCGGCGATCGCGGAGGTTTCGGAGAGGCTCGCCGCGGCCGAGCGGGAGCGCGAGGCCGCCGCGTCCCGCGGCGTCGAGGCGCTCGAGACGCTCCGGGAAATCGAAGCGTCGCTCGCCGCGCGCGTCGAGCTCCTCCGGACGGGGGAGATGGAGGCCGACCGGCTCGCCGCGGAGATCGAGGACCGGAGAGGAGCGATGTCCGCGCGGGACGCGGCGATCCGCGAGGCGCGGGAGGCGCTCGAGGCGCGCCGGCTCGAGGCCAAAGAGGCGGAGGTCGCGCGCGTGCGCGCCGAGAGCGAGCGGAGCCACCTCGACGGGCTCTGCGCACAGGAGTTGGGGATCTCGGTCGTCGAAGCGGCGGCCGCCGCGGCGCAGGCGCTCGCCGCCGATCCCCCTCCCGCGCTCGACGAAGTGGAGGCGAAGGTCGCCGATCTCAAGAATCGGCTCGAGTCGATGGGACCGGTCAATTTGACCGCGATCGAAGAGTTCCAGGAGCTCGAGGAGAGGGAGAGGTTCCTCTCCAGCCAAAAGAAAGACCTCGAAGATTCGATCGAGTCGCTCCGGGAGTCGATCCGTCGGATCAACCGGTCGTCCCGCGAGCGCTTCTCCGAGGCGTTCGAGGTGATCCGGTCCCACTACCAGGAAATCTTCAAGGTCCTCTTCAACGGGGGCCGCGCCGATCTCGTGCTCGAGGAGGGGGAGGACGTCCTCGAATGCGGCATCGAGATGATCGCCCAGCCACCCGGCAAGCGCCTCGGAAGCGTGAGCCTCCTGTCGGGCGGCGAGAAGTCGATGGCGGCGATCGCGCTCCTGTTCGCGATTTTCCGCTACCGTCCGTCTCCGTTCTGCCTCCTGGACGAGGTCGATGCCGCCCTCGACGACACGAACGTGAACCGCTTCACCCGCATGCTCCGGGAGTACGCCGAGACGACCCAATTCATCCTGATCACGCACAACAAGCGGTCGATGGAGTCGGCCGACCTGCTGTACGGGGTGACGATGGAGGAGCCGGGGATCTCCCGCCTCGTCTCGCTCCGCCTTTGACGGGCCGGTTCAGTCGACCTCGAGGACCAGGCCGTCCCAGGCGAGCTCGATCCCCGCGGGGAGCGATCGCGAGATCGCCTCGTGCTGCATCTCGTGCCCCATGTGGGTGAAAAGCGTCCGCCGCGCGCCGATGCGTCCCGCCTCGGCGATCGCCTCCTCGAGACTGAAGTGGGTCGGGTGCGGCCTCGGGCGGAGCGCATTCAGGACCAGGACATCGAGCCTCTCGAGCAGGTCCCGCGAGGCGTCCGGAATCCGGCTCGCGTCCGTCAGGTAGGCGAAGGCGCCGATCCGAAATCCGAGGATCGGGAGCGTTCCGTGCAGGAGGGGAACGGGAACGACGGTGCGGCCGAGGAGCGGGAACGGGCCGCCGACCTCGTGCGTCGTGATCGACGGCTTTCCCCCGCCGGCCTCCACATCGTCGAAGACGTACCAGAACGTCCGCTTGAGGGCCGCGATCGATTCCGGCGAACCGAAAACGGGGACCGGTCCTCCCTGGCGCCAGTTGAACTGCCGGATCTCGTCGAGGCCGAAGACGTGGTCCGCGTGGGCGTGGGTGAGGAGGACCGCGTCGAGGCGGGTGAGACCGATGCGAAGTCCCTGCTCGCGGAGGTCCGCCGACGTGTCGATCAGCACGCTCGCGCCCTCCCACTCGAGGAGGGCCGAGGGACGCAGGCGCCGGTCCCTCGGATCGACGGAGCGGCAAACGGTGCAGGCGCAGGCGAGCACCGGAACCCCGGTCGACGTGCCGGTTCCGAGGAACGTCACCCGCATGACGTCTTGAGCCCCGAACCGGTGAGCACGACCGCGAGATCGCCGTGTCGGTCGCGAAGGGCCGGTCCCTCCCTCGCGACGAGGGCGGGGGCGACGGCGGCGGTCGGCTCGATGGCGTATCCCTTGCGCCAGAGGAGGTCGCGGGCCGCTGCGATCTCCGTTTCGTCGACGATCTCGACGCTTCCCCCGCTCTCGCGGATCGCACGGAGGATCGCGGCGCCGCGTGGGGGGGAGCCGACCCGGATACCGTCGGCGATCGTCGTCCCTTCGGGGACGGGGTCCGGGTCCTCGATGCCCCGGAGGAACGCGGCCCGGAGAGGAGCGCACGTCGACGCCTGGACCGCGACGATCGCCGGACGTCTCGGGATCAGGCCGTGGCGCCGCAGTTCGCGGAATCCGAGGTCGAGGCCGAGGACGAGCCCCCCGTTCCCGCACGGGACGGCGATCGCCCCCGGGGGGGACCACCGAAGCGCTTCGGCGATCCCGTAAGCGAGCGTCTTTGTCCCGTGCAGGAAGAACGGGCTCCAGGCGTGACTCGCGTAGAACGTTCCCGACGCGGCCGCGTCGAG
>CAZVOE010000232.1:0-3988 GCA_964628935.1 uncultured Acidobacteriota bacterium
GCGCCTCGCTCGTGATCATCGACAAGCGGCGACCCGAGGCGAACGTCGCGGAGACGATGAACGTCATCGGCGAGACGAAGGGTCGGGCGTGCGTCATCGTCGATGACCTCGTCGACACCGCCGGAACGCTCGTCGGCACCGTCCAGGCGCTCAAGGAAAACGGCGCCACCGCGGTCTTCGGGTGCTTCTCCCACGCGGTTCTCTCCGGTCCCGCGATGTCGCGGATCGGGGCGGCGGAAGCGCTCGAGAAGATCGTCGTCACGGACACGATTCCGCTTTCCGAGGAGAAGGCGGGGTCGCCGAAGATCGAGGTGCTCTCCGTCGCGGGCCTCCTCGGGGAGGCGATCGCTCGAATCCACAGCAATTCTTCCGTCAGCTCGCTGTTCGTCTGACGGCCGGGGAAAGGACCGAACGGGAATGATCCAGAACATCGTCGTCGAGGTCGCGGAGCGCGCCGAGCGGGGTAAGAACGCCTCGCGCCGCTGCCGCAGGCAAGGCCAGGTACCCGCCATCGTCTACGGGCTCGATCTCGCGCCCTTCGCCGTGACCGTTGCGCGCCGGCGGGTCGAGGAAATCCTCGGTCTCGAGAGCGGACGGAACACGATCTTCACGCTCGCGCTCGCGGGACAGGACAAGACGCGGGCGGCCATGATCAAGGACCTCCAGCGCGACCCGGTCACGGAGGGAATCCTGCACGTCGATTTCGTGCGGGTCGATCTCGAAAAGACCGTTCGCGTGAACGTCCCGATCCGCATCGTCGGCGTCCCGGACGGCGTCAAGAACCAGGGAGGCGTGCTGGAAGTCGTGCTCCGTCAGGTCGAGGTCGAATGCCTCCCGAACGACATCCCCGAGCACCTCGACATCGACGTCAGCGCGCTCGCCCTCGGGCAAGCGATCACGGTCGGCGGCCTCCCCACCGGAGACCGGTACCGCGTGCTCGACGACCCGGAGCAGACGGTTTGCCAGGTGGCGATGCCCAGGGTCGAGGAGGTCCCGGTGGCGGCGGAGACCGAGCCGGCCGCAGCCGCGGAGCCGGAGGTCATCAAGAAGGGCAAGGAGGCCGGAGAGGGCGGCGGCGCCTAGCGGCCGTTCCGGGTCCCGATCGTGAAGATCGTCCTCGGACTGGGAAACCCCGGCGACTCCTTCCGGGATACCCGGCACAACGTCGGCTTTCGTGTTCTCGACCTCCTCGCCGAACGGTCCGGCAGCCGCTTCGAGGGCCGCGGGGAACTCGGCCGGACGGTGTGGCACGCGGAAGCGGAGGTCGGCGGGATCCGAGTCGTCCTCGGGAAGCCCAGGACATACATGAATCGCTCGGGGTCGGCGGCGCTCGCGCTCGCGCGGAGGGCGAACGCACGGCCGGAGGAGATCCTCGTCGTGTTCGACGACGCGGACCTCGCCTTCGGGCGGGTGCGGGTGCGGCCCGAGGGGGGGGCCGGCGGACACAACGGTCTTCGTTCGATCATCGAGACTCTCGGCTCGCCGGCCTTCCCCAGGGTGAAGCTGGGGATTCGGGGGGCGGGGCGCCGGGACGAGGACCTCGCCGACTACGTGCTGGCCGGTTTCGACCCGGACGAACGGGAGACGCTCGAGGCGATGCTCTCCCGCGGCGCGGACGCCGTCGAGTGGGTGCTGCGCCACGGCGTCGCCTCGGCGATGCAGGAGTTCAACGGGAAACCGTGAGGGATTGGCGCCGGGGCGGGACGGATGCTACCCTCCGGCGGTTCCGCAGGATGAAGGGCGGGTCCTGCCCGCCTTGCACTCCTCGCCGCCGGCGCGTCCGGCGGCGGTACGCCATGAGGAGGTGCCGCGCGTGCGCACGTACGAGACCATCTACATCACCCTTCCAACGCTCACGGACGAGGAAGACCAGGCCGTCCTCGACGGGTTCGCCTCGGTCGTCTCGGAGTCGGGCGGCGTCACCGCGGTCAAGGAGCGCATGGGGAGGCGTCGCCTGGCGTACCCGGTGAAGAAGATGGAGGACGGCGTGTACCACCGCCTGCTGTACGACGGCGAGCCGGCGGTCCCGAAGGAACTCGACCGGCGCCTCCGGATTTCCGACAAGGTCCTCCGTCACCTGACGGTTCGCATGGATCCGGAATGGGCGCAGGCGTCGAAAGAGCAGGCGATCCGCGACGCGCAGGCGAGGGCCGAGGCGGAGGCGGCCCGCGAGGCGGCGCTCGCCGCCGGCGAGCCGGTCGACGAGGTTCCGCCGCGGGAGGCGGAGGATGTCGGCGACGCGTCCGACGACGAATCGGAAGACGAGGAGTGAGCATGGTCGAGCACGACGATTCGATGGACGACGCGGGGGACGCGAGGGACGGCGGCCGCGGAGGAGGCCGAGGGCCGGGCGGACGGGGCGGTCGCTCCGGGGGACGCCGGCGCTTCCTCTTTCGGCGGAGGAAATACTGCAAGTTCTGCGAGGACAAGGCGCAGTGGGTGGACCACAAGGACCTCCGGACCCTCCAGAACTACACGCCGGAGCGCGCGAAGATCCTGCCGCGCCGGATCTCCGGAACCTGCGCGAAACACCAGCGGCAGCTGATGCAGGCGATCAAGCGCGCTCGGAGCCTCGCGCTCCTTCCGTACACGACCGACTAGGGGCAGGAGGAAGGCCGTGAAGGTGGTGCTGCGACGGGACGTGGACAACCTCGGCGACCGGGGCCAAGTGGTGACCGTGTCGGCAGGGTACGCGAGGAATTTCCTCCTTCCCAAGGGGTACGCCTTGGAGGCGACCCCGGGAAACCTGAGGACCTTCGAGCTGCAAAAGAAGGTCTGGTCGGCGCGGCTCGCCAAGGAGATCGACGACGCCAGGAAGCTCGCCGAGCGCCTCGAAGCGACGAAGCTGACGATCGCCAAGAGGGTCGGCGAGAACGAGTCCCTCTACGGCTCCGTCACGAGCTCCGAGATCGCCGACCTCCTCCTCGCGAAAGGGTTCGAGGTGGATCGCCGGAAGATCGTGCTCGACGAGCCGATCAAGCGGGCAGGAATCCATCACGTTTCCCTCAAGATCCACCCGAACGTGGCCGCGCGAATCGAGATCGAGGTCGTTCCGGAGAGTGAGTGACCCGTTGACGGACGCGATCGCCTCGCCGCTCTCGACTTCCCGCGCGCTCCTTTACTGCCTGGCCGCGTGGGCCATCCCGGGCGCGGGACATGCGCTCCTCGGTCGTTTCCGGCGCGCCGCGCTCTTCTTCACGCTGGTCGTCGGCTTCTTCGGTCTCGGCCTCGCCCACGACGGGCGGCTGGCCCTCTCGATGGCGACGCCGGGCGAAATGGGCATCGGGATCCCCAAGACCGCGTTCCGCGTTTCGCTGTCGTCGCTCCAGGCGTTCGCGAACGCCGCGGTCGGTCCCGCGGACTTCGTGGCGCGGCGGGTCGTGTACGGCGAGGTCGCGTACGCGCTCCCGGCCGCGGCGAGCGAGAGGCGCGAGACGTTGTACCGGATCTTCTCCGAGCGGGAGCGCTCGCCGGTTTCCGCCTACGGGACGGCCTACCTCCTCACGGCGGGGCTGATGAATCTCCTTCTCGTCCTCGACGCGTGGGACATCGCGAAGGGGAGGAAAGCGTGATGATCCGCAGCCATATCGCGCATCTCACGATCTACGCCCTCGTCGTCGCGACCTTCTTCTCGGCGCTCGTGCGCCGCACCCGCCGCGAGCAACTCAAGATGTTCGCATGGACCTTCGGCGGCATGGTCGCGGGAGCGCTGGTCCTCGCCTTCGTCATGTTCCCGTTCCCGGGGTGAGAGCCCGCGGCGCCAGGGGCCTGAGACTCGCCCTCGCGGCATACGCCGTCGCGATCGGGATCGCGGCGGCTTTCCCCGGAGGCGGACTCGAGTCGAACCCTCCCGACAAGTTCGTGCACGCGGCGGCGTACGCCGTGTTCACGCTGCTCGCGCGCGCCGCGGCCGTCCCGGCGCGGGGCGGAGCGGCCGCCGCGGTGGCGCTCGCCGTGGCGCACGGGGGCGCGGTCGAAGGTCTCCAGG
>CAZVOE010000233.1:0-3865 GCA_964628935.1 uncultured Acidobacteriota bacterium
GAGTCCCCGCGCGAGCGCTCGAACGGGCGCCGGCCGGTGTTCGCGCCGGGGCCTGGCGGGCGGAAGAAGCGCTTTGGCCGTGAGCGGCGGCGCCGCGCCGAGGTGCGGCGTCGACCGAAGGGACGCTCGCCGCGACGAGAACCGCGAGGAACGCCGCGCCGAGGAGCGACCTCGAAACGTGCACCGATCGACCTCCCGGCCGAACGGCATGCAATCCACGTTCCCCGCGCGCGTACGCCCGTTGAACCCCCTTCCGACGGTCGGTGTCCTCCCGAGGGGGCGAGGCGCGTCCCCCGTGGGAGACATCGGCGCCCTCTATACTGTGGTCTCCGACTCCCGTGAGGGCGCTCCCGTGTCGCGACCCTGGGTTCACGGCCTTCTCTTCGTCATGACCTTCGTGACCGCAGCGCTCGCCGGGGGTGGATTCTGGGAAGGGGGCATGTTCACGGAAGACGGCGGAGGCCCGTTCGTGTGGGCGTTGGAAGGCCTCCCGTACGCCGCCGCCCTTCTCGCCATCCTCGGCGCGCATGAGATGGGGCATTATCTGGCGTGCCGGCGTTACGGCGTTCCAGCGACCCTCCCCTTCTTCCTTCCGAGCGTTCCTCCGCTCGGCACCTTCGGGGCCGTGATCCGGATCCGAGGGCCGATCCCCCACCGCCGGGCCCTCTTCGATATCGCGGCTGCCGGACCGATCGCCGGATTCTGCGTCGCCCTTCCGATCCTGGTCGCCGGCCTCGCCTCCGCCCGTCCCGCGCCGCCGGGGATGGAGGAGGCGGGAGGGCTTTTCCTCGGCCCCCCGCTCGTGTCCACACTGCTCTCCCACTGGCTGCACGGCGGCGCCGATCTGCAGGTGGGATCGCTCTACGGCGCCGGATGGGCCGGGATGCTCGTCACGTCCATGAATCTCTTCCCCGTCGGCCAGCTCGACGGCGGCCACGCCGCCTTTGCCGTGTCTCGCCGCCTCCATCGGATCCTCGCGTGGGTGACGATCGTGGCCCTCGGGGCGTTCGTCGCCTGGGTGGCGCTCGCGGAGCGGGAGGTTTCTCCCTATACCCTCTGGCTCGCGGTTCTGGGGTTCATGAGGGACCGCCATCCACGAGTGCTGTTCGAAACTGGACGCCTCGGTCGCGCCCGACTCCTCTTCGCGGTCGGTCTCTTGATTCTCTTCGCGGCGTCGTTCATTCCGGTTCCGTTCCGGCTCGTCGAACCGTGACCTCCGCCGTCCACGCACGGGCGTGCGGCGTGAGCCGGATCTGACCGTCGCGGTCCGTGCGGTACACGACGGCCCCCGAGTTCCGGAACCGAGCGAGGGCCTCGCCGTGTGGGTGACCGAAGCGATTCCCGAGACCGGCGGAGACGACGACGATCCGGGGTCGCACCGCGGCGAGCCAGGGTCCGGCGCTGCTCCCTCTCGCCCCGTGGTGCCCCGCGACGAGGGCCTCCGCGCCGATCGGCCACCCCGAACGGAGGAGCCGCTCCTCGCCTGCGCGCTCGAGGTCTCCGGGGATCAGCACCCGGGCGCCCCCGGGGGCGGTGAGACGGAGGACGAGCCCGCGGTCGTTCAAAGGGAGGCCCGCGTCCTTCCGCGAGGGGGCGGCCGTCTCGATCGACCAGCCGCCGAACTCCCCGCGCGAGCCCCGGCCGGCCAGGCGAACCGCGGTCCCGCGCATTACCGCCGTCCCGGCCGCCTCGCCGATGCTCCCATCCCTCGCCGAACCGACCGGGATCCAGAGTTCCCCGACGTCGAGATCCCGGAGAAGGGAGACCGCGCCACCCGCATGATCGTCATGCCCGTGCGTCAAAGCGAGGAGACCGACGCGCCGGCAGCCCTCGCGAGTCAGGAGAGGTGCGACCACTCGCTCCCCGACGTCGTACCGCCCGCCGGCGCTCCCCCCGGCGTCGACGAGAATGCACGTCCCCCCTTCCCCCCACGCCGCCACCGCCTGTCCCTGACCCACGTCGAGTATCGCGAGGCCGGCTGCGCCGGAGCGGGGCGGCACTCCGAGATGCATCGCGGCGAGCGCGAAGAGAAACGCCGACGCGGCGAGACTCCTCGTCCGCCCCCGTCCTCGAGGAGTCGCGACGAGCACGATCCAGGAGATCCCGTAAATCGCCCACCACGCTGGGGACGGCGGCGGGACGCGAAACGTGGCCCAGGCTCCATCGCTCGCCGTCTCGGCGAGTCGAGCCAGGAAGGCGCTCGACCGGTGCGCGACCTCCGCCGCGAGAGAGCCGAGGAACGGCAGTTCGTGCGAGAAGGCAGACATCGCCGCTGCGCCGAGGAAGACCGTGGCCGCCGGGATGGCGGGTGGATTGACCCACAGGGCCGCCGGGGAAAGCCGCTGGACGTGCTCGGCGAGGAGCGGAGTCGTCGCCGCGTAAGCGCCGGCGGAGACGGCGAAAGCCTCCCGCACCACACGCGGCGCCACCGGACGGCGTGCCAACGGGGGGGAGAGCGTCACGATCCCCGCGACGGCGGCCACGCTCAGGCGGAAGCCGGCGTTCGACACCCACGAAGGTTCGAGCGCGGCGAGGGCGGCCGCCGCGAGCGCGAGGGAACGGAGCGGGGTCGACGACCGACCGCCCGCGCGCGCGAGGAGCGCGAACCACGCCATGCACGACGCGCGCGCCACAGGGGGGGCTGCTCCGGTCAGCCCGGCGTAGAGCAACACCGCGGCGCCGAGGAAAATGGCGGAGAGCGCCGGACGCCTTCGCAACGGGCGCAAGACGAACAGGACGATGGCGCACACGATCGCCACGTGGATGCCGCTCACCGAAACCAGGTGGTAAAGTCCGGATTCGCGTAGGGTCCGTTCGAGGCCGGCGGGGAACGCCTCGCGATCGCCGAGGAGCATCGCCCCCGCGAGCGCCCTCGCCGCGCAGTCCTTCCCCAGCGCCGCATCGAGCCGTTCCCGCGCCGACACGCGCGCGGCGTCGAGCGCGCGGGAAAGCGAAGGGAATCCGACGGCGAGGCGCTCCACGAGGCGGGGGCTCTTCACCCAGCCCGCCGCGTCGTCTCCGCGGGAGGCGAGGCCGGCCCGGGAATCGGCGTCGCCCGGGTTCCCGGGTCGCCGGGGACGGCCGAGTCGGGCCCACACCCGAATCCGGTCGCCAGAACGCAGACGGTCGATCGGCCGAACGGCGTCGTCGGTTCCCGATACGGTCAGTCGGACCACGGCCGCCGGGGCTCCGGGAGCGGGGTCCGGATCCGGACGCATCGCCGCTCGCAGAAGCCAGCCCCCGTCCGGGCCGCGTTCGGGGCACGCGAGGACCTCCCCGACGAAAGAGCCTTCGATCGAGCCTCCTTCGCGCGGCAACCAGGATCGCGTTCGCCAGTCCCGGGAGGCGGCGTCGAGCGCGCCGACGACGAGACCTCCGAGGAGCGCTGCGGCGAGCCATGTCCCCTTCCGGAGCCGCGGACGGAGGAGAGCGAGGGCGGCGAGCGCTCCACCCCCCCCGGCGAGCGCGCCGATCGAGCCCGGCGTCGCCTCGAGGCCCACTCCGAACACGAAAGCCCCGGGGACCACCACGGCGAACAGATCGCTGTGTCGAACGGAGACGGGCGCCAACGGGCGCGCTCCCGGGAGGGCGGGACCAGAGAGACTATACCATCGGTCTCCGGGGATCGAGTCGCGCAAGCCCGAGGGTGCGCCGCATGCGCTCCACCACGGCGCGCGCGAGGGTCCGCTCCCACGCGTCGGGGGGCATCCTCGCGCGGTAGTCCCGCAGGGCCGCCAGCGCCTCTTCTCGGGCGGCTCGGTGGAGGTCGGGGGCGATCGATCCATCCGCGAGAACCCGGTCGAGCGTCTGGTCGACCTCCGCCGGGTCCGCCCCCCGTGCGAGCGCTTCCGAGAGTTCCGCGAGG
>CAZVOE010000234.1:0-3857 GCA_964628935.1 uncultured Acidobacteriota bacterium
CTTCGGCGCCGAGGTCGAGCGCCTTACCGGCTCGGCGACGGCCCATCTCGGTCTCGCCGACGCGCTCGCCCGCGACGGCGAAACGACGCGGGCGGAGCGGCATTACCGGGAGGCGATCGCCCTCGCGCCCCGGAACCTCTTCGCGCGGTTCAACTACGGGAATCTGCTCCTCGCGAAGGGCGATTTCGCGGGGGCCGAGCGCGCGTACCGCGAAGCGCTCGCGATCGTCCCCGGTGATGGGAACTCCCGGATGAACCTCGGGATCGCCCTCGCCCGTCAGGGGCGCCTCGACGAGGCGATCGACGCGTTCGAACGCGCGGTCGCGGCGATGCCCTCCTCCACCGAGGCGCGGCGAAACCTCGAGACCGCCCGCGCCCTCGCGGCGAAGGAGAGCGAAGGGGAGGCGGCACCGCGTTAGAGGAGGCGCGCGTGGCGGAGAGCGGGCATGCCGCGCCGCAAGCGACGGAGCCGCTCGAGGTCGATCTCGGCGTACGCGATCCCCGGCCGCGTTCCGAGCTGCCGGAGCACCGCGCCCCACGGGTCGACCACCGCGGCGTGTCCGTGCGACGCGCGGCCGGGATGGTGGATGCCGGTCTGAGCGGGCGCGACGACGAAGCACTGGTTCTCGATCGCCCGGGCCCGGAGGAGCGGCGTCCAGTGGAATCGGCCGGTGTAGGAAGTGAAGGCGGAAGGGACGAACAGGACCTCCGCGCCCGCGAGAGCGAGGCGGCGGTAGAGTTCCGGGAACCGCAGGTCGTAGCAGATCGAAAGCCCGAGCGCGCCGAGCGGGGTCCTCGCGACGACCGTCTCCGCCCCCGGTTCGACCGTGCGCGACTCCCGAAGATCGAGCTTCCCCGGGATCGTCACGTCGAAGAGGTGGATCTTCCGGTACACCGCCTCGATCGAACCCAGCGGTCCGACGAGGACGGAGGTGTTGTGGATCTTCCTCCGGCCCGGGATCCTCTCGGGGAACGAGCCCGCGAGGACGAAGACCGACGCGCGCGCGGCCGCCTCCCGCATGCGGCCGACGATCTCGCCGTCGAGCGGCTCCGCCACCGTGACCGGCTCCCCCTCGCGACGGAGGAAGGCGAAGTTCTCCGGAAGGGCGACAAGGTCCGCCCCCTCCCGCGCCGCCCGCGCGATCGCGCGCTCCGCGCGGGCGAGGTTCCCCTCGACGTCGTCGGTCGAGGTGGTCTGGACGGCGGCGACACGCCAGCGCGAGCGGACGCGCAGCGCGGGACTCACCGAAGGTGGCCGAGCCGGGCGATCGCGGTCTCGACCCTCTTGCGGAACGGCTTGATGTCCCCGGCGGAGAGACTCCGTCGTGCCTCCTCCAGAACTAGGGCGACCTCTCCATGGCCGAGCGCGCTCGAGGCGGCGATCGCTTCGTCGAGCCTCGAGCGGAGCGCGTCCAGATCGCCCACCTTCAACCCGTTGAGGTGGGCGATCAGCTGCGAGGTCGTCATCGCGGCCGCGCCGGGTTCGCTCACGGCACGATCTCTCCTTCGGCCACCGCCCGCACGAGGTCCATCGCGGAGAGAATCCCGACGACCTTGCCGTCCTGCACGACGGGGAGGCGGTGGATCCGCATCTGCCACATCGTCCGGCAAGCGTCTTCGACCTTCGTCTCCTCCCCGACCGTGATCGCGGGGGAGGTCATGATCTCGCAGACGCGGAGCCGGTCGAGGGCGCCCCACGGACGCCCTTCCGCGGGCGGCGCGGGTGCAGACGCATCGAGACCGAGGGCGCCGTAGAGGATGTCTTCCTCGCTCGCGATCCCGACGATCCGATCGTCGCCGTCGAGGACCGGGACCCCGTTCACGTGATGGAACTGCATCAGCTCGCAAAGATCGGCGACGGTCGCGTCCGACCGGATCGTGACGACGGGCGAGAACATGAGGTCCTTGGCGCGCATCCGCGGGAACATACCGGAGGCGGCACGCCCCGGCAATCCTCTTTGACGGCTTCCCGGGCTCCGCGTACCTTTCGGCTCGATGCTCGAGGCGATTGTCCCCTTACTTGCCGCCCTTTCGTCCCCCCCGGCGGTGCCGGCGCCCGAACCGCCGCCTTCCCCGTCGTTCGAGTTCCGGGTCGAGAGGGTCGCGGCCGAAGTGACCCTCGATCCCGACAACGCCGCGTTCCGGGCCCGCGCCGCGCTCACGGTGGAGGGGCGCGGGATCGACCGCATCGTCTTCTCGGTCGGCGAGAATCTCGCGGTCGAGTCCTCGAGGGCGAGCGTGGGGGTCGTCGAGCACCGCAAGCGCGGCACCGAGCTGATCGTCGACCTCGATCCTCCCCTCGACGGTCCCCGCACTCTGACCTTCGCTCTATCCGGCTCGCCGAGGCGGGACGGGGTCGCGCGGGTCGGTCCGGACCGGGCCGTTCTCGCCCCGGAGGACGGGTGGATCCCCTCCCATCCGGCCATGTGGGCGACGACGAAGCTGACGGTCCGTGCCCCTCGCGGATGGACGGCGATCGGCCCGGGGCGTCAGGGACGCGCGCGCGCGGAGGGGGAATGGCGGTGGACATCGGACCGGCCGCTCCGCTCGCTCGCGATCGCGGCGGCGCCGGGGCTCGCGATCACCGAGACGAACCGTGGACCCCTGACCGTCCGTGTCGCGAGCGCTCCCGGCGGGCCCGGCGCCGAGGCGGTCGCGCTCCGCGTCTTCCCGGCGGTCGCCTGGCATTCGGGGGCGTTCGCTCCGTACCCGTTCGACGGATTCAACGTCGCCTTCGTGCCGGGACTCGACCGGAGGATCCGGGGCTCCGGCTTCGCGGCGGTCCCGCCCGGGTTCCCGGTCGACTCCGATTCCGACGGGGCCGCGTTGGTCGCGGGACAGTGGTTCGGCGAGCGGCTCGGTGGCGACGGCGCCTGGATCGAGGCCTTCGCCTCGTGGGAACCGGTCGTCTTCGCGCGCGACCGGGCGCTGCCGCTCCCGACGGAGACATCGCGGTTTCGCGAGGCGTACTTCGCGCTTCTGTCGGGAGACGTCGCTCTCGCCCGAGCGGGCTTCGACGCGCCGGAGGCGGTCCTCCGCGGGAAAGGCTCGGCGGTGCCCGACATGCTCCGCCTCGGAATCGGGGACGCTCCGTTCTTCGACGTGCTGCGCTCGCTCTTCGGGGCCCCGCCCGGCCCGCGACTCTCGCTCGCGGAACTGCGCGCCGCGTTCGCGAAGGCCTCGCCGGGACGAGCGCCGCGCCTCTTCGACGACTGGTTCGGGAAGGCCGGCGCCCCGGAGATCGGAGCGACCGTCCGGGCGATGCCGACGGCAGACGGGAAGTGGCGGAACGACGTGGCCATCGTCCAGGCGCGCGGGCTCTACTCCCTGACGATCGATCTCGTGCTCCTCGGCGAGGGCGGGGCGGAGCAGCGCGAAACGGTCGAGATCGAGGAGGCCACGACCCCGCTCGTGTATGTGCTCCCCTTCCGCGTTCACAGGGTCGAGATCGACCCGCTCGACCGGATCTTTCGGTGGAGGTGACCGCCCGTGTTCTATAGTGGCGTCCCGGATCGCACGGAAGGACCATGCTGAAACGAATCCGGGAGCTGCTCGCCTCCAAACGGATCCCGAAACGGAAGGACGCGGCTCCGGCCCCCGCCGAAGAACCCGCCCCGCCCCCGCAGGTCGGCGCGATCCAGCCCGTCCCCGGGGAGGTTCGCGAGGGTCCAGCGGTTCCATGAGAGGGTAGGAGGGTTACGTGGGAGACGTCAGAGCGGGTTCCGTGTTCAAGGTTTTGGCCATCGGGTGCGGCGCCATCCTCCTGCTGGGCGTCCTCGCCATCGCGGGGCTCTTCGTCTGGATCGGCAGCAAGCCCGAGGGCGGCGTCAAGCTGGCCAACGAGATGGAGCCCTACGC
>CAZVOE010000235.1:0-3790 GCA_964628935.1 uncultured Acidobacteriota bacterium
CCCGAGATCCGGCGCGAGCCGATGCAGCCGGGGGACGTCGACCGCACCTGGGCGGACGTCACCCGCGCCCGGGACGAGCTGTCGTGGGCTCCGAGCGTTTCGTTCGAGGAGGGGCTGTCCCGGTTCCTCGATTGGCTTCGAGACGACGTCTCTCGCGCGCGCGGGAGAGGGAGGAAGGCGTGAACATCACCGTGGTCGGCACCGGATACGTCGGGCTCGTGACGGGAGCCTGCTTCGCGGAATTCGGGAATCACGTGCTTTGCGTGGACAAGGACGAACGCAAGATCGCGATGCTCCTCGACGGAAAGATCCCCATCTACGAGCCGGGCCTCGACGATCTGGTCGAACGGAACGTCAAGGCGGGGCGCCTCCGGTTCTCGACCGACGTCGGGGCGGCCGTGCGGGACTCGCTCGTCGTGATGATCGCGGTCGGCACGCCGCAGGGAAACGACGGCAAGGCCGACCTCTCGTTCGTCCTCCAGGTGGCGAGGACGATCGCGGAAAACCTGAACGCCTACAAGGTCATCGTCACGAAGAGCACGGTCCCGGCGGGGACCGGAAAGATGGTGCGCGAGGTGATCGAGAAGCACCGGGCGGCGAACCACCCCTTCAGCGTCGCGTCGAACCCGGAGTTCCTTCGGGAGGGTTCGGCGATCGAGGACTTCATGCGGCCGAACCGCGTCGTGATCGGGACCGAGGACGAAGCGGCGCGGGCGATCCTCGAGGACCTCTATCGTCCGCTGTACCTGATCGAGACCCCCATCGTCTGCACCGACGTCGTCACGTCGGAATTGATCAAGTACGCGTCGAACGCCTTCCTCGCGACGAAGATCTCGTTCATCAACGAGATGGCCGATCTCTGCGAGAGGCTCGGCGCCGACGTCCACGACGTGGCGAAGGGAATGGGCCTCGATCAGCGGATCGGGAAGAAGTTCCTCCACCCCGGTCCCGGCTACGGAGGCTCTTGCTTTCCGAAGGACACGCGGGCGGTGGTCGAGATCGCGCGGGAGCGGGGAATGGTCCTCGAGATCGTCGAGGCCGTGATCGCCGTCAACGAGGCGAGAATCCCCGCGAGCGTCGCGAAGATCCGGGACGCGCTCGGCGGAAGCGTCGAGGGGCGAACGATCGCGCAACTCGGCCTGACGTTCAAGCCGAACACCGACGACCTGAGGGAGTCGCCCGCGCTCCGAATTCTCGATCAACTCCTTCTCGAGGGGGCGAAGGTCCGCGCGTACGACCCGGTGGGAATGACCCTCGCGGCCGAGGTTCCGCGCAAGGGGCTGACCTACTGCGAGGACGAGCTCGACGCGGCGAAGGGGGCCGAAGTCCTCGTGATCGCGACGGAGTGGAACCAGTTCCGCGGACTCGACCCCGATCGCCTCCGTGCCGCGATGAAGGAGCCGGTGATCGTCGACCTCAGGAACGTCTACGAGCCCGAGACGATGCGGGCGAAAGGGTTCCGCTACACCTGCGTCGGGAGGCCCTGATGGCGCGCTGGCTCGTGACCGGAGGCGGGGGGTTCATCGGCTCGAATCTCGTCGAGACCCTCCTCCGCCGCGGGGAGGACGTGACCGCCCTAGACGACTTCTCGACCGGGCGCCGGTCGAACCTCGCCGAAGCGCCGACGTGGGCGAAGCAGGGGGGCGGGACGTGGACCCTCGTGGAGGGGGACGTTCGCGACCTCGAGACGTGCCGGAGGGCGGTCGAGGGAAGGGACTTCGTCCTGCACCAGGCGGCGATTCCGTCGGTGCAGCGCTCGGTCCAGGACCCGCTCACCACGAACGACGTGAACGTGCGGGGAACGCTCCACATGCTCGTCGCCGCGCGGGACGCGGAGGTCCGCCGCTTCGTCTTCGCGTCGTCCTCGTCCCTGTACGGAGAGAGCGAGACCCTTCCCAAGGTCGAGACGATGCCGACGGCGCCGATCTCGCCGTACGGCCTGCAGAAGCTCGCGGGGGAGACGTACTGCAGGCTCTTCCATCGACTGTACGCGCTCCCGACGGTCGCCCTCCGTTACTTCAACGTGTTCGGTCCGCGGCAGGATCCCGGGAGCGAGTACTCCGCCGTCATTCCCAAGTTCATGGCGGCGCTCCGCACGGGGAGTCGCCCGAGGATCTTCGGCGACGGGGAGCAAAGCCGCGACTTCACGTTCGTCGCGAACGTGGTGCGCGCGAATCTCCTGGCTTGCGAGGCGGGGGAGGGCGCCTGGGGCCGCGCCTTCAACGTCGCCTGCGGGGAGCGGACCACGCTGAACGGTCTGCTGGGGATTCTCGGCGAACTCGCCGGGGTCCGTCCCCTCCCGGAGTACGCGCAGGCGCGGCCGGGAGACATCCGGCATTCGCTCGCCGACGTCGCCGCGGCGCGCGATGTCCTCGGGTACCGGCCGGAGGTCGATCTCCGGGAAGGCCTCCGGCGCACCTGGGAGGCGTTCTGAGAGCGCCCCTGCACGTCGTGCTCTTGGCGGGAGGAAGCGGAACGCGCTTCTGGCCGCTTTCGCGCGCCCGGAGGCCGAAGCAGTTCCTTCCCCTGGCGGGTCCGCGAAGCCTCCTCGAAGACACGTGGCGGAGGGTGCGCCGCCTCGCGCCGCCCGAACGGATCTGGGTCGTGGCGCCGCGCCTGCTCGCGCCCTCCGTTCGACGGACGCTCCCGCACCTCCCGGCCCGCAACTTGGTGGTCGAGCCGTCTCCGAAGGACACGGCGCCGGTGATCGGACTCGGCTGCGCTCGCGTGCGGATGCGCGACCCCGAAGCGGTCACGGCGTTCTTCCCGACGGACCACGTGGTCCGGGACTCGAGCGCGTTCGCGAGCGCCGTCCGGGTCGCGGTCGCGGAAGCGCGCAAGGGCGGGATCGTTTGCCTCGGGGTCACGCCGACCCGCCCGGCCACGGGGTTCGGCTACCTCCGCTGCGAAGGAGGTCTCCGGCACGGCGTCCCCGCCTGCGTCGAGCGCTTCGTCGAGAAACCGGACGCCGCGCGCGATTCGTGCGATCGGGTCGTTACCTGTGGAACGCCGGGATGTTCGTCTGGCGTGCGGACCGTTTCCTCGAGGAGCTCGCCGTTCACGCGCCGGCCACCCACGCCGCGGTGATCGCGACCGCGGCCGGGGACCGGAGCGCCTGGGAGGGGGCCGAGCGCCGGTCGGTCGACTACGCCGTGATGGAGAAGGCGCGCGGGGTCCGCGTCGTTCCGCTCGACGCGGGGTGGGACGACGTCGGCTCGTGGGACGCGGTCGCCGCGCTTCGTTTCGAGGCGGGAGCCGATCGGGATCCCCGCGCGATCCTCGTCGACAGCCCGGGTTCCACCGTGCTCTCGGAGGGGCGCACGGTCGCGGTCGTCGGTGCGCCCGGGATCGTCGTCGTCGAGACGAAGGACGCGGTGCTCGTCGTCGCTCGCGGGGCGAGCGAGAAGGTCCGCGCGGTCGTCGACGCGCTCCGGGCCGGCGGACGGGACGATCTCCTGTGATCTCGTCGGACGGCGCCACGCGCGCGGGGCTCGTCCCGGTCCTGATTGCGACCTCGCTCCTTCCGTGGGTCCTCGGCGGCACACCGATCGGCGCGAGCCGCGCCGCCGGGAGCCTCCTGATCGCGGGATCCGCCCTCGCGTGCGTTCGGGGAGGTCCGTCCGCCGCGGGTTTCCGGCGCGGTTCCGTCTGGCTCTGGCCGGCGATCGCCCTCGCGCTCCTCGCGGCGCTCCAGGCGACCCCGCTCCCGCTTCCCGCCCTCCGGGCGATCAGCCCCCGGGCGGCCGCGGCGTGGGAAGCGTCGGTCGTCCCTCCGGGAGGTCCGTAGGGG
>CAZVOE010000236.1:0-3786 GCA_964628935.1 uncultured Acidobacteriota bacterium
GCCCTCGACCGTCTCGTCGATGCGGGGAGGCTCGGCGAAGCCGCGGCCCTCGTGCGGCGACTCGCGAAGCTCGAGGGCCCGCCGGGGCGCCGGATCGGTCTCGAGGCCGTCACCGTCGCCATCGACCGCAGCTACTACGCGGGGCTCGACCGGCTCACGCGCTACCTCGGGTTGAACCCGCCGCGCGACGAGGCCGCCGCGATCGCGAACGCCGTCCTCGCGGTCGGCCCCGGGGTGCGCCGCCGGAAGGCCGAGCCGAAGCGGGTCCTCCCGGTCGACGCCGCCGGGATCGACGAGCCTTCTCTCCGCGTGCGCATCGAGCCCCATTACCCGATCGCGCTCCGGCGATCGGGGGTCGAGGGGACGGCGATCCTGCGGGTCGTCGTCCGCTCCGACGGATCGGTCGGGCGCATCGAGATCGTCGACTCGACCCACCCCGCCTTTTCCGTCGCCGCGATGGACGCGGTGAAGCGGTGGCGGTACGCTCCCGCGATCCGGATGGGGGAACGGATGGACGCGATCCGCGAGGTCCGTGTCGAGTTTCGGACGGACGGGACGCGCGGCGAGCGGTGACCCGTGCCCACCTACCGCCTCGACCTCGAGTACGACGGGACCCGCTACCACGGCTGGCAGGAGCAGAAAAACGCCCGCTCCGTCGCGGGGGAGCTGCGTCGAGCGATGCTCGCCGCAGGAGCGGAGATCCTGGAGCTCGGAGGCTCCGGCCGCACCGACGCCGGGGTCCATGCGATCGGGCAGGTCGCGCACCTCCGTCTCCGGAGGGCGATCGAGCCGGAGCCGTTCCGCCTCGCGGTCAACGACGCGCTCCCCTCCGACATTCACGTGCTCTCCGTCGCGCGCGCGGAGGATCGGTTCCACGCGAGGCACGACGCGCAATCGCGGACCTACCTCTACCAGATCTCCCGGCGGCGGACGGCGTTCGCGAAGCGCCACGTCTGGTGGGTCAAGCGCGCGCTGCGCGCCGCCCCGATGGCCCGCGCCGCGGCCCTCCTCGAGGGGAGGCACGACTTCGCCCTTCTCTGCGAGAAGCCCGGCGAACAACCCTCGACGATCGTCGTCGTCGAGCGCGCGGAGGTCGTCGAGGAAGGGGCCCTCATCCTCGTGCGCCTCACCGCCTCCCACTTCCTCTGGAAGATGGTGCGGCGGATCGTCGGGGCGCTCGTGAGGGTCGGGGCCGGAGAGCTGACGGAGGACGCCTTCCGGAGGATCCTCGAGGGCGATCCCGCCGCCGCTCCGGGAGGGACCGCCGCTTGGACCGCGCCCCCCTCGGGACTCTTCCTCGAGCGCGTGCGCTACCCCGGCGAGGCCGGTTTGGGGCCCGCGGCCGCCGTCGTTCGCGTCGGCCCGGTCCCCGCATCGAGCGCATCCGCTCGCCCCACCGCTCCCTCCGGCTCCTCCCGCGCTCCGTCCCGTCGCAGAGGAGGGCGAGGCGGTCGCGGCGCGGGGGATTTCGGATCTCGCCGACGCGGCACCCGTTGACCGAAGGCGTCGCACCGGCGGAGGGAACCGCGCCGGTCGAGCCCGTGGGGGCGCGGCCTTCCTTCCCTATACTCCCTCCATGTTCTCCGGACGAGTTCCGCGGGATCTGCGCCCGAACGCCCTCGCGGAGGCCGCGAAGAACCGCGGGGGGTGCCCCTTCGACCTCACGGTGTCGAACCCGACCGCGGTCGGGATCGAGTACCCCGCGGACCTGCTCGCCGGCCTCGCCGATCCCGCGAGCCTCGCGTACCGGCCCGATCCGAAGGGGTTGCGGTCGGCGAGGGAGGCGGTCGCCGCCTCCTACGCGGCGCGGGGAGCCGCGATCGACCCGGAGCGCATCGTCCTCTGCGCGTCCACGAGCGAAGCCTACGGACTCCTGTTCCGCCTCCTGTGCGACCCGGGAGACTCCGTTCTCGTCCCCGTCCCGTCGTATCCCCTGTTCGACCACCTCGCGGGGCTCGACGCCGTCCGCGCGGAGCCCTACCTCCTCGACTCCGACGCCGACGGGCAACCGCACCTCGGCGCCGGGGAGGTCGCCCGCGCGCGCGCGATCCTCGTCGTCCACCCGAACAACCCGACCGGCCTCCACGTCGCCCCCGACACCGCCGCGCGGCTCGCCTCCCTCTGCGCCGAGGCCTCGGCCGCCCTGATCGCCGACGAGGTCTTCCTCGAGTTCCCGCTCGACGACGGCCCTCCGCGGAAGAGCTTCGCCCTGCGTCGCGAATGCCTGACGTTCACGCTCGGCGGTCTTTCGAAGAGCGTCGGCCTCCCGCAGTTGAAGCTCGCCTGGATCGTCGTCTCCGGACCGGAGCGGGTCGCGGCCGAGGCGGTCGAACGGCTCGAGTACGTGAACGACGCCTACCTCTCCGCGGCGACGCCGGTCCAAGGCGCCCTTCCCGATCTCCTCCGGCGAGGGAGGAGCGTGCGCGAGGCGATCCTCGCGCGCTGCCGCGGCAACCTCGCGACGCTCGAACGGATCTTCGACGCGCGTGGCTCCGTGCGGGCGATCCGTCCCGAAGGGGGCTGGAGCGCCGTTCTACGCATCCCCGCGATCGACGACGACGAGACGGTCGCGGTGCGCCTGCTGCGGGAGGACGGGGTCGCCGTGCACCCCGGCTCGTTCTTCGGCTTCCCCGGTCCCGGACGGCTCGTCGTGAGCCTCCTCCCCGACCCTGCGCTCTTCGAGGAAGGAGCGCGGAGGCTACGCGACCGGCTCGCCCCGGCGTAGCGGGGCGAGGAGGAACCGGGCGGCGGCGGGGAACCGCCGCGCCCAGGCTTCCTCGTCGTGCCTTCCGCGCCGCTCCTCGACGTAGAGGAGGTCCTCCCCCTCGCGCCAACCCTTCGACACGAGGACGTCGCGCGCCGCGCGGAGCCGGCCGAGGACCCGGCGCGCCCCGGTCCTCGCACGGAACGCGACCCGTCCGGGGGGCACGCCTTCCGCCGTCCCGCCGTCGAGATAGATGCGGCCCGGAACCCACGACGTCCGGCGCAGGTAGCGGAGCATCCCCTCGGCGGCGAAACCGAGCGAGGGGCTCATCGCCCCCGCGAAACCGAAGACGTCGGGGCGCTCGAGGTGGGCCCACAGCGCGAACATCCCTCCCATCGACGACCCGAAGATCCCCGTCGCCGCGGCGGCGCGCTCGACGCGGAACTCCGCCTCGACGGCGGCGCGGACGACGCGCACGACGAAGTCGAGGTACGCATACGCCCCTCCTCCTCCCTGCGTCGCGTCCCGGAACGGCGAGTACTCGTCGAGGCGGCGCTCCCGCGCGTTGGGGATCCCGACGACGATCGCCTCGAACCCCTCCGCGGCGAGCGCCTCCATCGACTCGTCGACGCGCCACTCGCCGGCGAACGATGTCTCCGGATCGAAGAGGTTCTGCCCGTCCTGCATGTAGAGGACGGGGTAACGCGAATCGGACGCGGCGTAGGACGGCGGCAGCCACACGAGCAGATCGCGCGTTCCGAGGTACTCGCCCCCGCGCACGTCGCGCAGGACCTTCACCGTCCCCGCGATCCCGTGCGCCCCGGGGCGGTACTCCCGGTAGTCGATCCACGCCGCCATCGTCAGCGGATCGTCCCACGCTCCCGGCGGAGTTCGAGCACGTACCCCGCCGCCGCCCCGGCAAGGAGCCCTCCGAGGTGGGCGGCGACGCTGATCCGGCGCCCCTCGACGGTCGTCGGCGTCAGGAGCGACGGGAGGACGAGGAGCCCGACCCCGAGCGCGCGAAAGACGGCCCGCCGGGTCATCGGCGCGCGGAGGGCCGTTCGCAGCGTCGCGACGAGCCA
>CAZVOE010000237.1:0-2712 GCA_964628935.1 uncultured Acidobacteriota bacterium
ACCGGTATGCGTACGCGGGGAACGATCCGGTGAACCGGTGGGATCCGTGGGGGCTCGAACCCAAGAAGAAGGTCCAGGTGCACGAAAGTCATACGGTGTGGGGCGGAGGCGGCGGGAAGAGCTACAACCCGTTCTTGGACGGGGCGATCTACTACCTGACCGAAGCGGAACTTTGCAGGCAATACGGCGTCGATATCTTCATGTTGCCGTGCAACGACGGACCCGGAGACCCTCCTCTGCTCAGCCACGGCCGCCCGGTCGGGGACAGCGAGGCCGACGGCAAGGAAGAATCTGCGCCACCCACCTACCGCTTATGTTACGGCGATGCGCGAATGATGGTGGGCAACATGGACCACGTTCGGACCGGACAGACCACGGCCTTCGGCACACCGAAGCAAGCCCATTCTACAGCCGTGGTTCCGCGGCAGTGGTCCTCTGGCGGGAAAGCGGCCCTTCGGCCACACCGCCAGAATGTCTTCGGCGTAGTCGAAGGCGCCGCTGGATTCAACGGCATCGACGACGTGATGGATCACCTCGCACTGTCAGGCGCGACGACGTACGAACGACAGACTCATCTGCTGCAGCGCGATGCCGGCACGCTCCTCCTGGAGGTGCCCGACAACCCGCAAGATACCTATGGCTCGGTCCTTCTCTACGTACCGGGCGAATTGGGAGGATGCCCCGAAGGCACATCGGAGATCGGCCGTGTCGACTGATTCTGATCGCGGAGCGTCTCGATGCACGCCAGCCTCGGCGTTCATCTGCGCGGTGCCCCTTGCGGCGACGGCCGTCCTGACGACCTCGCTGGCGCTGTTGCTCATGCTTGTGACGGCTGTGTCCTGCCGATCCAGTCGATCCGGAGCGACTGCCGACCGATCCGAGGACACTGAACGACCGATCGCCGAGAATGTCCTTCACCGCGCCGGCTGCTGGATCCGCATCGGCGACCCCACGAAGGTGGACGGTCCACCGAACGAGCTTAGAGAGGTGTCCATCGGTGGGCTCTCCGGCACGACCGTGTACGAGGATCGGTTGCTTCGTCCGCGTGTGGAGCCATGGGAGCGCGACCTGGATGCCGACGGGGAGCCGGACGGACTAATCGTCGGCCTGCGGGATGAGCCTCGCCGCCCAAGGTCCGTGTTCTTCTCCTGTCCCGGTGACCGTAGTTGGGTGGTCGTATCCGACAACAAGTATGGGTTCGGCGTCGCGGACGACCTCGGGGCGCCGAATCGTCTCATGACATGGCAGGACGGCTTTCAACAACGCGAGGAACTCCTGGACATCTATCACTACGATTCTCAAGTTCCTCCCATCATCGTCCGCATCGAGGCCGGGAAGATCGTCGATGCGACGGTCGAGTTCGAGTCCTGGTACACCGAGATCGCGAGAGATGCGCTGGCGAATGTGACGGACTCTGACCGCCGCGTCATCGCAAGCGCTCCTCGCGACAAGTTCGAACGTTTCGATCGAGGGGTCGCGCGAGGCAAGTTCCTCCGCGCGATCGTGGCTCTGGTCTACGCCAGGCGCGCGACCGAAGCGCGCGAGGTACTCGACCGCGACTATCCGGGAGAAGACAAAGCTGCGTTCTGGGAAGCCATTCGCAGGTCTGTCTCGGAGAGCACGATTGTCCTCGACCCGATGCCGTGGTGAAGACGGCTGTGCCGTGCCAGGGAGACCCTGTCGCGGACGGGGTCACGGCCTCGTTCGGATGGACTCCCGAGCGCCTGCTCCTCTCGGAGATCCGGTATGATCGACCGCAGCAGGGCGGGACGATGATCGACCTGACCTACGAGTACGGAACTGCGGCGGGGAACGACGGGCGGATCCGGAAGATCAACGACCTGGTCATACCCGACCGAACCGTCCGCTTCGAGTACGACGGCCTCTCGAGGCTGAAGCGCGCGCACACCACGGGCGGAGCGACCTACCCCGCATGGGGGCTGACCTGGAGCTACTCCGCCGCGGGGCGGACGATCGGGCACACGCCCGCCTCGGGCCCGGCCATCGGCTTCGCCTTCGACGCGACGGGTCTCCGGATCAAGCGGACCGAAGGCGCGAGCACGACCCTCTACCTGCGCGACGGCGGGCAAGTGATCGGCGAGTGGAACGGCACCTCGTGGACCAAGGAGTACGTCTGGCTCGGGAGCACGCTCCTCGCGACGATCGAGGGCTCGACGATCAAGTACCACCACCAGGACCATCTCTCGATCCGCGCGACGACGTTCGCGGACGGGATGATCGGGGAGGAGCAGGGTCACTACCCCTTCGGCGAGCCGTGGTACGAGACCTCCCCCGAGACGACGCGGATCTTCACGACGTACGAGCGGGAGGCGGGCGGGAGCCTCGACTACGCGATGTTCCGGTGGATGGGGCCGGAGGCGGGGAGGTTCCTGTCGGCGGATCCGGTGCATGGGAGCATGGGGGACGGGCAGTCGTGGAACCGGTATGCGTACGCGGGGAACGATCCGGTGAACCGGTGGGATCCGTGGGGGCTCTTCTTCATCGAGGCGGCAGCACCGTTCTTCGGATGGACCGACATCGTGCCCAGCTCTAGCGCCGGCGGAGGAAGCGCGGGTGGACCAGATTTCGAATGTTGGGAGCAGGGCGGAATGATCGTATGCGTGGAGATCTACGACGACGTAGCCTCCACCGCAGACGCCCCCGGCCGCGGCCGGGACCCGCGGCGCAGGCGCCCGCGCCAACCGTACCGTC
>CAZVOE010000237.1:2722-3763 GCA_964628935.1 uncultured Acidobacteriota bacterium
GTGACTCACTCGGGCGGGACGGGAGGGGCAGGGGCGGAGGTTCAAGCCCCGTTCGGAAGACGTGCGAGTCCGCCGTTGCCGGCTTCAACTCTTTCCGACAGTCGGATCTTGGGGAGTTCTTGGGACTCGGTCGAACCAACGTCGTGGGAGGCCAACTGAGTTCCATGGTCGTAGTGATGGGCCTGACTGTCGCGGCAGGGGTTGGGCTGGACCCGAAAGGAAACGTCTTCGCCTTTGGAACCGCCACGTACAAAGTTGGCGGTGGACTTGTACTTGGAGCTGGAGGAGTTGTTGGAGCATACAACGCTCAAGACATGAGCAATGTTCGTGGCCTATCCGCCGTGCTCGGGACCTCCGGCGGTTTTCTAGGCAAAGTGGGTATCGAGGGATCGTTCAGCTTGGGCGCGAATGGGAGCCTCTACAATCGCCTGGGAGGCACCGGATCCGTGAGCGCGGGTGGCGGCGCAGAGGGTTACTGGGGACTGGCCGCTACGGGAGTGATTTCGCTCGGCACGCTGACCGACTGGATATGTGGGTCGTTGTGAGGACGAAGATGCTACTTCGAGTCCTGATCGCCTTGTTTCTTGTCGAGTGGATTGCCCTCGTCGCAGCCATCCTCATACGGGGGCGCTGGCTATCGCTGAGGGAGGTCGCTGATCGCGGTCCTGGAGGTCTGGTGCAGGCGGTGCGGTCACAACTTCGTGGCTGGCCGACGGTGGTGGTCATTTCCGTGCCACTGACATGGCTCGCCATCATCGCTCTCGCTTTACTGGGATTCGACATGAGCGGTTATTGATCCCTGCGTAATGAATGTCCTATACTCCGGGCGGAGGATGAGTCATGCGTCCAGCCGGCAGCCCGGAAGCCCTTGAGCGTCGTCGCCTTCAGGCCATCGCCCTCCTTGCCGAAGGTTTCGCGCCCGTCGAGGTTGCGCGCCGTGTGGGGGTCGATCGCCGGTCCGTACGCCGCTGGCGTGCCGCTCATGAGTAAGCGGTCACGCAGCGGCGTTCTTCCCCTCGATCCCCTCGCCGCGTAGAAATC
>CAZVOE010000238.1:0-3739 GCA_964628935.1 uncultured Acidobacteriota bacterium
CGGCGGATGCCGGCCCCCTTCCCCAAAGGTGCCCCGGACCGAGGTCCGGGCGTCTCGATGATCAGTCCTTCGCGTGGCACTTGTTGCAGAGCACGCGCTGGTAATTCGCGAACTTGGTGACCGGACGGTCGTAGTACGCGGCCTGGGTCTCGGCGCTCGTGCGGCCCCGCGCGAACTGCGGAACCGTCGGGGTCGTGTCGGTGCCGGGGTACAGGCCGTTGTACGTCATGAACTCGCCTTCCATGTTCCAGCGCAGCGCATACTCCCAGCCGGAGGCGTGCGCGCGGTGGCAGGAGAGGCAGGTCACCCGGTCGCTCGACGCGGGGCCGCCGAGCTGCGTGTCGTTGTTGACGGCGAGCGGCGCGAGGACGCCGGCATAGTCGGCGGAGTTCGTCACGAACGGAACGAGCGACGTGAACGACGAGGTGGCCGAGCCGGTCATGTCGCCGGTCTTCACGTACTGGTTGTAGATCTGGGCGATGTCGCTGCCGAGGCTCTCGTCGACGGGGTGGACGTAATTCCCGCTCGAGTGCATGTCGGGGTGGCACGTCGCGCACCAGTCGCCCCAGCTGATCTGGCCGTTCGTGGTCGCGTGGCCGTAGGCGACGCGCGTCTGGGTGGTGGCTTCCGTCCGGTTGTAGGTGCTCGGGACCTTGGCGGCGGGCACGCCCGCGAAGGTCACGCCGTCCTGCTCGTACCCGGCGCCCGCGAGGAGGCGGTACACGCCGACCGGGTTCGTCGTATCGGGCTCGTTCGCGGCGACGCTCGTCCCGTTGTAGTAGGAGCCGGAGGCCTTGATCGGGCCGCCGGTGGTGGAAACGACGTTTCCGTCCAGACGGCGATACTGCCCGTGCGGGTCATGGCAGCTCTGACAGCCGAGCTGGGACGAGGGGAACGAGCCGCCGGGGGCGGTGGAGAGGTGGGAGTCCACCGCATAGCCGAAGTCGGCCGCGATGATGTTGTGGCCGTGGCCGTCCCCGTCCTCGTTGATCGTGCTTCCGCGGACCGTGAACGTGTAGTCCTTCTTGATCCAGCCGAAGTCGCCGCCGGGCGTCCTCTGGAGCGGGGCCTGTCCGGCACCGAGGCTTCCGGGAGCGGTGCTGACGTGGTAGGAGGACGGGCCGGTGTCGGCCGCGTTCTCGTGGCAAGTCAGGCACGCCGAGCTCTGGTCGGTGCCGACCAGCAGGAACGTCCCCCCTGGCGCGGGGCTGTGCATGCTGTGGCAGCCGCCGCATTCCGCGACGCCGCCCGAGTGGAACGCGTACGCATTGCCGGCGAATCCCACGAGCGCCACCGCCGCGAGGGCCAGCATTCCGAACCGCATCGTCCTCATCGGATCCTCCTTGGTCGTTATCCTACGGAGCCTTTCGCTCTCCTGGCGTTGCTCCCGGTTCCCGATCGTAATGGACACGCCCGACGAAAGAGCAACAGCGGTGCCATGGGGCGGAAGGACGCCGGGATGCCGATTTCCGGGATTGTCGGGGTCTTGTCGGGGGAATGTCCCCGTTTCGACCGCGGGCGGTGGGTGAGATCCCGCAACGCTCTGAGGATTCCCACGCAGCCGCGGGGGAGGTTCGCGCCGAAAAACCTGCGCGCCATGGTCAGGCCGGCGAAGGGGGTTCTCCCGGCCGAATGGGCGCTGCGCAAGCGTTGCGGCCGGGACGGGTGACCCCGCAAGGGATGGCGCCGCAACGCGCTCGTCAGGGAGCCGAGGCGATCGCGAAGACCGCGACCCCCCGATTCCGCACCTGGGATACGAAGAGCCTCCCGGCCGGGTCGAGCGCCATGGCGCCCGGCCTTGCGAGCCACGCGTTGTTCGCGGTGCGACCGAACTCGCGGAGGAACCGAAAATCCGGCCGGAAGACCATCACGAGACCGCGCAACCGATCCGACACGAAGAGGTTCCCCTCGCGATCGAGCACGACGTCCCCGAGGACTCCGAAGTTCCCCGCCGCCGAGCCCGCCTTTCCGAACGACCGGACCTTCCCGTCGGGGTCGATCGCGTGCACCCGGAACTGGACGGGGATCGCGAAGACCACCGTCCCGTCCGCGCCGACGTCGAATCCGCTGACCTCCGCGCTCGCCCGGCGGTCGTCGGGGAGTCCCGCGAGCGCGGCCAAATCGAGGACGCGTTCGAAGGAAGCGTCGCGACCCCACACCGCGACGCGCATCTGCCCCTGGCTCAGGAGCCAGACCTTTCCGTTCCGCAGGAAGAGCCGGTTCGGAAGGAACGGCTCGACGCTCTCCGGTCGTTCGAGCGCGAGCGTGCCGGAAGGGCGCCCGCGGAAGTCGGCGCGGACGAGCGACCAGTTCTTGGCTCCCTCTCCCGCGCCCGACTCGTAAACGAGGAGGAGCAGGTCGCCGCCATCCTCGACCGCGAGGTCGAGAAGCCTTCCGGTTTCGAGATCGATCGCGAACCGATGGATTTCCATGCCCGCGTCGTTGAAGACGCGGACCTCGTTTCCGTAAAGGGTATAGACCTCGGAGCGAGCGGGATCGACGACCACGCGCGCGTCGCTCGTCGGGATCGTCCCCGTGAAGTCGGCGAGGTCGTGGCGATACACGACGTCGGCCGGTTCGGAAAGCGCCGGAACGGCGGAAAGCGCGTGGAGAGACGCGAGCACCGCCAGCCGTTTCGCGAGGAGCATGCCCCAGGATAGAGCAACGGCGGTGCCATGGGCGAACGGCAAGGATCGTCGCGCCGTCCCCTCCATTCGACGAATCCGACGAGCGCGACGCGCGAAAATCCCGAAAAATCGCGGTGTCCCCGTGGCACGTCGGTTGCCCCTCTCGAGGTCGGCCGTCGCAGGCGAGGGGCCGCGGACAGGCCGGGAGACGACACCATGAGACGACTTCTTCGGGCGATGGCCGCGATCCCGATCGCCGCTTCCCTCCCGGTTCTCGCCGGAGACACCCCCGAACCCGCCACGATCCGCGGGGAAGTGGTCGCGACGCGACTCTCTCCCGCGACGGCCGGCGAGCCGGCGTACGCGGAAGTCGAGGTCCGCACTCGCGCTCAGGAGCGAGTGTGGCTTCGCCTCGGCCCGGCCGGCGAGCGCGGGCCCGCGCTTCGGAAAGGCGACCCCGTGCGCGCGCGCGTCCTCGGGGACGGCAAGGACGAACCCGCGCTCGTTCGCGAGATGCGCAACGAGCGCACCGGCGAGCGGGTTCGCCTGCGCGACGGGAGCGGGCACGCGGTCCGCGAGCGGGAACGCGACCGACTCCGGGACGGAACCGGGGACGCGGCCCGCGATCGGAACCGCGATCGAATCCACGCGCCCGGGACGGGCGGCGGCCGCGCAGGCGGCGGTCGTCGCGGCGGGCGCTGAAACGGGGAAGGGGAAGATCCGATGACACGCGTCACGAAGGTCGGCGTCGCTCTCTGGACCCTGCTCCTCGCGGCCGGTCTCTCGACCGAAGCGAGGCGCGCGGAAGGAAGGTGCGAGCGCCTCGATGCGGACCGAGTCGTCACCCTCGAGGGGAAGGTGATGGAGGCGGAGGACCGGATGGCCCTCTTCCAGGCCGACGGGAAGACCTACCTCCTTCACATGGGTCCCGCGTGGTTCTGGGACGAGCGCGGGTACACGCTCGAAGCGAAGGACCGAATTCGCGTCACGGGGCAGGTCTCCGGGACCGACGACGGCAACTGGAACCTCTACCCTCACACAATCGATCGAAACGGCGTGACGTTCACCCTCGCCGACGCCGACGGCCGCCCCGCATGGGCGCGGGGCGGGGG
>CAZVOE010000239.1:0-3725 GCA_964628935.1 uncultured Acidobacteriota bacterium
GGCCGGACCAGGCCACGGTGATTCCGCCGCCGCCCCCCTGGCTCGCGGTGATCGGCGTTCCGATGGGGCTGCCCGAAGCGTCCAGGCGGAGGAGGGACGCCGCCGCCCCGGTCCCCACTTCGACGGGGCCTTCCCCGTACGCGAGCAGGTACTCTTGCCCGGTCCAGAGCAGGTGCGGGCTCACGTGAAACAAAGAAGTGACCGCCGTGCCCGGCACGGTGACGACACCCCGGGTGTCAATTTGCAAGTACGCCACATGGAACGCGATATAGGTCGCGCCGACGGCCTGCGCGTAGGCGACGCCGTAGTGCGATCCGTCCCACGCGACCGAAGGCGAGCTCGCCCCCCTGCGATTCTCGCCGGAGGCTGGGCTCGCCGGGATGTCTTCGCCCACCTTGATCGCGTCGGTGTCGGTCACGCGAACCAACGCCATGTAGATCCTTTCCGGATCGTCGCGCGCATCCCGCCAGGCGAGCGCCACGCCGGGCGCGCCCGTCCCGGCCACTTCCACGAGGCCTGCCGCGAGTGCTGGCTCCCGCGCTCCCGTCGGAGAAGCGTCGATCTTCCTCACGACCGCAGGCACCCCCGACTTGGCGCCGACATACAGCTGCACCCCCGGCTGCGAGAACAGGGTCTGCTCGAAGGCGAGGAGGTAGCGGTCGTGGGCGAAGGCAAGCGCGCCCGGGGCGAGATCGGTCACTCCACCCGTCGCGATCGTCCGCACGTCGATGATCTGGCCGCTCGGGTACATCCGGGCGAGCCTCAGTTCGTTCGTTCCCTCCGTTCGGTACGCGAGTCCCCACTCGTCGCCGGCCCAGGCGAGCGACACCGATGCGACGTCCGAGGCGAAGCAGGAGAAGCCGAGCATCGCGCCGTCGCGGTCGAGCCGGCCGAAACAGGCCTGCGGCGTGCCGGAACGGTCGTCCACCCACGCCAGGCCATGGATCTCGCCGTTCCAGGCCAGGTCCGGACCGTACGAATCGCCCGCTGCCTCGGTGAGCCAGAAGGGCGTCACGGCGTTGCGCGGGGCGTCGCACGAGCGGTCGCAGCCGTCGTCGAGCAGCCCGTTTCCGTCGTCGTCGAGACCGTTGCAGACCGGTTCGTCCTGTGCCCAAACCGATGGCAGGCACAGCGCGGTGGCGATCAGGAGCGTGATGGGGGTGATGGACTTCATGGCGACCCTCCCCGGGATCCCGAGGTCCCTCGTGGGAAAAGACGCCTGACAACCGGGCGTGACTCACGCGCGGGCGCCCTCCGTCCGATCGAGCCGTCGAGACGGGGACCCAGGCGGGTCCGGTTCCACCGGGATCGGAAACCGGCCAGCCGCGAGAGCCGGGCCGCTCGGCGATGCCGGCAGCGGGGAGGCTTGCGTGCGTCGGTTGAGCCGCAACGACGCGCCCGACCCGGCGCAGGGTTGATGGACTTTTCGTTGTTTTCCGTGGACCGCTTTCTCGTGCCCGTTGACAGGGCCGTGTTCGATGCCCCCGCCAGGACTCGAACCTGGGACCAGCGGATTATGCGCGAAACTTTCGAGGGCGCCGTTTCAAGCTTTTTCCGAAGCGGCGCCTTTTCTCTTGTCCACCGGTTCCACGGGTGCCCAGCGTCGTCCTGCCCAGCAACGGGAATTGCGAGTAGGCCTCGGGGGACCCACAGGATCGGTTGGTTGGAATCTCGACTTCACCCGCCTTGGTAGGAATGGGCCTCTGCACGGAATAGGAGTCCATACTGCCGAAGGGTCACTCGCCGTGTGCAAGCTTCACGCATCGCGCGCGTTCAGCCGTGTGTCGAGGCGCCTCGGGTTCTGTGAGCGGCGGCGAGGTGACGCCACGACCCTCGGAGCGAGAATCCGAGGGTCCAGTTCGGACAGGAGCGAGTCGTGGTCGCGGTAGACCGTTCCCATTCCACCGCGGGAGATTTCCTCGAGGATGCGGAAGCGGGCGAGGTACTCTCCGCTCCCCGTTCCTACCGACAGACTTTCCAGTTCTCCGAGACGATGCGCGCCGCCGTCCGATGAGCGCGAGTCCCGGGGCGACTCGTCGGATGCCCGGGTCTCCTCATTCGGATCGGTCACGGCAGAGCGCTTCCTGGGTCAACTTCCTATGGGAACGAATCCAGACGGGAGTTGGCCGTGGTGCCGGCGCGAATGGGTGCGCCGAGAATCGGCCAGCTTTCGACGGGGCGTTGCGGTCATCCCCCGCGGTCTGCGGCTTTCGCGATGGCAGAACCGGCGGTTCTCGGATCCGCGCACCGGCATCGGGTCGGACCTTATCTGTTCGTCCCGACCCAGTCGAAGTCGTGGAGCTTCGACCACGGAAGCACGGTCACGCCCGTGCGCTCCTGTCGCTTCTCTCCGGCGTACAGTAAGACCTGCCGCAGCGGTGGCATGCGTTTCTGGGAAGCCGCGAGCCCGGCGAACTTCGTCAGACCGTCGAAGAAGTCCCCCGCCACCGTGTGGCCCGACTTCGCCTCCAGCGCGACGAGGACGTCCCCACGTTCCACGATGAGGTCGACCTCGACGCCCTTGCGATCTCGGAAGAACAGCAGCGCCGGCGGCAGGCCGCGATGGGCGCGCGCCTTGAGGATCTCGGACGCGACCCAGGTCTCGAAGATCGCACCGCGTAGAGGATGCGTCCGGATCTGTTCGGGGTGCCGGATCCCGAGCAGGTAGCAGAGGAGCCCCGTGTCATGAAAGTACAGCTTCGGCGTCTTCACCAGGCGCTTGTTCGGGTTTGCGATGAACGGCGGGAGCCGGAACGCGATGTAGCTGGTCTCGAGCACCGAGATCCACGACCGCGCCGTGCCATGGGTCATCCCGCAGTCCGACGCCAGGGCTGACAGATTGAGGAGTTGGCCCGACCGTCCGGCGCAGAGCTTCAGGAACGTCTGGAAGGCGACGAGGTCGCCGATGTTGAGCAGCTGCCGGACGTCGCGCTCGACATAGGTCGCGACGTAGCTCCCGAGCCATTCCTGGGCGGGCAGGTCGCGGTCGAAGATAGCGGGGTAGCCGCCCTTCCACAGCGTCTCCTCGAGGTCCGCGGGCGGCTCGGGAAACCGTCGGGTCTCGTCGAGACTCAGCGGGAAGAGGTTCACCACCGCCGTGCGTCCCGCCAAGGACTGGCCGACCGAGTGAAGCAACGCGAAGTTCGCGGAGCCCGTCAGGATAAAGCGGCCCGGTTTCGCCCGCTCGTCGACTTCCCCCTGAAGGTAGGACAGAAGCTCGGGGACGCGCTGAACCTCGTCGAGAATGGCCCCCTTGGCGAGGTCCGCGAGGAAACCCCGGGGGTCACGGCTCGCGTACTCGCGCTGGTCCGGGGCCTCGAGCGAAACGTAGGTCTTGTTCGGGAAGACCTTTCGGCAAAGGGTGGTCTTGCCGGACTGCCGGGGACCGGTGACCGTCACCGTCGGGAACTTCTTCGCGAGCCCCCGAAGGCGTCCTTCGAGGTTGCGGGAGATCATGGCGGGACCAGTCTAGGCGGTGGGGGCCAATTGTCAATGAGATTCTCAGATGGCCCCAGTCGCGCCGATCCGCCTTTGCTGGCCGGGGTCAACTGCACGACTCTACGTAGACTCTACGCATCGCGCGTCGCAAGGCGCGAGCGGTCAATGCCCCCACCAGGACTCGAACCTGGGACCAGCGGATTATGAGGGAAAACTCCGAGGGCGCCGTTTCGGGGAATGTCCCAGCCTCCGTTGAAAGTGGCCAGCGGCTCCGACCCATTTTCTAC
>CAZVOE010000240.1:0-3675 GCA_964628935.1 uncultured Acidobacteriota bacterium
GATCTACACGATGAACGTGGACGGTTCGGGGATCACTCGGCTGACCCATGAACCGGGGTACGACGGCGGCCCGTTTTTCTCGGCCGACGGAAGCCGGATCGTCTATCGCGCCCACCACCCCTCCGACCCGGCGGAGCTCGAGGACTACCGGGCCCTCCTCGCGGACGGGAAGATCCGTCCCGGCCGACTCGAAATCTGGATCATGAACGCCGACGGAACCGACAAGCGGCCCCTGACCGACAACGGGGCCGCGAACTTCGCTCCCTTCTTCCACCCCGACGGGCGGTCGGTGATCTTCGCTTCGAACCAGCACGACCCGGGAAGCCGGAATTTCGACCTGTACCGGATCGACGTCGACGGTTCGGGGCTCGAGCGGGTGACCTGGCACGAGGCGTTCGATTCGTTCCCGATGTTCACCCCCGACGGGAAGCGGCTCGTCTGGGCGTCGAACCGCTTCCAGGCGAAGCCCGGGGACACGAACATCTTCGTCGCCGACTGGGTCGACGACGCACGATGACCCGGGAAAACTCCGACCGATGGTCGCCGCTCTGACGGGAACGTAACGCTCCGCCGTCGAGGTCCGTCGATTCCGCTTGTGCGGCCGCCGCCCGCGCGGATATTCGCGGGACGGCCGTGCGGCCGATCGGAGGATGGAGCGGGATGCGGATCCTGGGCACCCTCGTTGCGCTCGTCTCTCTCGCGACTCCCGCCGCCGGCGCCCTCCCGCTCCTGCTCGTCGACACCCCGTTCGACGAGCCCACCGCCTCGAAGATCTACACGGTCGACCCGGGGACCGGCGCCCTCTCCCTCCGTTCCGACGCCGGCGTCGCGTACGCTCCGATCCTCGCCCTCGCGGCCGCGGACGGGCGGACCCTCTATGCGGTCGGGGCGGACAACGGCGGCGGCTTCTGCCCGGAGGGGTCCCGCTCGGGTTGTCTCCTCCTTCGGATCGAGCTCGGTCCCACGGCGGCGGACCCTCCGTCGGTCACCCTGATCGGGCCGGTCCTCGCCGGAGGCGTCGTCGTCTCCGACGTCGTCGGCTTCACGTTCCGCGGGGACGGGCGGCTGTACGCGATCTCCCAGGCGACCGATGGCCTCTACACGATCGAGCCGGGGACCGCCGCGGCGACTTTCCTTGGAACGGCGACCGTCGACCTCTACGGAGGGGACCTGACCTTCGACGCGGAGGACCGCCTCTGGGTCTGGACGAACGCGCCCGCCGCGCAGGGCCTTTACGAAATGGACCCGGTGACGGCGGAGTGCTTCCTCGTGGACTCGGAGCCCGGGCTCAACCTCTCCGGTCTCGCCGGCGTCGGGCACGCGAACGCGATGCAGGGATCGGACGGCCCGGCCGACCGTCTCCGCGAGATCTCGCCGACCGCCGGGGTGACCGGCGTGAGCGTGGCGCTCACCCTCGGCGGTTCCCCCTTCGATCACAGGCGGGGCGACCTCGATTCGCCGTTCTGCGACGAACACGCCGCGTGCGACGATCACGACCTCTGCACGACCGACCGCTGCACGCCCGGCGGATGCGCGAACCGCTACGAAGACGCGACCTGCGACGGCTCCGACGACGATTGCGACGGGGAGTTCGACGAGGACTTTCCCGAACGTCCCACAACCTGCGGAATCGGGGCGTGCGCCTCCGTGGGGAGCCTCCGTTGCCAGGCCGGCGCCGAGGTGGACGACTGCGTTCCCGGACCCCCGGCGTTCGACGACTCCGTCTGCAACGGCATCGACGACGACTGCGACGGGCTGGTCGACGAGGATGCCGACCTCGACGGCGACGGCCTCCCGAATTGCGTCGACAACTGTCCCGCGACGGCCAATCTCGATCAGGCCGACCTCGACCTGGACGGCTCCGGGGACCTCTGCGATCCGTGCCCCCTCGATCCCGCGAACGACGCCGACGGGGACGGCGTCTGCGCCGACCGCGACTGCGCGCCGGACGCCTACGCCTCCTCCGTTCTACCCGGCGACGCGTCGGCGCTTCGGATCGGCGCAGACCGCTCCACCGTCGCGTGGGACGCTGCGGAGCAGGGGCACGTCTACCACCTGTATCGGAGCGACACCCCCCCCGAGAGCGGCTTTTCGAACGCGTTTTCCTGCCTTGCGGCCGCCCTCACCTCGCGCGTGGCGTCCGATCCATCGCTTCCCGTCCCCGGCGAGCTCTTCGCCTACCTCGTCGCCGCCGAGAACGGATGCGGCACCGGGGGGCTCGGAGCGGGCAGCGGCGGCCCACGGGGGGCGCCGGCTTCCCCGTGCCCGTCCTTCACCGGGTCCGACGTGGATCAGGACGGAGTCGACGATCGCAACGACATCTGCCCCGAGAGCGCCGATCCCGTACAACCCGACCATGAGCGGGATTTCGTCGGGGATGCCTGCGACAACTGTCCGTTCGCGCAGAACCCGGACCAGAAGGACTCCGACGGCGACGGGATCGGAGACGCCTGCGACGCGGCGCCGTAGGTACCCGTCAGCGAGGTGCGACCGTCGCCTCCACCGTTCGCGGGACTCCCTCCCGGACGAAGCGCACCACGACCCGCCCTCCGGGAGCGAGACGCTCGAGCGCGGAGGAGAAGCTCCGGAGGTCGGGCGTCTCCACGTCGCCGACCCCGACGATCACGTCCCCCTCGGCAAGCCCTGCACGCTCCGCGGGCGAGTCGGGGCGAACGCCCGAGAGGCGGACTCCCGGACCCTCGAACGCGAAGTCGGGAATGGTCCCCAGGCTGACCTTCCGAGAGCCGCCCGTTTCGCGCGCCTCCGCCCGGGGATTGGCCGCCGCGGAAAGCGGCTCCGCGCGCCCCGCGAGGTACTCGATCGCCTCGCGCGCGACCGCGGCGACCTTCGCGATCCCCTCCGCGTCGATCCTCTCCGCGCGATCGCTCGGAGCGTGGTAATCGGGATGCGGCCCCGTGAACAGCTGCACCGCCGGGATCCCGCGCTCCTGGAACGAGACCTGGTCGCTTCCGCCGGGATCGTTCGCGACGCTCTCGACCGGGACCCCCGTCACGAAGCCCGCCCCCCGGAAAACGTGAACCCATTCCCTCGCCGTCCCCGTCCCGAGGACGAGGACCTTCCCGCCGCCGAGCCGTCCCACCGAGTCGAGGTTGACCATCGCGTGGACGGTCGTTCCCTCCCGCGCGAGCGACTCCACGAGGCGCTTCGATCCGAGACGCCCCGTCTCCTCCCCGTCGAACGCCGCGAAGAGGATCGTCCGGTCGGGGGGAGGAGCTGCGACGAAGACGCGGGCCAACTCCAAGAGCGCGGCGACCCCGCTCGCGTTGTCGTCGGCACCGGGATGGATTTTGCCCTCGTGCCCTGCGCGGGCCTCCGGCCAGCCGTCCCCGAGGTGGTCGTAATGAGCGCCGACGACGACCACCTGGCCGGCGAGCTCCGGCTTCGATCCCGGGACCTTGCCGAGGAGGTTCCGGAGCGTGACCTTCCGCACGGGGGTACCGGCGTCCGCGACCCACGACGATGCGAACGTGCCCGCGTCCTCCCCCGCCGGAGCGAGCCCCGCGGCGCGCAGTTCGTTCTCGACGAACGCCGCGGCGCGCTCGTGCCCCGCCGTCCCCGGCGCCCTCCCTTCCATCTCGGGCGCGGCGAGCGCGGCGACCGTGCGGCGGATCCGCTCGATCGAGAAGGGGGCGGGCGGGGTGGCGAGCGGTGCGC
>CAZVOE010000241.1:0-3582 GCA_964628935.1 uncultured Acidobacteriota bacterium
GCGGGCGCGATCCTCCGGGCCCATCGCGCGTACAACCGACTTCCGCGCCACGCCCGGTCCATCGATGTGGGCGCCGTCGTCCGAGGAGGGGCGCTCGAGTCGCTCGGCGAGGTCGAGGAGGTTTTCCTCGTGCGCGATTTCGCGTCGGGGCGGCCGTACTTCGAGGATCTCGAGAAAATCTCGGCGCGAGGAGAGGTCAGACGCCAAGACGTCGCCCGCGCCGACGCCCTCTGCGATTACCTCGTGGAGGTGCACTCGGTGAAGGGGGTGGAGCCGTCCCTCTACACGAGGAGAATCCGCGATCTGATCGGCCACGGGGAGTGCATCATGGGGGTCATCGACCGGTATCCCCCCGGCGCCGCGTTCCTCGACCACGGCATCCTGGAGGAGATCGAACGTCACGCGGTCGCCTGGCGCTGGCGCCTGCGCGACCGCACCCATCGCCTTCGGCAGGTGCACGGCGACTTCCATCCCTGGAACATCCTGTTTCGCTCGGGAACGCGCTTCACTCTGATCGACCGTTCCCGCGGGGAATGGGGGGAGCCCGCGGACGACGTCGTCTCGCTGACGATGAACTACGTGCTCTTCGCGCTCGCCGGGTCGGGCCGCTTCGAGGGGGGACTCCGGAGCCTGTTTCTGCGATTCTGGTCGCGCTATCTCGAAGCCGCGCGCGACACCGAGATGCTCGAGGTCGCGCCGCCCTTCGTGGCGTTCCGGTGCCTCGTCCTCGCGAGCCCAGAGTGGTTTCCGGCCCTCGCCGACGCGGCGCGCACGAGCCTCCTTCGTTTCGCCCTGCGCGTCCTCGAGCGCGATGCCTTCGAGCCGGATCAAGTCGGTCCCGGGTTGGCTTGATCGGCGAGGGAGCGTATGCTGTCGGCAGAAAGGAGGTTCGGCCATGCCGATCAACGCACGCCTCCGCGCGTTCTTGGACGAAGCTCACGTTCCCTATCGGACCGTGAGGCACTCGCCCGCGTACACCGCTCAGGAAACCGCGGCGCTCTCCCACGTCAGCGGCAAGCGCATGCTCAAGTGCGTGATGTTCCGGGCGGACGGGCGTCATTACCTCGCGGTGACCCGCGCCGACAAGAAGGTCGATTTGGAGAAGTGCCGTCGCGTTCTCGGCGTCCGCGAGGTGGAGATCGAGCGCGAGGACGAGTTCCGCAGGGTCTTCGAGGACTGCGAGCTCGGCGCGATGCCGCCGTTCGGGAACCTCTGGGGAATCCAGACGATCCTCGACGACGAAGTGCCGAGAGGGACGGAGGTGGCGTTCAACGCCGGGGATCACGCGACCCTCGTCGAGATGGACGTCGACGATTTCGACCGCCTCGTCCATCCGCGGCACGCTCCCATCGCGGCGTGAGCCGCGTGCGACTGGGCGAAATTCCTTCGTCGGGCGATCCCGGCGAACGTCGGTTTCCGCACGGATTGCGCGCGGGGATCAGGCGCGTGGTTCGTCGGGAGGCGACGTCGCCAGACGATAGCCGAGCCCGGCGTCCGTGAGCAGTCGCGAGGGGAGGGAAGGGTCGGCTTCGATCTTCGTCCGGACCCGGCGGACGAGTTGCTTCAGAAGTTGGCGGTCCCCGCGACCCCCGGCCCCCCAGACGTGGACGATGAGCCGCTGCGCGGTCACCGTCCTGCCCGCGTGCGCGGCCAAGACTTGAAGCAGGCGGAACTCGAGCGGGGTCAGCCGTTGGAGAGGGCCCGTGCCGATGCGCACTCCGCGGCGCTCCGGATCGAGCGTGAGATCGCCGCACGCGAGGATCGGTGACGCCTCGGCGCCCGCGCGCCGGAGAAGCGCGCGGACGCGAGCGAGAAGAGTCCTCGGGCTGAACGGCTTCGTCAGGTAGTCGTCCGCCCCGAGGACGAGAGCCTTGACCTGATCGTCCTCGGCTGATCGCACTGTCAGCATCATGACCGGGAGGGCGCGCCTGCGCTCCCTGACGCGCGAGAGGATCTCGAACCCCGAGAGGCGTGGCAAGTTGACGTCGAGGATGCAGAGGTCGGGTTCCTCGCGCTCGACGAGTTCGAGCGCCTCCTTCCCGTCGGACGACTCGACGACGAGGAAGCCGGCCTGCCGAAGCGCATAGGCGACGAGGCCGAGCAAATCGAGATCGTCGTCAACGACCAGGATCTTCACGCCCGGCCCCCGTCGGCAGGACCACCGCGATCTTGGTGCCGCGCTCGGCGTCGTGCGCCTCGACGCGTCCCCCGTGGCGGGCAACGATCGACCGGACGATCCAAAGTCCCAAACCCAATCCGCTCTCCTTCGGTTCGTCGCTCGACGAGCGGATGAACCGGTCGAACAGGTGCTCCGTCTCGCCGGGCGGAAGCCCCGGCCCCTCGTCCGCGACCGTGACCACGACCTCTCCCGGCCGGCGCTCGCCGCGGATGGTAATCGAGGATCCTTCCGGGGAAAACTTGTTCGCGTTTGCGAGTAGGTTGACGAAGACCTGGGTCAGCCGGACCGAATCGCCCGAAACCTCGGGAAGCGGGTGGGGGAGATCGAGGTCGACCCGTTGTCGGCGCAATTCGAGGAGGGGGGCCGTTTCCTCGACGGCCTCCTCGAGAACGGCGTCGAGGTCGACCGGCTCCTGCCGGATCGTGTCCTGGCCCGCGTCGATCCTCAGGCTCTCGAGGAGATTGTCGATGAGCCGCGTCAACCGCAGCGTCCCTCGCTCGAGGGACCGAAGCAGCGGAGCGGCGTCCTCGACTCCCTGAATCTTCTCCCGAAGCAGCTCGACGGACGCACGCTGCGCGGAGAGTGGCGTGCGGAACTCGTGCGAGACGTTCGCCACGACGGCATCGCGGAGGCGGCGGGCCGCCTCGGCGTCGGTCTCGTCGCGGAGCACGACGATCTGGCGGGCGGCCTCCTCGTCGGCCCCTCCCGGCGTGGGCGGGCCGCTCGTCACGAGTACCGTGCGGGGGCCAGCCCCGGTTTCGAGATGCTCGACCGAGCGAGACGGGCCGCGGAAGCGCGCGTCGAGGATCGGACATCGATCCTCGCAGGGCCGCCGCCCGTCGGGCTCCCTCGAACGGAGCACGTCGCCGCAAAAACGCCCGATCGCACGCTCGATCGGTACGCCGAGCCGCTCGGCAGCCTGCCGGTTCATGTACCGGATCTTCCTCTCGCGATCGACGGCGAGGACCCCATCCGCGGTCCCCGCGAGGATCGACTCGGCTTCCGCCCGCTGGCGCCGCAAGTCCGTGGTGAGCTTCCCGAGTCGGATCCTCATGTCCTCCATCGCCGACGCGAGACGGCCGATCTCCGCGATCCCCGCACGAGGGACGGGGGCTTCGAGGTCTCCGGCGCCGATCCTCGACGAAACCTGTGCCAGATCCTCGACCTGCCGGGCGAGGACGCGCGTGAGCCAGGCGGCGAGCGCCGCCCCGAGACCCGCGGCAGCGAGCGCGAGGAGGGCGATGCGGTGCGCGAGCCTGCGGATCGGGCCGTCGACGGCTTCGACGGGGAGGGTCGCTTCCGCGACCGCGACGATCTCGGAGGTCGCTCCTCGGAGCGGGGCCACCGCCACGAAGAGGCCGGCGGCGTCCACGCGGGACGCGGCCCGCCTTCCCTCGAGGGCC
>CAZVOE010000242.1:0-3511 GCA_964628935.1 uncultured Acidobacteriota bacterium
GTCGCGGCGCGCGAGCACCGCGCGCGTCCCGCCGCTCCCCTGGTCGATGCCGAGGAAGAGCTCGGCGGCGTCGAGGGGCTCGGCTCCGGCGGGACGAAGCGTCCGGACCAACCGGGCGGGATCGTCGGTGAAGATCCCGTCGGCACCCGAGGCGGCGAGGGCGCGAGCCTCGGCGATCCGGTTGACCGTGTAGGCGATCACCGAGAGGCCCGCGCCCCGCGCGCGCGAGAGGAAGTCCGCGGAACAGAGCCGCCGGTTCGCGTGGAGGGCCGCGGCGTGCGTGCGCCGAGCCCAGGCGAGCGGATCGCGGCGCTCGCTCCAACGCAGCGTGAGGGCGAGATCGAGACCCCCTTCGCGGCCGCGAAGATGGTCGATCAGCGCCCAGTGGGAGGACGAGACGGACGCTCCTTCGAGCCCGCCGGTCCTGCGGAGGGCCGACACGACCTCCGCGGCGAGGCGGCGGTCGCGGCCGGTGACCCGACTGGGGTCCGACTCCTGCCCCTTGATCTCGACGAAGATCGGGGCCCGCGGGCGGACGATCGCGAGCGCGCCGTCGAGGTCGAGGAGGCACTCTCCCCGGAATCGCGGCGCGAACCACGAGCCGGCGTCGAGGCGCTCGAGATCGCTCCAGTTCCGCCGGTCGACCGGCCCGCGGCCGTCGGTCGTCCGGTCGAGGGTCGCGTCGTGGAGGACGACGGCGCGGCCGTCGGCCGAGATGCCGCCGTCGATCTCGATCGCGTCGGCCCCGGCGTCGAGCCCCGCCCGGAGCGAGGAGGCGGTGTTCTCGGGGGCCCGGGCCGCTGCGCCGCGATGGCCGACGACGAGGAAACGCCGCCCGCCCGCGAGGATCACCCGGTCACTCCGGGGGCCGCATGTGCGGCATGCGGAGCCGCTCGACCGGGGTGCCGCCGAGGAGGTGCTCTCGCACGATCGTGTCGACGTCCTCGACCGTGACGCCGCCGTACCAGGTCGCCTCCGGGTAGACGACGACGGCGACCCCGCGGGCGCACTGGTCCAGACACCCCGCGGAGTTGATCCGGACCTTCCCCTTGAGCCCGGCAGCGTGCGCGGCCGCCTTGAGGCGTTCCCTCACCTCGGCTCCTCCGCGCGCCCGGCAGCAACCCCTCGGGTCGCTCGGATCTCTCTCGTTCTCGCAGACGAAGACGTGCTTCTCGTAGAGCGGCATCGCCGGGAGTATACGGGGGCGGAGGCGCTCGGCGCATCCGGGTTGTGCTAGAGTCCCGCCCGCGTTTTTCGTTTTCGAAGGGGTTCCCGATGCCGATCGCCACCGTCGAATCGCTCAAGCAGAGAACCGCGCGGCTCAAGAAGAGGCTGGCCGACGCCGGGGAATCGCTCGAGGGCCCGGCAGCCCGCGCGCTCAAGAAGCGAATTCGCCGCGCCCAGCGCTTCCGCCGGAAGCTCGAGGTCCGCGCGGCGCGGCTCGCCGGAAAGACCGAGGAGAAGAAGGGGTAGGACCGTCATGAAGGCCTGGCGCCGTCTCGGGACGGAGCGCGTCGCGGGGTGCCGGGTCTTCGACCTCGACCGCGTCCTCTATCGGCCCGCCGACGATCGCCCTCCCCGCGAGTTCTTCGTGGTGGACGCCCCCGACTGGATCAACGTCATCCCGGTGACCGATGCGGGGGAGGTCGTCCTGGTCCGGCAGTTCCGCTTCGGGATCGACTCGGTGACGCTCGAGATCCCCGGAGGGATGTGCGACCGAGGCGAGACCCCCGAGGAATCGGCGCGAAGGGAGCTTCTCGAGGAGACCGGCTACGCCGCCCGCGAGATCGTTCCCCTCGGCTGGGTCCACCCGAACCCGGCGATCCAGAACAACCGTTGCCACACCTTCCTGGCGAAAGGGGTGCAGAGGGTCGCCGACCCGCACGGAGATCCGGACGAGTCGTTCGAGGTCGTCCTGGAACCGCTCTCGCGGATTCCCGAACTGATCCGTTCGGGGAAGATCACGCATGCCCTCGTCGTCGCCGCGTTTCAAAAAGGGGTGAGGCACCTGTTCTGATTCCGGAAAAGGTGCCAGTCCCCTTCACCTCAGCACCTTGGCCAGCACGCGGTCGATGAGCCCGGGGGCGACGGCGTCGAGGAGGACCATGAGCTTCCCCTCGAGGGAGAGGACCGCCTCGCGTTTCCGCGAGCGCGCCATCCGCACGAGGGCCTTCGCGACCGACTCGGCGGAGTGCCGCCGGACCCGGACGCGCTTTTGCCGTTCTCCGGCGCTGAGGGAGCGCTCGAAGAGCTCGGACTCGGTCGACGAGGGGCAGACGAGGCCGACCGTGACCCCCGTTCCGAGGATCTCCGGCCGGAGCGCGTCCGCCATTCCGTGCAGGGCGAACTTGCTCGAGGCGTACGCCGTGTAGTTCGGCGTCCCGCGCTTTCCCACGACCGACGAGACGATCAGGATCCGCCCGCTTCCGCGTTCGACCATCCCCGCGAGGAAGGGGCGGATCGTCCGCAGCACGCCGAAGACGTTGACCTCGTACACCTGGCGCATCGCCTCGTCCGTGGTGTGCTCGAACCGGGCGTCGAGTTGGATCCCCGCATTGGCGACGACGACGTCCGGAACGCCGTGCTCGTCGAGAACCCGCCGCGCGAGCGCCTCCATCGAGGGTCCGCTCGTGACGTCCGCCGGCATCGGGACGACGCAGCCGGGGAGGAGGGACTCCCGCGAGAGCGCGTCGAGCCGAGCGGCGTCTCGTGCGACGGCGAGCACCGTCGCGCCCTCCCGCGCGAACGCGCGGGCGGCGGCCCTCCCGATTCCGGCGGACGCTCCGGTCAGGAGGACGATCTTCCCCGCGAATCCGCTCAGGGTCCCTCCCAACCGCACACGTTCACGGCGTTGACGCGATAGAACGCGAGGCCATCGGCCGCGGCGGCCCCGATGTCGGTGAACGAGGTTCCCGGCGTGACGCCGGCGAGGGTCTCGTCGGAGAAATCGGGAACGGTCGCCCGCCAGATCCGGTATTCCGCCGCGCCGGGAACCGCGCCCCACTCGAGGATGACGTCCCCCTGCTCCGCTCGAGCGGCGAGCGTCGTCCCGACGGCGCCCGGCGTCGGCTCGGCGCACGTGCGCGGGGAGCACGAGATCGGGACGGTCGCTTCGAAGCGGAGGGTGACGCCCCGCACCGAGCCGGGCGGGGTCGGGCCGGAGACGTCGTCGACCGCGATCAGGCTCCAGGTCCCCTGCGCGGCCTCGCCGTCGAAGTCGTTCATCGTGCCGGGTCCGTCCGGAGGCCGGTCGAGGTCGTAGTTGGCGACGAGGTCGGCTTGCCCGGCCCGGCTCTTCGCGTGGAGGGTCACGACGGTATTGGTCGGCGAGCGGAGCTGAACCGTGAGTTCTCCGATGTCCCCGTGCGCGATGTCGACGTCTACGGTCACGTTTCGAACCGTGAACGACTCCCCGACCTCGATCGCGGCCGTCACGCCGACGGACGACTTCTTCGGAATCGTGAGCGGGAGACCCGTGGCCGACGCCGTCGTCGTGGTGTTTCCGCCGGCC
>CAZVOE010000243.1:0-3497 GCA_964628935.1 uncultured Acidobacteriota bacterium
GGCGGTTACCGCCGTCCCGGTGGCCCGTTTCTCGCCGAGACGGTACGCCCACGGCTGCCCTCCCGTCAAGCACGCCCCGATGCCGCCGGTCCGCGAACCGTTGCGAGGCGCGTTCCACGGCCCAAACCGCACGATCGTGCCCCAATCGTGCCCCGTGCTCCCGCACCCCTTCACGCGCCGTCCAGGTCGCCGTCCGCCCACGGCGCCCACCCCGGGGCCTCCGCGCGGGCGCGCAGCTCGGCGTCCGTCGGGGTCCGCATCGCGAACCGCGGCGGGGCGGGAGGCTCCACCGCGCTCGCCCCTATCGCCCGCTGAAGCTCGCTCAGTTCCTCGAAGGCTGCCGCGAGGGCCACGGCGGCCCGGTTCGCACGGGCGCGCAGCTCGCTCGCGGTGACCCGCCTCGGGTGCTCGACCGCCTGCACGTCGGCCTCGCGGTCGTGCGAGACGCGGAGCCGCGGAGTTCGCTTCGCCTCGGTCGCGATGTCGCGCGCCGCGTCGAGGGCCGGGTTCGGCGGTCGCGCGGAGCGCTTCCGCACCGCCTCCGCGATCGCGCGCCGGTCGCCTTCGAGGGTCGTCTTCGTCTGCTTCGAGTCGTGCATGGTCAGTTCACTCCGGGGGCGGCCGTTGCAGCCGCGTGGTCTCGCTCCGCGCGCAGGCGCCGGAGCGTCGGCCTATCGTTCGCGCTCGGGTTCTCGACGCGGTGGTACACGATGAGCGCGAGCCCCTCCGCGATGCCTTCCAGGTCCGGCAAGTCGAGGGCGTCGAGCATCGCGCCGATCCGCCCGAGGATCTCTTTCCGTTCGTTCACGTCCGCCTCCCTGCGAAGGTGGAGGGCGGCTCCCCCGTGGAGGTCAAGGGGAGCCGCCTTCCGGGTGCGACGCCGTCAAGGAGCCGTGATGAGCGTCACGGTGGAGGCGACGACGCCGCGTTTTTGCCTCCAATGGTTACGCGGTGCCCTCGTTCGGCGAGACGTGAGTCTCGCTGCCGACGACGGTCGCCGAGTCGTGCGTGGTCGGGACGTGCTTCGCGCCGGAGAGGATCGCCACGATGCCGTCGAGCGTCGCGTTCTGCGTCGCGCGAGAGACGATCATCTTGAGGTACCGCTTCTGCGGCTTCACGACCTCGACGGCGACGACCTGGTTGTCGTCGTCGTCCGCGACCGTGACGCTGGTCCCTTCGAGGTCGCTGTACCCGTCGGCCACGCCGTCGTCGCTCGACTGCTGCACCTTGACGGAGGTCGCGGCCCCCGAGACGATCGCGCCGAACGAGGCGAGGAAGAGGCACGAGTCGAACCCCTTCATGTCGATCCCGCTCGACGGAGTGATGGCGGTAGTTCCGGCGGCCACCGCGTTGGAGTGCCGGATGATCTTCGTTTCGTTCGCCAGGTTCATGGTCTCTCCTTACGCCGTGATCCCGGAGAGCACGACGAAGTGATTCGGCCGCACGACGGCCACGTCGAGGCGGATGTACCCGCGAATCCAGAGCTGGAGCGCGGCGAAGGAATCGCCCGCCTCCCCGGTCGCGTCGATGCGGAGGTCGGAGCGCACCCCGATCCACAGGTTCGAGAAGTCGCCGACGAACGCGAGCGACTCGTTCGCGCCGCCCCCGAGGTTCCTCGGGACGTTCGTCGTGTGGAGGATCTGCATCCCGGAGAGCGCCGACGGCGGGGCGATGTAGTGGTCGTTCGACGTGCCGACGAGCTTCCCGAGGGTGCCGACGTCGCGCGGGTTGAGGATCGCCGCGCTCGGCTCGCCGTTGGAGTAGCGAACCGTGGTCATCGCGTCCACGAGGTCGTTCCAGTTCGGGGAGCCGACGGAGGTCGCCGTCCCGACGCCCGGCACGTTCTGGAGCCCGAGCGGCTGCTCGGCCGCGCCGGTACCCACGAGGGCCACGCGGTCGATCTCCGCGGCGAGGGCGCCCGCGAAAACCTGCTCGACGAACCGCTCGAGGTTCGCCGCGTCCTGCACGGTCTCGAGACCGATCTTCGTCAGGACCGCGAGCGTCCGCGCGCGGAGCGTGACGGAGCCGAACGTCGGATCGCTCGCGGTGAGCGTGACGTTTTCCGGCTTCCACGAGACGGTCGGGTCTGCGGTGATCTGCGCGATGCGGACCTCGCCGGTCTGCATCGGGACCGTCATCGCTCCGGCCCTCACGACCGCCGAGCGGGCGCGGGCCAAGTCGATGATCGTCGCCGAGACCGCGGGCGAGAGGAGCACGCCCCCGCTCGTCGCGGAGCCGCCGCCGAGCGCCGCCTTCTCCGCGGCGTCCGTCCACCGCCCGGTCGCGAGACCGCGGACGATCTCCCCGGGGGTCGCCTGCGCCGTGCCCCAGACCTCCGCGAGGTTCTCGGAGGGCCGGAGGAGCCGCATCCGCTCCCCGCTCTCGCCGCGGAGCCAGATCGGCTCCCGTCCGGCCTTCCACGCCGACTGCGCGGCATCCCGCGCGGCGGCCTGCTCCAGCCGGGCCAGCCGGTCCCGGATCGACGCCACGCTCTCGTCGAGCTGCTTGTTCGCCGTCTCGAACGTCGTGAAAGCCGCCTCCACGTTGTCGGCGAGTTCCTCGATCGCCACGACGGCGGGGTCTCTGCTCTGCTTGTCTGCCATGTTCACTCCTGCGCGGCTCCCCGGGCGCCGCATCGTTGTCTATCCCGGTCCGGGGCGCCGGGGGGTCGTTGAGTCCTCAAAGGTCCGGATCGTCGGCCAGCTCCGGCGGAAAGTCGCTTCCGCTTTCCAGTCGCGGCGGTTCCCCGGCCCCGAGTCGAGCGCGCCCAGCCGGTGACAGTCCGAGCGCGTTCCCGAGCTGCACGAGGAGCGCCGCCGAGTCCCGCGCGATCCGGGCCTCGGGACGCGGTTGCATCCCGCCGTGAGATCCCCGCCCGACGAGGGGCGCGCCGTCGGCGAGCGCGGTCTCGGCGGCGAGCATGCGCGCGTACGTCGCGCAGTACGCCGCGAGCATCCCGCGATCGAGACGGGAGAGAAGTCCTTCCGCCTCCAGAAGCGGCACGACGCGCCGCCATTCCGCCAGCGCGACGCGATCGAGACCGGACGGGGGCGACGGTACGCCCGCCGTCTTCGGCTTCGTCCTGGGGCGACTGGCGCGCTTCCCGGGGTTGCCGGTCAGGAGACGGAGCTTCGAGCCCTTACCGATCGGTCCTCTACTTCCCATGGGGTGCCCCTTCGGTCGAAAGGTGCGGGCGGTCGAATACGGGGCCAGCGCCGGTCTCTATGCGCCGACCTAGAGTTTTGACCCCCCTCCCCCGGGTGATCCCGCCAGGGGGTGCTCCCGAGGCGCGCGCGGGGCCACGCCGTTCCTTCGTCTGAATAGGGAATCGCCAGCCTGCCCAGGAGCGGCCAGCGGCCCCGTCAAGGGCCGCGCCCTCGTGGGCATGTCGTTCCCTCGTTCGTTCCCTCATGGGTTCTCCTGTCGCAACTGGACGAGGGAACGCTGTACTCCCTCTAGGGGGGCGTTCCCTCGTTCCCTCGTCGCAACTGGCCGGG
>CAZVOE010000244.1:0-3444 GCA_964628935.1 uncultured Acidobacteriota bacterium
ATCTGCTCCCGGGGAGAGGTCATCGAGGAGTCCGCCCTCCCCGCGGAGATCCGCACGGTCGGGCTCGCATCCGACCGCCGCCTCGACCTCGCGTGCGACCTCGGAAGCGCGCCCCTCGGAGAGCGCGAGGCGCGCCCGCATGAGGTGGAAGTAGGCCTCTCCCCGCCGCGCCGCCGCCTCCGCCGCCGGATCGTCTGCGGCCGCCGCGACCACCGGGAGGGCGGTCGACCACGCCACGACGAGAACGAGGGGGGTTGCGATGAGCAAGGGATTCCTCGGGTCGCCGGGAATTCAGGGACTGTACGCGTCGAGGATCGGCGACGGGTCCATTGTACCGGCCCCCAGTGCGGCCGCCACGGACTCGGCCGTTTCTCCCCGCTCCCCTTCGCCGATCTCCTGGAGAAACGCCCGTGCTCCCCGACTCTCCCAGAACGCGAAGCCGAAGCGCGAAAGGAGCCTCTCCTCGAGCTGGAGGGCGAGGAGTGTCCCCCGAAGCGGCGCGGTGCGCTCGACCGGCGCGCGGGAGTTCGCGATCCGGCACAGCGCCGGGGTCGGGCGTCCCGTCGCGCGCTCCTCCCGGCGGATCTGCTCCGGCTCCCAAGGCGGCCAGCCGGAACTCCGGGCCCACATCCGCCGGGGTCTGAGGGCGGCCTCGAACGCGAGATCGCGACGGACTTCCTCGTCGAGCGAGGGGACGAGGCGGTCGAGACCCCTCCCTCGAACCGCGACGCGCGCGAAGAGTTCCGCCCACGCGTAGCGGAACGCCGGATCGGCGCCGTGTGGCACGCCGACGCGGAGCGCAACCGCGGCGTGGAGTCGGAAGCCGAGCGCGCGGCAGGCGAGGAGCAGGCCCCCCGGTCCTCCGCGCGCCTCGGGGTCGGCGCCGGTCGCCTCGCCTCCCACCGCCTGCGCCACCTCCCGCACCGCCGCGCGCACGACTGCGGCCGGGTAGAGCTCCTCCCGGTCCGAAAGGCGCGCGAGAAAGAGATCCTCCATTGCGAGGGGGCGATCGCCCGAGCACCACGGGGAGCGCCGCCGCCTCCCCGCGGCTTCGCGGGCCACCGCCTCGTCGAGGGGGGCGATGGCCGCGCGCTCCACGCGGTCCAGGAACGCTCCGGGAGGGGTCGGCGCCGTCGCGTCGAGAAGCGCCCGAGCGTCTTCCGCGCCGGCCCGAGCGGCGGCGCGGTCGAAGATCGTGCGCCGCTCCGTCTCGAACTCTAGCCGGCGCGCCGCGTCCTCGACCAAGGCGGCGAACGCTCGCTCGCGTACGGAGCGCTCGGAGGCCCACGAAGCGAGGGCAAGACGGCGGGCTCTCTCCTCGGGAGAGAGCCCGATCTCGCGGGAAGCCTCCCTCCGCAGATCTCGGGTGGCCTCCGCCAGGTACGGGGGCACGAGAAGGCGCAGGCGACGCCGCGCCGCCTCCCCCGCCGGGCCGGAGGGGGCCCCCCGCGCGGCGGCAAAAGCCTCCCTCACGGATTCCGGGCGGATGAGGTCCACGAGCCGCTCCCGTTCGGGATCCGGGAGGACCTCGATCCCGGACGGCCACAGCGCTGAGGCGCGAGAGAGTCCTTCCGCGAGGTCGGGGGCCGTCACGCGAGGGTTCAGGCGGCCTCGCGCTCCGGCTCGACCTCCGCCCCCGCGAACAGGTCGATCGCGCGCCGCAACTGATCGGCCTCGACTTCCTCCGGTCTTCCCTCGCCCCGGACCAGGCGGTCGGGCTCGACTCCCGATCGCGCCCAGACCGGCGCGCCAACCGCCTCCCACACGAATGCGGGAACAAGGATCCCGTCCCCTGCTGGGAGGGGGACGAGCTTCGGCTCGGTGCCGAGTCCGTAGGTCGACTCCCCGTACACGACCGCGGAACGCTTCGCTCGGAGGACCTGCGCGAGCGCCTCGCCGCAGCCCGCGGTCGCACCGCCGACGAGGGTCGCCACCGGGCCCTCCCAGCCTCGGCCGTCCGCCCGGACGTCGAGCGTCTCCGCGACGACTCCCTTTCGGTCCTTCAAGCGGAGGACGGGTCCTGTGGTGAACAGCCCGAGGAGGACCGACGCGTCGCGGACGTCGGGGGTCGAGACATCGCGCAGGTCGATGAGGAGGCGGTTCGCCCCGTCCTCGCGCGCCTTGCGCAGCGCCACCCGAAGCGCGTCCGCCTCGATGCGCGACAGGTCGTTCGGGATCAGCACTGCGACCCGGCCGCGGACATCGACGGAGAACGGAGCGTCTTTCCGCGCCCGCCGCACGAGCTCGACGTCGTCGCGGCGGAATCCCTCGCTCGGGCGGATCACGGAGAGGCGCACCTTGCTCCCCTCCGCTCCGTGGAGCTTGCGCACGATCTGTCCGAGCGATTCTCCCCGGACCGGAACGTCGTCGATCGCGCGGATCTGATCCCCGGGCTTCAGCCCCGCGGCCTCCGCCGAGGAACCGGGGACGACCGAGACGATCTGGAACGACCCGCCCGCTCGGAGTCCCACGATCCCCGGTCCCACGGGGTTTTCGGGGGCCGGCCGTTTCCACGCCTCGACCTCGGCCGCGTCGAGATAGGCGCCGTTCGCGTCGAGACTCGCGAGAAGCCCCTCATACGCTCCGGAAAGAAGTCGTGTCGAATCGGGCGTGTCGACGTAGTTCTCGAGGATGAGAGAAAGCACCTCGGAAAACGTGACCACGTGCCGGTAGCTGCCGTCCGTCCCCGCGGCCCGCAGGACGAATCCTCCGGTCGCGAGCATGCACACCGTGACGAGGGAGGCGCCCAGCAAAGCGACGCGAGCCTTCGACCACTGCGGCATTCTCCCTCCTCGCGCGACGAACCGCGCCGGCTTCAAGCTACACTCGCCCCCCTCGCCGAGCAACCGGAGCCCCTTCAGCGCGGGCGCATCCATCGAATCGGGTCGACCGCCTTCCCGTCCTCTCGAAGTTCGAAGTAGATCCCCGCGGATCCGCGCGCAGCCGGATCGCCGACCCTCCCGAGGGGCTGCCCCCGCACGACTTCCTGTCCGGGTCCCACGAGGAGAGCGGAGGCCTGCGCGTAGACGCTGACGAGGCCGCCGCCATGGTCCACGAGCGCCGTCAACCCGTACCCGCGCAGGTTCGCCGCGAAGACGACCCTCCCGTCGAAGATCGCCTGGAAGGTCGATCCCGGGGCGGTCTCGAGGTCGAGCCCCGGATGGGGCACGACGGTCCCGAAGCGCGGGTGCATCCGGTCCCCGAAGCCCACGGCGACGCGCCCCCCCTCGAGCGGCCAGTCGAGCAGTCCTCGAAACCGGCGAACGTCGAGCGTCCCGACCGCACCGAGAGCAGCGCCTCCCGCGGGGAGGCGAGAGAGATCCCGCGCCGCGACCTCGAGCTCGGCGACGGCGGCCATCCGACGCTCCCGGTCGGAGCGGATCCGATCGAGCGTCGCCGCCCGCGCGCGCCGTTCCGCCTCGAGGCGCGCGGCCCCGGCGCCAC
>CAZVOE010000245.1:0-3375 GCA_964628935.1 uncultured Acidobacteriota bacterium
CGTCCGGGACGACGTCCGACCCGGCCGCACTCGCTCCACGCCCGAAAAAGCCCGGCATTATCGCCCCCCCCCGGGCCAGCGTCAAGACGGACGGCGCCTTCCGGCGGCTACGCGGTTCCGGATCCCGCTCTGCCTTTCTCTTCGAGGGCCGCGGCCGCCGCCGCGAGGCGCGCGACGGGCACGCGGTACGGAGAGCACGACACGTAGTCGACCCCGATCGCGTGGAACAGTCGGATCGACGCGGGGTCTCCTCCGTGCTCTCCGCACACTCCGAGCTTCAGGGAAGCCCGCGCGGCCCGTCCCTCTTGACAGGCCATGCGGACCAGCCTCCCCACTCCCGCCGCGTCGACGGATTGGAAGGGGTCGACCGGCAGGATCCGCGCCTCGAGATACTCCGGGAGGAACTTTCCGATGTCGTCCCGGCTGAACCCGTACGTCAGCTGGGTCAGGTCGTTCGTGCCGAACGAGAAGAATTCGGCCTCCGAAGCGACCTCGGCCGCCGTAAGCGCCGCGCGCGGAACCTCGATCATCGTGCCGACGAGGTGCGGGACTCGGACGCGGGTCTTCTTCTCCACCTCCTCGGCGACGACGCGAATCCGGTCGCGCAGGACTTGGAACTCTCGAACGGTTCCGACGAGAGGAACCATGACCTCCGGGAGGACCTCGACGCCGCGCTTCATCACGGCCGCCGCGGCTTCGAAGATCGCGCGGACCTGCATCTCGTAGATTTCCGGGAAGGTGATCCCGAGCCGGCATCCCCGGTGACCGAGCATCGGGTTCGTCTCCCGGAGATGCTCCGCCCGCTCCTCGAGACGCTTGACGGACACCTTCATCGAACGCGCGAGACTGCGGAACTGCGCGGGGGTGTTCGGCAGGAACTCGTGGAGGGGGGGATCGAGGAGCCGAATCGTGACCGGCAGCCCGTTCATCGCGGTGAAGATCCCGGCGAAGTCCTTCCGCTGCATCGGGAGGAGCTTGGCGAGCGCCTTCTTCCGGCCGCGGGGATCGTCCGCGAGGATCATCTCCCGCACAGCCGCGATACGGTCCTCTGCGAAGAACATGTGCTCGGTCCTGCAAAGGCCGATCCCCTCGGCCCCGAACGCCCTCGCCACCTTCGAATCGTGCGGCGTATCGGCGTTCGTGCGGATCTTCAGTCGACGGACGTCGTCCGCCCACTCCATCAGGGCGGCGTAGCGTCGGTACAGAACGGATTTCGACGGCTTCAACGATTTCTGCACGAGCACCTGCTGGATCTCCGACGGATGGGTGTCGAGGTGCCCGACGATCACCTCGCCGGTGGCCCCGTCGATCGAGAGATCGTCGCCCTCGCGCAGGACGGATCGGCCCGCCCGAAGGGTCCCGGCCCGCGGATCGATGAGGAGGGTTTCCGCCCCGACCACACACGGTTTCCCCATGCCGCGCGCGACCACGGCCGCGTGGGAGGTCATGCCGCCCCGACTGGTCAGGATTCCAACGGCCGCGACCATCCCGGCGAGGTCCTCCGGGCTGGTCTCGGCACGCACGAGGAGGACCTTCTTCCCCTTGCGAGCCATCTCGACGGCCCGGGCGGCGTGGAACGCGATGCTGCCCGACGCCGCCCCCGGGCCGGCGGGGAGTCCCTTCCCGAGGACGCGACCCGTCTTTCGCGCGCGCTCCATCTCCTTCGGATCGAAGATCGGGGCGAGGAGTTGGACGAGCATGTCCGGCTCGATGCGCGCGAGCACTTCGTCCCGCCCGATGATGCCGCCCTCGTACAGATCGAACGCGATGTTCAGGGCGGCGAGACCGGTTCGCTTCCCGGTCCGAGTCTGCAGCATGTAGAGACGGCCGCGCTCCACCGTGAATTCGATGTCCTGCATGTCACGGTAATGACGCTCGAGCTTCTCGCGGATCTCGAGCAATTGCCGGTAGCATGCCGGGAGCGTCACCTCGAGCGGAGGATGGCCGGCGTCCCCTCCCTGCTCGACGGAGATCGGGTGCGGGGTCCGGATCCCGGCCACAACGTCCTCGCCCTGCGCGTTCGGAAGGTACTCCCCGAAGAACACGTTCTCCCCGGTCGCGGGGTTCCGGGTGAACGCCACGCCGGTCGCGCAATCGTCGCCGAGGTTCCCGAAAACCATGGTCTGCACGTTCACCGCCGTGCCGAGATCGTCGCGGATCCCGTATTGCCGGCGGTAGAGCCGCGCCCGTTCGTTGTTCCAGGACCGGAAGACGGCCGTAATCGCCCCCCAGAGCTGCGCGGTCGGATCCTGCGGAAACGCCTTCTTCGTCGTTCTGCGCACGAGCGCCTTGTAGGACGCGACGACGGCCTCGAGATCGGATGCGTTGAGTTCGGTGTCGTCCTTGACCTTTCGCGATCGCTTCGCCGCCGAGAGAATCTCCTCGAAGGCGTGCTTCCGGACGCCCAGCACCACGTCCGCGTACATCTGGATGAAACGGCGGTAGGAATCGAGCGCAAAGCGCCGGTCGCCGGAAACCCGCGCCAACCCTTCGACCGCTCGGTCGTTCAGGCCGAGGTTGAGAATCGTGTCCATCATCCCCGGCATGGAGAACTTCGCCCCCGAGCGGACCGAGACGAGCAGTGGGTCGGAGTCGTCGCCGAACCTCTTGCCGCGCGATGCTTCCAGGCGCGCGAGGGCGGCGAGGACCTGCGTTTCGAGCCCTTCCGGGATGGAGCCGCCGGATTCGAAGTAGAGATTGCAGGCCCGGGTCGAAATGGTGAATCCGGGAGGAACCGGGATGCCGATGGCGGTCATCTCCGCGAGGTTCGCGCCCTTGCCCCCCAGGAGGTCCTTCATCGATCCGTTCCCTTCCGCCTTTCCGTCCGCGAAGAGATACACGAGCTTCTCCACTAGCCGCTCCTGTCCGCCGCCCCGGGAAGCTCCCGGAGGTCGAAATGGCCCGTGAGGGTCGACTCGAGCCGTTGTAGGAGGCGAATCCGCGAACGGCTGTTCCCCGGGTTCGCCGGATCGATCACGAGAGCCTCGTCGAAAAACCGTTCGACCGGTGTCACGAGGCGCGCAAGGACGTCGACCACCTCCGCATAGTTGCCCGCGCTCGCTTCGCGTTCGATCTCCTCCTCCGCGGCGGCGAGGCGCTCCGCGAGATCGGCGACCGCGGGCTCCGGATCGGGCGCCTCGTCTCCACCGCGGACGACCTCCGCCGCGAAGGCCGCGTTTTTCCGGAGGATGTTCGCCACGCGCTTGACGAGATCGGAAAGACGGGCGAAGTCGTCCCGCCCGCGGATCCGCCGGATTGCCGCGAGCCGACGGAGGAGATCCGGGATCGGGGTCGCGGTCGCGGCGACCCCACCCGCCGCGCCGAGCACCGCCGCCGCCTCGTTCGCCGTCGCGCCCGCGTCGCGCAGGAAATTTT
>CAZVOE010000246.1:0-3365 GCA_964628935.1 uncultured Acidobacteriota bacterium
CGCGTAGACTACCCGACGCAGCCTGAACCGCGAGGTGAGCGACCGCCTGGCGCGGTCCGTGGAGGTCCGCCCGTTCGATCCCGCGCTTTTCCTCGCGGAGGCCGATGCGTTTCGAAAGCGACTCCGCCTCCGTCCGCTGACGCACGACTGAGTTCCAAAATGTCCTCGCGACCCTCGTCCGGGCGGGGACGTTGACCCTCCCGGACGCCCTCGAGGCGATGGCGCCGCAGAGGTCCTCGTTCACGGCCGGGAGTTCGTCGTCGACGGTGGTCCCGTCCTGCGCCTGGCGGCGGAGCCGGGCCGCTCGGCCTACGACTGCGAGTTCGTGGCGCTCGCCCGCGATCTCCGCGTCCGACTGGTGACGTCGGATCGGGAGGTGCTCCCCGCATTTCCCGAAGAAGCCGTCCCGCCGGGGCGGTTCGCGTGAGGCCTCAGGGGTTCAGAACCCCTTGTCCCGGAGGATCCCGAGCAAGTAGTCGCCGTACCCGCTGCTTTTCAAGGGCTCCGCGAGGGCGGCGAGGCGCTCCGCATCGATGAATCCCATCCGGTAGGCGATCTCCTCGGGGCAGGCGATCTTGAGCCCCTGCCGTTTCTCGATCGTCTGGATGAACTGTGACGCCTCGAGGAGGGCGTCCGGGGTGCCGGTGTCGAGCCACGCCTGCCCGCGGCCCATCACGACGACCTCGAGTTCCCCCATCTCGAGGTAGCGCCGGTTGACGTCGGTGATCTCGAGCTCCCCCCGTGCCGACGGCCGAAGGCCCTCCGCGATCCCGACCGCGCGAGCGTCGTAAAAGTAGAGGCCGGTCACCGCGTACCGCGACCGGGGCCTCGCAGGCTTCTCCTCGATCCCTACCGGTTTCCCGCCGGGGCCGAATTCGACGACGCCGTACCGGCTCGGGTCCTTCACCGGGTAGGCGAAGACGGTCGCCCCGCTCGTCTTCGCCGCCGCCCTCCGCAGGTAGGACTGGAGGTCGTGGCCGAACATCACGTTGTCGCCGAGCGCGACGCACGCGGACCCGCCGCCGAGGAATTCCTTCCCGATGCGGAGGGCCATGGCGACGCCGTTCGGGCTCGGCTGCACGGCGTAGTCGATCGACAGCCCCCAGCGCTTCCCGTCCCCGAGGAGCGTCCGGAACCGAGGGGTCTCCTTCGGGGTCGAGACCAGGAGGATCTCGCGGATTCCCGCGAGCATGAGGAGGGAGAGCGGGTAGTAGATGAGCGGCTTGTCGTAAACGGGGAGGAGCTGTTTCGACACGCCGAGAGTCGCCGGGTACAGCCGCGACCCCACGCCCCCCGCGAGGAGGAGTCCTTTCACCGCCCTCTCCGGCGTGCAAGGTGCCACTGCACGGTCTCTTCGATTCCCGCCTCGAAGGAATGAGCCGGCGCCCAGTCGAGTTCCTCCCGAGCGCGTCCGCCGTCGAGCGCATAGCGCCGGTCGTGGCCCGGCCGGTCGTCCACGAAGGTCAGCAGTCGCTCGTGCGGCGTCCAAGAAGAGTCCGGAATCTCCCGGTCCAGGACGTCGCAGATCGCTCGTACGACCTCGAGGTTGGTTCTTTCGGACCCTCCGGCGAGGTTGTACGTCTCCCCGGGACGTCCGTCCTCGAGCACGCGCAGGATGCCGTCGCAGTGGTCGCCGACGTAAAGCCAGTCCCGCACGTTTCGCCCGTCGCCGTAGATCGGCAGTGGCTTCCCCTCGAGCGCGCGGGAGATCACGAGCGGGATCAGCTTCTCGGAGTGCTGCCGCGGACCGAACGTGTTCGACCCGCGCGTCGTGAGGGTGGGAAGGCCGTAGGTCCGGTGATACGCCCGCACGAGGAAGTCCGACGCGGCCTTCGTCGCCGCGTAGGGATTGTTCGGGGCGTAGGCGGCCGATTCGACGGCGGGCGGATCGAGGTCTCCGATCGAGCCGAAGACTTCGTCGGTGGAGACGTGGACGAATCGGAACCGGTCCCGGTCGGGAGAGGAGAGACCTTCCCAGTAGTCGCGCGCCTCCTCGAGGAGCGCGAGCGTGCCGTCCACGTTCGTCCGCACGAACTCGAACGGGGAGCGGATCGACCGGTCCACGTGCGTCTCCGCGGCGAGGTGCACGATGGCGTGCGGCCGGTGCGTCGCGAGCAGCTCGCGAACCAGGTCGGAGTCGTTGATGTCTCCCTCGACGAACACGTGTCGAGAGTCGCCCGCAACCGCCTCGAGGTTCCGCAGGTCCCCGGCGTAGGTCAACGCGTCCAGGTTCACGAGGCCCCGGCCGGTCTCGGCGAGCCAACGTTCGACGAGATGGGACCCGATGAAACCGGCGCCGCCGGTCACCAGGATCGACGAGGAGAGTTGCACGCGACGATTCTACAGCGCGGCGTTCGCGTCGGAGACGCGGCGGAGGAGCGCCGCGAGCCTCGCTTGGATCGTTCGGCGCTCAGGCCGGGCCGAACCCGGCCTCTCGAAGAGAGTCCGCGAGGGCGGCGTAGTCGGAGCGGGCGTTGTAGAGCTGCGCGGAGATCCGAACGATCGCACCGCCGGCGCACGGCCACGGGTGGAACCACGATTCCATCCCGCGGTCCCGGAGCCGGCGGGTCAGGCCGTCGGAATCGAGCGCCGCAGCGGGAGAGCCGGCCCGCGGCTTGGGGAGCGGAAGCGAGGCCATCGCCCCGAGCATCGAGTCCGGGCACGGCGCCTCGATGCCCAGCGCCCGGGCGAGGTCTTGTCTCCCCTCGCGCGCGAGGGCGCGGTTGCGCTCCATCAGGGCGGGCCAGCCCCCGGGAAGGAGGGATCCGAGGAGCCGGATGCAGTCGGGGAGGACGAGCCAGGGAGTCGGATCGAACGTCCCCGTCCAGTCGAACTCTTCGAGAAAGGCCCCGCCCGGAGACGCCGGGTCGAATCCGTGGCTGACGACCGGCGGGTGGATCTCGGCACGGGCGTCCCCGCGCACCCACAGGATCGCGGCTCCCTTCGGCGCGCAGAGCCACTTGTGGGCGTTCGCCGTGTAGTAGGCCGCGCCGAGCCGGTCGAGGTCGAGCGGGACCATCCCGAGCGCGTGGGCGCCGTCCACCAGGGTCTCCACGCCGCGCGCGCGAAGCTCGCGGACGATCCGCTCGATCGGGAGGACGAGGGCCGTCGGGCTCGTCACGTGATCGATCACGGCGAGCCGTGTGCGCGGGCCCACCCGCGCGAGGACCGCGGACACGATGGCGTTCTCCGAGCCGACGGGGAAGGGAATCGAAGCCGTCGTCACGACCGCGCCGTTCCGGGCCGCGACGAAGCGAATCGCCTTCCGGCAAGCGGCGTAGCCGTGGTCGGTTTCGAGGATCTCGTCGCCCGGGCGGAAGTCGAGCGAGCGAAGGACTGCGTTCACTCCCGCGGTCGCGGTGGGG
>CAZVOE010000247.1:0-3363 GCA_964628935.1 uncultured Acidobacteriota bacterium
GGACGATCACCCGCCGGACCGGACCGACGACCGCCCAGACCCAGGCGAGGGCGGCGGAGGCGACACCGACCGCGGCCGCGCGGCGGGCCGCGTTCGATCCGCCGGCGCCGATCGCGCGAAGAAGGGGCGTCGCCGCGAGCGAGAGCGCGGCGCAGGCGGTCGCCGCCGTCAAGACCGGGACGAGCAGCCTCCAGGCGGCGAGAAGAGGAGTGCCCTGCGCAAGCTCGCGCGTCGATTCGACACGACCGACTCCCACGACGAGGCCGAGCGCCGCCCCGAAGAGCGCCCCTTCGCCGAACGCGGTCCACGCGCACCGCCGATCGGTCATGCGGGGGGGGTCTCCCACGGTTCCGGTCGCCGCCGCGCGCGCCGGATTGCCTCGCGCAGGAGCCCCTGGGCGCCGTATCCCGTCGAGACCTTGAGCGCGAAAGTCGGCAGGACGTCGCGCGAGGTGATCATCGTCCGGCGGATCCGAAGAGGGTGCTCGCCGGGGCGGTTCGTCCCCATCCGGTCGGTCACCGCCGCGCGGAACCCCGCCGCGCGGACCATCGCCTCGATCGTGAGATCGAACGCGCCATGGGGATAGGAGAAACAGACCGCCTGCCGCCCGACCTCGTCCTCGAATCTCTTCTTCGCCCCCGCGATCTCCTCGCGCGCGCGCTCGCGATCGACGCGGGGAAGCAGCGGATGGGTGCGGCTGTGGACCTCGAAGCGGAAGGTCTTTCCGTCGTGGCGGCGGATTTCGTCCCAGGAGAGGATCGCGCGGGGCTTGTCCCCGTACCGTGCGTCCCAGAGGTTCGTCCCTCCGACGCAATCGACCACCGCGAAGATCACCGCCGTCCACCCGGCCTCCTCGAGCACGGGCCCCGCGTTCTCGATGTTGTCCCGGTATCCGTCGTCGAAGGTGAGGAAGACGGTGCGGGGTGGGAGCATGGAGCGGCCGTGCAGGTGGTCGAGCAGCTCCTCGAGGGTGCACGTGCGGTAGCCCGCGCGGCGCATCCAGCGCACCTGCGCGGCGAACGCACGGGGCGTCACCCCGTAAAGGCGGAGCCGGTCGCCCAGGTCCTCGTGGACCCAGTGGTACATGAGGCAGGGAACCCCCGGTCCGGTCGTCCGGGCGGCGATCGCCGGCGCCGCGAGCGGGACTCCCGCCGCTCCTCCACCGGTCACGACGCCTCCTTCTCGGCGCGCCGGGCGAGCCGCCCTCCCGCGAGATGGCCCCAGGCCTCGCGGACGACCAATTCGGGGGGAACCGGCCAGCTTCCCGAGATCGCGCGGAGGAGCCGCTTCGCCCGGTCGAACCAGTACGAGGCGCGGTAGTCGAGGAGCGCTCGCGTCGAGGCGCCGGCCCGACCCGCCGCACGCAGGAACGCCCGATGCCCGGACCCGTAGCCGAACATCACGCGCCGGAGCGCGTCGAGGTCGCGATGGTGCCGGTGCCAGGCCATGGCGTCGGGACGATACACGACCTCTCCACCCAAACGGATGACGGACCAGAGGAAGAAGAGGTCCTCGCCGCCGAGGCTCGGTGTCCCGAGCCCGAGGGCGGGGCAGAACCCGCCGAGGCGGTGGAATCGGTCCTTGCGGACCGCGACGTTTCCGCCGCTCCCCATTCGCCAGGCGTCGAGCGGCCAGTGGCGGGACTCCCGCTGCGCGAGGGAGAAGCGCCGGGGCGCGAACCCTCGCCGGTCCATGTGGGAATAGCGCAAGAACAGACGCTGCGCTCGCGTGTCGAGCTCCGCCGGGAGGAGCTGCCCGGTCACGGCCCACACCGAATCGGTCTCGAAACCGACACCGATCCCGCGGAGGTACCAGGGATCGACGAAACAGTCGTCGTCGAGGAAGGCGACGACCCGGCCGGTGGCGGCCGCGGCCCCCGCATTCCGGGCGATCGACAGACCCGGCCGCTCGAGGCGGACGAGACGCGCGCCGCGGTGCGCGGCGACCTCCGCAACCGATGCTCGATCGCGCGAGGCGGAGTCGGAGACGACGATCTCCCGCGGCGCGGGTTCAAGGTCCCGAAGCGCGGCGAGGCACCGATCGAGGTCGAGAGGACGGTCCCGCGTCGCGATCACCACGGAGATCTCGCTCTCGGGGATCCCGCGCACGGGCTCGACGGTCGGGCTCGTCCGGCGGGCGACGTGGCGCCAGAACGAGGGGTCCTCGGGATACGGCGGTTCGAGCACCACGCGTCCGACCGGGCGACCGCGCGAGCGCAGCACGACGTAGGCGATCGAGGCGTCCGCCGGGATCGTGGGGGACCCCTCCCCGGAATCGACGTCCCAGGTCGTCACGTGCCCGGGGCGCTCACCGGCGCTCACGACGGTCCCCTCCCGCGGGCGGCGAGCGCGGCCAACCTCGCGAACCCCACCGGGATCCCCGCGAGATAGCGGACGTGCTCTCCCCCTTCGTCGAGGCGCAGGCGCACGAGCGCTCCTCCCAGGTGGCGGCCGTTGCGCAGGAGGTCCTTCAAGACCCTCCAGGCGATGAAAAGATCCCCCTCGAGGAGGTGCTTGGCGTAAAACCCCCCCTGGCCGACCCCGTAGGCGTACTTTAGGGAGCGGCGAGCCGCGCGGGTTCGCCAGGCGCGGTGGATCACGGTGGGCTGCGGCCGGTAACGGATCGTCCACCCGGCGCGGAGGAGGCGATACCCGAAGTCGTTGTCTTCTCCCCCCGGGATCGAAGTCCCGACTCCGAGGCGAACGTCGAAGAGGCCGATCTCGTCGAACGCTTCGCGAGGGACGGCGAAGTTCGGGTAGACGAGATCGCGATCGACCCGCCCTCGGTAGTCCCGCGGGTCGGGCTCCTCGATCGTGGCGGGAGGAGGGGCGAGCCCGGGCTCGACCGGCCCCGCGAGGACCCGCCCCACGATCGCGGACCGGCGGGGAGCGGCCTCCGCCTCCCGCGCGAGCGCGCCGAGCCAATCCGAAACCGGCTCGCAGTCGTCGTCGATCATGACGATCCAGCGCCCCCGGGCGCACGGGACGCCGCCATTGAGAGCCCGGCTGCGGCCGAGGCCTTCCACGGCGACCACCCGAACCCGGGGATCGCCCCGGCTCGCCCTCCGGGCGGCTTCTCGCGTCGCATCGCCGTCGCTCTGATCGCACAGGACGAGCTCGAACGACGGGTGCTCCGTCGCGAGCACCGCCGCGACGCAGTTGGCCGCGAGGTCGGGCCGGTTCCGCGTCGGCACGAGGACCGTGAATAAGGGGGCGCTTCCGGTCACCATCCGTCCACGTCGCTCGCTCCGGAGATCGTGAGCGATCGGAAGTCGCGCAGCATGGACGCGTCGGTCGAGAGGTTCCACGCGAGCGCGAACAGGAGCGCGGCGAGCGAGGCCGCGCGGGCGGGGCGCGCCCGCCC
>CAZVOE010000248.1:0-3359 GCA_964628935.1 uncultured Acidobacteriota bacterium
GATCGTCGCGAGGTCATCCGCGGGAACGATTCCCCTCGCGGCGAGGGCCTCGCACACGGCGAGCTCCACCTCGAGCCACGCGGACCATCGGCTCCGGTCGCTCCAGAGTTCGGCCATCTCGGGTCGCGTGTAACGGGGAATCACTTCGTTCTCCTAGATGATCTCCACGGGTGGCGTGGGCCGGGTCTTCTCGGCGATCCGCATCGCGAAGCGCCGTCGGCCCGCCCGCGCGAGCCTTTGAGCCACCGTGCTGCGCGCGATCCGCACGTCGTTGTTCTTTTCCGAAAGGTGCGCGAGGACGATCGCGCGGCAGTCGTCCCCCACCGAGTCCGCGAGGAGCGCCGCCGCTTCGTCGTTCGAAAGATGTCCCATCCTTCCCCCGATCCGCTGCTTGAGGTGCCAGGGATACGGCCCGTCCCGAAGGAGGCGGTCGTCGTGGTTCGCCTCGACCATGACGACGTGACATCCCCGGAGCCGCTCGGCCACGAGGGTCGTGGCGTGACCGAGATCGGTGACGACCCCGACGCGCGTCCCGTTCGCCTCGAGGACGAACCCCACCGGGTTCGCCGCGTCGTGGGGAACCGGGAAGGGATGCACGCGAACCCCGGAGAGCTCGAACGCACGGCCCGGCTCGAACGGGATCCAGCGGGCGAACTCCGTCGGCGGGAGGTCGAGCGCCTCGAGGGTCTCCACCGTGCACGCGACCGGGATCCCGTTCCGGAGCGAGTACCGCGACGCCCCCTGCGCGTGATCGTGGTGTTCGTGCGAGAGAAGGACCGCTTGGACGCTCCCGGGCTCCACACCGACCGATTCGAGCCGGGCCGCCAGAGTCCGCGCGGCGAGGCCGGCATCGACGAGCAGCCGAACCGCGCCGAACTCGACGAGCGTGGCGTTGCCCCTCGAACCGCTCCCGAGGGGGACGAGTCGGACCCCCATGTCACCGCTCTCCGGTGTGGCCGAAGCCGCCGTTTCCGCGCTCGGTCTCCCGGAGCGCATCGGCCTCGACGAGCACGACCTCCGGCAAGCGATGGACGACGAGTTGTGCGATCCGGTCTCCCGGCTGGATTGTGACCGCTTCGGCTCCCAGGTTGACGAGCAGGACCTTGACCTCCCCGCGGTAATCGGCGTCGATCGTTCCCGGGGCGTTCGCCACGGTGAGTCCGTGCCGCATGGCGAGCCCGCTCCTCGGCCGGACCTGCCCCTCGTACCCCTCCGGGATCTCGAGCGCGAGGCCGGTCGGAACCGCGGCCCTCCCCCCCGGAGGGACGATGAGCGCCTCCGGAAGGTCGGCCCTCAGGTCGAACCCGGCCGCGTGGGCCGTCGCCCGCTCCGGGAGAGGCGCCGCCCTCCCGCCGCCGACCCGCAGGACGCGGACGCGGACGGGGTCTGCGCCGCTCAAGGAACGAGCCCCCTTCCGGCCCTCCGGAGCGCGCGCACCCGTCCCACCGCGGCGAGCGCCCCCCGCCCTCTCGCGAGGATCTTCCGGGCCGCCCCGTGCACGTGAGCCGGCGTGACGAGGTCGATCCCGCGGAGGACCTCCTCGAGACCGTACTGGCGGCGCTCGTAGATCTCCTGCCGGGCGAGGTGGGACATCCGCGCGGAGGTCGATTCGAGAGAGAGCATCACGCTCCCCTTGAGGTGCTCCCGGGCCACCTCGACCTCCCGCGGATCCGGGCCGCGCTCGGCGAGTTCGCGAAGCTCCGAACCGACGAGATCGATCACCTGGTCCCCTCGTTCGGGGCTCGTCGCGGCGTACACGAGAAGGGCACCCGTGTCGTGGAAGGCGTGGAGGGCCGAGTAAACACTGTACGCGAGACCCCGCTCCTCTCGGATCTTCTGGAACAGGCGGGACGACATCGCCCCGCCGAGGATCGTGTTGAGGACGTAAAGGGGGTAACGGTCGCGCCGGCGCTCGGGAAACGCGTTCCACCCCATCAGGAGGTGCACCTGCTCGAGGTCCCGCTTTTCGCGCTTCACGAGCGCCGGACGGCCCGCAGCGGGCCGCCCGATCCCGATCCCGTGCCCCCCGCGCGGAATCGCCCCGAGCCTGCCGTCGAGGAGGCGGAGGAGGCGGCGGTGGTGGACATTGCCCGCGGCGACGACCAGCATGTTCGCCGGAAGGTAGGCCCGGCGGAAGTACCGGGACACGCGCGCCCGGGTCAGGGAGGAGACGGTCCGCACCGTCCCCTGGATTGGCCGCCCGAGGGGGTGACCGGCGTAGAACCGCTCCGCGAAGAGGTCGTGGACGAGCTCCTCGGGGCTGTCCTCGACCATGCGGATTTCCTCGAGGATCACCCCGCGCTCGCGCTCCATTTCCTCCGCGTCGAACTTCGGGCTCCGCACGATGTCCGCGAGGAGCTCCACCGCGTCGGCGAGATGGGTGTCGAGGACCTTCGCGTAGAAGCAGGTGTACTCCTTCGTCGTGAAGGCGTCGATCTGCCCTCCGATCGAGTCGACGGCGAGAGCGATGTCCTTCGCGGTTCGCGTGGCCGTGCCCTTGAAGAGGAGGTGCTCGATGAAGTGGGAGATTCCGTTGATCGGGGCCGGCTCGTGCCGACTTCCGGAACGGAGCCACACGCCGAGCGAGACGGAACGCACGTGGGGGATGCGCTCGGTGAGCACCGTGATGCCGTTGGCGAGACGGTCCTTCCGGATCCGTGTTCGGTCGTGCGTTCGAAGCATCGTCGGGAAGCAGCCGGGGTACGAAGGAGCGCGAGTATAGCACCCGCTCCGGTTCGCCCCGCGTCAGTTCCCGCCCCCCGGAACGCCGCCGCCCGGCCGCACCCCTCCGGGGGAGGCGGGCCGACCCCCGCCGGGCCTCGCGGGCCGTCCGGGCTGGCCGGGCGCTCCCGGCTGGCCGGCGGCCCCCTCGAACTGGAAGATGTGGAACTGCCAGTCCGCGTACTTCGTCTTCTCGTCGAGGATCCGGAAGGGCTCGTCCTTGCAGAGCGACTTCACGCCGACGATCGGGAGGCCGCCGACCTCCTGGCCCCCCCCGGCGCTCCGGGAAAGGGTCCCGAGCCCGCCCGGGTTGTCCTGCGCCGGCGTCTCCCCCATGGGGAGCTGTCCGGGGTCGATCGGCGTCGAGGAGTTCGGGTCGAAGACGTTTCCGGCGGGCCCCGCGAAGAGGAGGCCCCACTTGCCGTCCTTGACGAGGGGGTCGTTGTACTCCCTCCGGAGGAAGTACTGCCCCTTGTTTCCCGGCTCCAGGAGCTGCTTGAGGTCGGTCGGAAGCGCGCCCCGGTCTTTCCGGTAGGCGAGGATCCCGCGCACGATTTCTCGCGCCCGGAAGATCATCTCCGCTTCGTCGTCCCGGCGCTTGACGTCGGACCACCACTGCGTCGCGACCGCGGTCATGA
>CAZVOE010000249.1:0-3333 GCA_964628935.1 uncultured Acidobacteriota bacterium
GGGGGACCTCGATGGCGCCCTCGCCGCGTGGCGGCGCGCGATCGATCTCGATCCGCAACTCGGGGAAGCCTGGCACCATCTCGGGAACATCGAGGACCGGCGCGGTCGTCTCGAAGAGGCAGAGGCGGCGTTCCGCCGCGGCCTCGCCCTCTCCCCGGACGACCACGGTGCCTGGAACGACCTCGGGAACGTTCTTTTCCGCGCCGGTCGCGCGGCGGAGGGGGTCGAGTGTTACCGGAGGGCTCTCCAGGTCCGCCCGGATCTCCACGCGTGCTGGTTCAACCTCGGAAACGCGTGCCTCGAAGGCGACGACCTCGAGGGCGCGCTCCACGCCTACCGGCGGGCGCTCGAAATCCGGCCGGACGCGCACGAGGTCTGGTTCAATCTCGGCTTCGCCTGTTCGAGGCGGGGCGACCTCGCCGGAGCGGTCGAGGCATACCGGCGCACGGCCGAGCTCGATCCCGACGATTACGAGGTCTGGTACAACCTCGCGAACGCGTGCCTCGACTTCGGCCTTCTCGAGGAGGCCGTGCGCGGATTCCGGAACGCCCTCCTCCGCTTCGACCGCGACCCGGACGTCTGGAACAACCTCGGGAACGCCCTCCAGCAAATGGGCGATCTCGGCGGTGCGGAGGACAGCTACGGACGCGCGATCGCGCTTTCCCCCGACTTCCACCCCGCCTGGCACAACCTCGCGATCCTCTTCGAGGCCCGCGGGGACGCCGCGGCCGCGACCGAGGCGTACGGGCGGGCCGTCGCGCTCGAACCGCAGCACTCCACGTACCGTGTGCACCTGGCCGCCGCGCTCATGCGCTTGGGAGACCCCGACCGCGCAACCGTCGAGCTCGAGCGCGCCCTCGCGTGCGACTCCGGTCTCCGCCCGCTCCTCACGCAGTTCGAGGAGTTCGCCCCGATCCTCTCGGACCCTCGCCTTCGCGGCCGTCCGGGTGCACAATCCGATTCATGAACGACTCCACCGAAGGACTCGACACCCTCGAACGCTCCCTCGCCGACATCGCCGGGGCGACCGCCCCGGCGGAGATCTTTCGCGCCCTTCTCGAGGGGACTCGAGCGGCGGCGCCTCGGGCCGCCCTCCTCCTCGCTCGGAGCGGGACGTGGAAAGGCTGGGGGTCCGTCGGGTACCCCCCGGTCCCGACCGCACGAATCCGGGCGGTGAGCATCGACGCCGCCCATCCGTGGGTCGAGTCGGTCCTCGCCGAGCCCGGCGGGTTCGCGAGCGTCCGCGGCACCGCCGCCCTCGGGGACCTCGGGGGAGGCGATGCCGCCGAGGCGGCCGCGTTGGTGCTCCGGATCGGTGAACGCCCCGTCGCGCTCGCCGTCGCGGAACGTCGCGCCGACGAGGAACCCTGGCGGCCAGCCATCCTTCGCATCCTCGGACACGTCGCCCGTCTCCGGCTCGAACTCGACCTCGCATGGAGGCGGCTGCGCGTCCCCGCTCAAACCCGATCGCCCGAGACGAGCTCGAGCGCTGAGGCGCCCGCTGCGCCGGTGCGGCCCCCCGAACCGCCGCGAGGCGCGCCTTCCCCTGCCGAAGCCGCCGCTCTCGAGCCGGTCGAACCCGCCGCGGCCACGGATCCGGCGCTCGAGGGGGCTCGGCGTTTCGCCCGCCTCGTCGCCACCGAGATCCGTCTCTACAACGAGGAGAGCGTGCTTTTGGGACGCAAGCACGGCGACCTCGCGACCCGTCTCGCCGAGCCGATCGAGCAGGGTCGGGCGACCTTCGCGCGGCGCTTTCCCGACCTCGGCGTCGACGGGCTCCGGATCCTCGACGACGCCTACCTCCAGGTCCTGGCAGGGGGCGATTCGTCGCTCCTTCCCCGTCGCTGAGCGCCCGCGCGACCGCGATGTCCTCGCTTCGGAGAGTCGGGGTCCCCGTCGGGGCGACGGCGGCGGTCGCGTGCCTCGCCCTCGCGTGGTGGCTGCTGCGGCCGGTCCGGTGGGACGACGTCACGGAGCCTCCGCCGGCGTTTGAGCGAGCCCGGTCGCGCCTCGAGGCGGGCGACCTCGACGGCGGCGCGAGGGCCATGCGCTCCGCGCTCCGCCGCGTGCGCGCTCCCTTCTGGGAAGACCGGTACCGCGTTCTTTCCGCCCGGCGTCTCCTCGACGGCGGTCGGAGCGCGGACGCCGCGCGATTCCTGCCCCGCCCGCTTCCGGACGACGCTCCCCTCGCTTCGCATGCCGGCCTCCTCCGGGCGAGGATCCTGCTGGCGGAGGGACGGTTCGACGAGGCGGAGCGAGCGGCGCGGTCTGCGTCGGCACCCGGTTTTCCCGGCGCGGACGAATCGTTGCGTCTCGCGGCGCGGGCGCTCGAGGAGCGTGGACGCCTCGAGGAGGCGATCGACCTCCTCGGGACGAGCCCGTCGTGGCCGCTGCGTCTCGAGGCGGCGCGATTGGCTGGGGAACACGGGCGGACCGAAGATGCCCGGGCCCGCCTCGTCCGGATCGTTTTCGACTCGGAGGATCCGGTCTCCGCCGAGCGGGCCCTCGAATCCCTCCTCGATCTCGTCCCCGACCCGGCCGGCCGTTTCGAGGCCGCGGACGGCCCGCGGCTCCTCGGGACCGCGCGACGCTGGACCGAAGAGGGAAGACCGGGCCCTGCGCTTCGCCTGCTTCGCGCGGCGCGGTCCCCCGGCGCCTCCTTCCTCTCCCCCGAAGGGGCGCTCGAGGAGGCGTACGCGCTGTGGCGGCTCGGGAGGGATGCGGAGGCGCGGGCCCCGGCGATGCGCGCTCGCGAAGGCTCGGCGGAGGTTCGGGACGGCGGTGCCTACCTGCTCGCCCGGCTCGACCTTTCGCGCGGGAGGGTGAGCGCCTGGCGCACCGCCCTCGAGTCGCTCGCGCGGCGCCCCGGCGCCTCGGAGTGGAAGCTGCGGGCGCTGCGGGATCTCGCGGGCGCGGGCGAAGGGGCTCCGTCGGCCACGACGCTCGCGAGATACCGGAGGTACCGGATCGCCGCGGGTGACCGGGCCGACCCCACCGCCCTGCTCCGGGAATTTTGGGCGGCATGGGACCTGAAGCGCTGGCGCGAAGCCGACGAGGCGCTCGAGCGCATCCTCGCCCGGGAGGACATGCCGCCGGGGGTGCGTGCGGCGGCGCTGTACTGGTCGGGGCGGCGGCTCGAAGCGAAGGGGCGCCGCGAAGAAGCGCGGCGGACGGTCTTCGCCGAGATCCTGAGCCGCTTCCCGAACCACTACTACGGGAGGATTCTGGAGAACCACCTCGGCCGCCCGGAGCCAGCGGCGCGGAAGGACACTCCGCCGCCCCCCGACGCCGGTGCCGAGGGTTAGCATGACGACGTTCGACCTGCCGCGCGCT
>CAZVOE010000250.1:0-3162 GCA_964628935.1 uncultured Acidobacteriota bacterium
CGTCCTTCGGCGCGCTGCGAGCGGCGTTCGCGCTCCCGAACGCGCGGAGCAGCTTGCGCGCCGTGGCCGGTCCGATTCCCGGAAGATCGAGGAGGCTCGATCGCAGGGTCCGCCGCGACCGCTTCGTTCGGTGCCGCGTGACCGCGAAGCGATGCGCCTCGTCGCGCACGCGCTGCAGGAGACGGAGGGCGGGGTGGGAACGATCGAGGCGGATCGGCTCTCCTCCCGTCGCGAGGACGATCTCCTCCTCCCGTTTCGCGAGCCCGATCATCGGCAGGGTCGGGAGACCCTCCGCGGCGAGGGCGCGGACCGCCGTCCCCACTTGCCCCGCCCCGCCGTCGATCAGGACGAGATCGGGGAGGCGCCGCCCCTCGGCGAGGACGCGCCGGTAGCGCCGGGTGACGACCTCCGCGATGGCCGCGAAGTCGTCCGGACCCCGGACCGTGCGCACGTGGAAGGAACGGTAGTCCGACTTCTTCGGCCTCCCCCCCTCCCACACGACCAACGACGCCACGGTGTCGCTCCCCTGCAGGTTCGAGACGTCGAAACATTCGATCCGGAAGGGGGGCTCGTCCAGTCCGAGCGTCTCGGCGAGCGCTTCCAGGGCCTCCACCCCGTGGCTGTGCCCGCTCCGGAAGCGCGACTCGAAGGCGAGCGAGGCGTTCTTCGCGACGAGATCGAGAAAGCGCTTCATCACGCCTCGCTCGGGAACCTTGAGGGCGACTTTTCCTCCGCGGCGCTCGGAGAGCCATCGTCCCACGAGATCCGCGTCGCGCGGGAGGGCCGGAAGGTACACCTCGCGGGGGGGCGCGGCGTCGGCGTAGTACTGCATCAGGGCGGCCGCGTAGAACGACTCCGGGTCGAACTCCACCTCGTCGAAGGTGAACTCGCGGCGGGAAGAGATCTTCCCGCGCCGCATCTGGAAGATCTGGAGTGCGACCTGCCCTCCCTCGACGTGGTGGGCGAGGTAGTCCTGGTCCTCGAGGCCGACCGACGCGATGTGCTGCCGAACCGACAGGCGCTCCACCGTGCGCAGCGTGTCGCGGTAGCGCGCCGCGCGCTCGTACGCCTGGCGGTCGCTCGCGTCCTTCATCCGGGCCCGGAGCGACCGCTCGAGTTCCTTGTGACGTCCCTCGAGGAACAGTCGCGCGTCGTCGACGGCGGCGCGGTACTCCTCGCGCGTCGTCTTCCCCGCGCAAGGAGCGAGGCACTGGTCGAGGTGCCAGTAGAGGCAGGGGCGTCGTTTCCCGTCGAAGATCTCGTTGCAGGTCGCGACCTGGAAGAAGCGGGGGATCATCTTCAGCGAGCGCCGCGCGACCGAGGCCGGGAGGAACGGGCCGAAGTACAGGTTCCCGTCGAGGCGAGCCATGCGGACGAGGGAGACGCGCGGGAACTCGTCCTTTACGGAGATCTTGAGGTAGGGGAAGTTCTTGTCGTCGCGCAGGACGACGTTGTACCTCGGCCGCTCCTTCTTGATCAGGTTCGCCTCGAGGATCAGCGCCTCCATCTCGGTATCGGTGACGATCGTCTCGAAATCGGCGATCTCGCGGACGAGCCTCGCGGTGCGCGGCGGGTGCTGCGCCCCCGGCTGGAAGTAGGAGCGCACCCGACTCCGGAGCGATTTCGCCTTCCCGACGTAGAGGATCTCGCCGGAGGCGCTCCGGTGGAGGTAGACGCCGGGGCGGTCGGGCAGGTCCCGGAGCTTCTCGACGAGTCCGGAGGAACTCACGGCGCGAACCCCCGGAGGAGGGGGAGGAATCCCGGGTCGGGAGCGAAGCGGAGCAGGCGCGCGGGAGCGCCGACGACGGCGTCGAGGACCGAGTCAAGGCCGGGGCATCGATCGATCGCCTCGGCGACGAACGGGAGGCTCGCGACGACCCTCGCTCGGGCGGCCATCGCCGGCGCCGGACGGAGCGCGGGGGGCGTCCCGTGCTCCGGGAGCAGGAGCGCCGCGACCGGCCACGCGCCGCGACCCGTCGTGTTCCACGGCTTCGAGCGCAGCGGAGATCCGACCGCCTCGACCCCCCCGTCCGCCGCGCGCACGACGACGAGGTCGTCGCCGAGCACCGCCGCCCCCGACTCCGCGGCGACCCGCGCGAAGGTCGTCTTCCCCGCCCCCTCGGCCCCCGCGAGAACGAACGCGCGGCCGTCGAGGACGATCCCGGCGGCGTGGAGGACGAGCGCGCGGTGCGACGGGGCGCGCCAGGCGAAGGCGGCTCCGAGGAGCGTGAGAAGGGCGTACAGCTGCTTGTTCGCGCCGCACGAGGCGACGTGGATCGCGGCCGGACCCGACGGCGGAACGGTCGCGGTTCCCTCCTCCATCACGTACCGCGCGAGTCCGTCCTCGAAGTTCGCCGCCATCCGCTTCGCCGAGAAGGGGCGGCCGTCCTCGCGAGGCGGCTCGACGCGGACGTCGACGACGAGCACGGGCTCTCCTTCGCGGAGGACCCAGGGACGCCACTCGGAGCGGAGGGCCGCCTCCATCGCGGCCGGGAGCCCGCGGATCGCAGCGGCGGTTCCCCCGAGATCGAGGATCGTCACAGCCCCGCCTCCTCGATCGCGTCCCAGTACGAGTCGTCCTTGCGGAAGCGCAGACGGCGCAGCGGCACGGCGGCGAAGGCGCGCTCGACCGAAGCGAAAAGGTCGGGGCGCCGGTCGAACGCCTCCGCGAGGAAGGCGAGGTTCCCGACGAGTTGCCCGAACGCGACGACGCGCGGGACGGAGACCACCTCTGCGCGCTCCCCCTTCACGAGGCGAAAGGCGGCCGCGAGCGGGAAGCGCCCCCGGACCGGCGCCCCCCCCTCGTACGTCCCCCGGAAGGGGCTCGCGAGAAGCTCGGGCCGCCCTTCCGCTCCCGGGAGAACGAGCGAGAGGTCGTCGCTCAGGATCGTCCCCCGTCGGTTCACCGCGGCGAAGGTGGACTTCCCCGCCCCCGACTCCCCGAAGAAGAGGTACCCCTTTCCGTCCCGGACCGCGCTCGCGGCGTGGACGAGCGCCCCCCCGAGGCTCGCCGCCTGCCAGGCGACCGCGGCGCGCACGTAGTTCTCGAAGGATCGTAGCGTCGGCTCCTCTCCCGCGCGCGAGATGAGGAGGCGCCCCACCCCCCCCGGACCGGCGTCGAACCAGCCCGCGACCCGGTAGGAGAGATAGCGGACGCGCTCC
>CAZVOE010000251.1:0-3099 GCA_964628935.1 uncultured Acidobacteriota bacterium
CTCCCGCCCCGCCTCCCACCGCCCTGCCGCCGGTCGAAGATGAAGAGGCGTTCCTCGACGAGCCTTGGATCGATTCAGGACTCTGCACGACCTGCAACGAGTGCACGAACCTCAACGGGCGGATGTTCCGCTACAACGCGAACAAGCAGGCCGAGATCGCCGACCGCTCGGCGGGGACGTTCGAAGAACTGGTCAAGGCCGCGGAAAAATGTCCGGCGCGCTGCATCCACGTCGGTGCGCCGCCCGCCGGCGATCCGTCGGTAACCGACGATCTGAGGGCGCGCGCCCTCCGGTTCCGGTGATCGGATGGGACCGGTCGCGAGCGCCGTATTGACGATGGCGGGCCTTTCGGCCTTCTTCGGCGTCGTGCTCGCCATCGCCAATCGGTACTTGAAGGTGGAAGAGGACCCCCGGATCGACCGGGTGGAGGCGATGCTCCCCGGCTCGAACTGCGGGGCGTGCGGCCAGCCGGGATGCCGCGCCTTCGCGGAGCGACTGATCGAGGGAAAAGCCGTGCCGGGCAAGTGCACGGTGTCCTCTCCCGACGGGGTGATGGCGATCGCGTCCTTTCTGGGAGTCGACGCCGGGTTCGAAGAAAAGCGCGTCGCGCGCTTGCACTGCGCGGGAGGCAGGTCGTCCGTCCGGCGGATCGCGGAGTACCGCGGCACCGATTCCTGCCGGGCCGCCGTCCTGATCAACGGGGGGGGACGGGCCTGTCCCTGGGGGTGCCTCGGCCTCGGGGACTGCGAGCGGGCCTGCGGCTTCGGCGCGATCCGGATGAACGACGAGGGGCTCCCCGTCGTCGACGTCGCCAGGTGCACGGCGTGCGGCGACTGTGTGGAGGTCTGTCCGCTCGACCTGTTCACGCTCGAGCCGATCTCCCACCGCGTTGTCGTGCAGTGCCGTTCCCCGCTCGTCGGAGAGCTCGCGCGAAGCCTCTGCCTCGTCGCCTGCGACGCCTGCGGCCGGTGCGCGCAGGACGCGCCGAGCGGCGTGATCGAGATGCGCGACGGGCTGCCCCAGGTCCTCGTCCCGGGTGCGGCCCCGGAATCGTGCACGTGGCGCTGCCCGACCGGCGCGATCCGCTGGGTCGAGGGGAACCAGTTCGAGGCGGCGCAGGCAACGCGAGGAGCGGCCCGTGTCTGAACGCCCGTCCTTGCGCTCGTTCTTCGTCCGCCTGACCGGAGGGGGACGGGAACCCGATCCCCCCTGGCGGGGGGTCGCGGGGGAGACGGTCGAGGGGTCCCTCCTCGAGGCGCTGATCCGCGCGGAGTCGCTCGGATCGGAAGCGATCTGCACCGGCCCCGGCATCGGGAAGCTTCCCCGCGGAACCCGGAACGCCTTCGGGGACCGCGTCTCGATGCGGCGCGGGGGGAGCGTCGCCGACACGGTCGTCCTCGGCGGGGGAATGGCCCTCGCCGGGCGAAGGGTGTCGGTCTTCGTGCCCCACTCGGCCGGCCTCTCGACCCGGGTCCGCGGCCTCGCGGACAAGAAGGTCCCGATCGTCGTCTTCGCGGTCGTGAGGAGCGAGGAAGGCGCCGAAGCGCTCGGAGTCGCGGGGGTCCCGCTCGCGGTCGTGCGGGCCGCGGCGGAAGCGTTCGACCTCGCGCTCGTCGTCCGAAGGCTGGCCGAGTCGTCGCTGACGCCGGGAATCATCGTGATCGAGCCCGAGGTCGCGGCGGCGAGGGGTGACTGGCGCCTCCCGCCGGAGGGGCTCATCCGCGAGTATCTCGGCTCGCCCGCCGACCTCGTCGAGCCGCCGACCGCGGCGCAGAGAATCCTCTTCGACGAGGCGCGGCGCCGCGTTCCGCGCTGGTTCGACCCCGATCGACCCGTTCTCCTCGGGGCGGCGATTCCCGAGGATCTCCGCGCTTCGGAGGAAGCGGGAAGACGACTGTTCTTCGACGCCGACCGGGCCCCTCTCCTCGACTCCGCGCGGGCCGCCTTCGCGGGCGCGTGCGGGCGCGACGTCGCCTCGATCGAGATGCCGAGGGTCCGGGAGGCGCAGCCGGTCGAAGTCACCGGTTCGGTCTCCCTCTCCCCGCGGCGGGAGGCCCTCCTCCAACGGCTCCGCCGCGACGTTCCCGCGTGGGCGGCGGCCGTCGCGCCCGCGGCGGGACGTTCCGCGCCTCCGGCGGTTCCGTTCGTCGAAGGGATGCCCCCCCTCGCGGTGCGGCGGTTCGGAACACTCGGCTCGACCTACGACAACGTCGCTCGCTTTTGGGGGGAGAACGCCGAACCGCTCCTCCGGCGCGATCCGATGGCGGCCGCGCCCGATCCCTACCTCGCCCTCGGGGCCATTCCTCCCTTCACCGCCGCGTTTCTTCCCTCGACCCCCGTCCCCGAGACGATTCCCGTGCTGGATCCCGAGCGCTGCACCGCGTGCGGTCGCTGCTGGACGGTCTGTCCCGACGCCGCGATTCCGGCCGTCGCCGCGGGGACCGTCGATCTCCTCGAGGCGGCCTCTCGTTTCGCGGCGGCCGAGAGCGAATCCGAGGCCGCGGCGATCGGGAGGCTCGGCCGCACATTCAAGCCGGTCGCGCAACGCGCCGAGACGCGCTTCGAGGCGTCGGGGGCGCGTCGGCTCGACCCGGCGGTCTTCCGCGAGGCGTGGGCGGCCTTCGCGGAAAAGGGCCTTTCCAATCCCGCGGAGCGGGAGGCGCTCGGCGCCGCCTTCGAGCGCGTCGTCTCGCGCCTCGACGAGGTTCCGCTCGTCGTCGCCCCCGGCCTGGGCGCGCTCCTGGTCGCGTTCGACCCCCGGTCGTGCCGCGGGTGCGGGACCTGCGCCGCGGAGTGTCCCGAATCCGCGATCACGATCGTGCCCCGTGACGTCGCGCGCGAGCGTACGGCCGCGGCGGCGACCCGCCTGTGGGAGGAGATCCCCGACACCCCCGGACCGATCGTCCATCGCGCCGAGGAGGACCCGACGTTGGGCCCGCTCGCGGCGGCGCTCTTGACGCGCCATGCGGCGTTCGCCGTCGCCGGCGGGGGAGAAGGGGAAGCCGGTTCGGGGACCCGCCTCGCGGCGCGTCAGGTGCTCGCCGTCGTCGAGGCGGAGCGCCAGAAAGCGACCGGGACGCGCCTCGAGGAGCTTGCCCG
>CAZVOE010000252.1:0-3093 GCA_964628935.1 uncultured Acidobacteriota bacterium
GCCGCGCGCCTCCCGAAGGGGCGAAGCGCCTCGAGGGAGGCGTCGATCAGATCGTCGACGAGGCGGCGCGCGCCGTCGATCCCCGAGAGGTTCACGAACGTCGTCCGGTCGCGGTCGAGCCCCGCGTCCTTTCCGGTCTTCGACGGGTCGCCGCTGTAGTCGAGGAGGTCGTCGGTGATCTGGAAGGCGAGCCCGAGGTTCTTCGCGTAGCGGCGGAGCGCTTCGACGTCGCGCTCCCTCCCCTTCGCGGCGAGGGCGCCGAGCTCGGCGGCGGCGATGAAGAGGGCGCCGGTCTTGTGGCTGTGGATGTACTCGAGCGCGTCGAGGTCGATCCGCCTCCCCGTCGCCGCGAGGTCGGCGACCTGTCCTCCGATCAGCCCCCGCGCCCCGACCGCCTCGGCGAGGATCGCGGCGGCGCGGACCCGCTCGCCCTCGCGGAGCTTCGGCGCGGTCGCGATCGCGCCGAACGCTCCGTTGAGGAGCGCGACCGACGCGAGGATCGCGTTCGCCTCGCCGAATTGCCGGTGGAGGGTCGGCTTCCCCCGCCGGACGGTCGCGTCGTCCATCGACGGGAGGTCGTCGAGGATCAGCGACGCCGCGTGGACTTGCTCGACGGCGCAGGCGAGAACGAGCGCCCGCTCCGGATCGCCGCGAAGGAGGGCGCACGCGTCGAGGACGAGCACCGCCCGGAGGCGCTTGCCGGGAAGCAGGAGCGTGTAACGGACCGCCTCGTGGAGGACCTCGGGGGGCTCTCCTGCGGGGGCGAGCCCCGCCGCGAGCGCCGCGTCGATGCGCTTGCGCGCTTCGGAAAGGTGCGCCTCGAGGGTCTCGGCGGCCGCCCCGGAACGACGGATCATCCGCAAAGGGTAGCAGCCGCGGAGCGCTGCCGATCAGCCGGCGCGGAGGCGGGTCGAGAAGAACGACTCGACGTAGCGGTTCAACTCGTTCCTCGCCTCGCCGTGAAGGCCGCTCGCGAGCGTCGACTCCCTCAGGACGAGATTCCCCTCCGAGCGGCGGTCCTGCGGGAGGGCCTCGTAGATCTCGCGGGCCCACCGCGCGAGGTCGGGCTCCTCCTCCGGCGTGAGAAGCAGGACGTCCCGTCCCCGGAGGGATGCGAGGGCGCTCGTCGCGTCTTCCTCTCTCGCCCCGGTCCCGGTCAGGATCCGGTACCATCCACGCGCGACGAAGCCGAATCGGTCCCGGCCGAACTCCCAACCCTCGAAGACCCTCGCTTCGAGCGCCCAGCCGGCGTCGGGGTAAAGCCCGTCGAGGACGAGGGCGCCGAGGTTCCTGCGGTCGGCCGCGGCGAGGACGATCGCGTGGGCCCCCGCACCGACCCCGAACGCCCCGACGCGGCCCTTCGCGATCCCCTCCCGCCGGGACAGCCAGTCCACGGCGCCGAGCACGTCGCGCTTTTCGGCCACCCCGAGGGTCGCGACGGTTCCGCCGCTCTCCCCGTGGGCCCGGAGGTCGAGGACGAGGGCGTGGAACCCCGCCTGCTGGAGGACGATCGCCAGGTCGAGCAGGGCCGCCTTTCCCTGTCGGTCGTCGGGCGCCAGGATCACCGCCGGCGCTCGAGCCTCCCCGGCGAGGTACCACGCGGAGATTTCGGTCCCGTCGGAGGCGGGAAAACGAACGGTTTCGGCGCCGGCGAGCTCGGTCGCGAGGTTCGCCGCGGCCGCCGGCGCCCGGTGCGGACGGACGACCTGCCAAACTTGCCAGCCCGTCGCTCCGATGGCGGTCGAGAGGCCGGCCAGAAGAACGGCGAGGACGGTGCCGGGAACGGACTTCCAGAAGCCCACGGCGGGAATATAGGGACCGCGCGCTTCCCCGAACAACCCACGGCTCGGCGCCCGGGTCGGGTTTCGGCCGGCGTCCGGCCCCAGCCATCTCGCGGCCACGTTGCGTAGACTGGGCGGGTGCCGCTCCCGACCCGCACCCGCCTCGCCCTGTGGCTCTCGATCGCCTTGCTGGCCCTCCTGGCCCACGCAAGGCACTACGCGTTCACGACCGACGACGCGTTCATCTCGTTCCGCTACGCGAGGAACCTCGCCGACGGCCACGGCCTCGTCTTCAACCCGGGAGGAGAGCGGGTCGAGGGGTACACGAACTTCCTCTGGGTGCTCCTCCTCGCCGGAGCGCGCCTCCTCGGCGCCGAGCTGGAGCGGGCGTCGCACCTCCTCTCGATCGCGGCGACGGTCGCCCTCTTCGGGGTCGTCGCGTCGTTCCTCGTGCGGCGCGCACCGGGCGGGACCCCCGCCTGGATCGTCGCCCTCCCGCTCTTCGCCCTCGCGGCGACCCGGAGCGTGGCGGTCTGGTCGACGAGCGGGCTCGAAACCCGGCTCTTCGAACTGCTCGCGGTCGCCGGCCTTCTCCGTCTCGTCGACGAGACCGAACCGGGCGGGGCGGCGACCCTCCCCCTCTCCGGCCTTCTCTTCGGGCTCGCGGCGCTCACGCGGCCGGAGGGGATCCTGATCGGAGGCGCGGCCCTCGGGACGGCCGTCTTGCTGGAGCGCCGCGTGGGGCTCGTGCGGGCCGCCGGGTTCCTCGTGCCGGTCGCTCTCCAGTTCGGCTTTCGCGTCGCCTACTACGGGGAGTGGCTCCCGAACACCTTCTGGGCGAAGGTCGGGGGGAGGACGTGGTGGGATGCCGGGCGGGACTACCTCGCCGCCTTCGCGATCGAGCACGGCGCCTGGATCTGGGCGCCGCTCGCGCTCGCCGTTCGCGGCCGCCTCCGGACCCTCGCGCTCGCCGTCCTCGTTCCCTACCTGCTCTACCTCGCGTCGATCGGCGGGGACCACTTCGAGTACCGCCCGCTCGGAATCGTCTTTCCCGTCGTCTTCGCCCTCCTCGGTCTCGGCGCGATCCGCCTCGGGACCTCGCCGCGGGGACGCGTCGCGGTCGGCTCCGTCGCCGCGCTCACCTTCGTCGGTCTCGTCTGGCTCCCGCTCCGCTCTCACACGACGTTCCCCGGCGGCCCGTACCTGGCCGGCTTCCCCCGCCGCCCCTGCGACGTCGCGTTCGGCGCGCCCGGCGATCTCGACGGGCTGCGGCGCGCGGTCGACTCGTCGACCGCCGCGGTCATCCTGGAGC
>CAZVOE010000253.1:0-3090 GCA_964628935.1 uncultured Acidobacteriota bacterium
TCCTCCGCCGGTACTCGACGTCGCCGGCGGGGGGCTCGTGGACCTCGAAGAGGACGAGGATCTTGAGGCTGCGCTTGCGGCGGCGGCTCATGGGCGCGATGGCTTGTAGCTGTACCCGCGCTGGCGGTTCACGACCAGCGTGGTGACGAAGCTCGAAAGACGGAGGAGGGTCTCGTCGACGGGATCGCGGACGACGAGACGGGACTCGTCGCAGCGCCTCGCGAGCGCGGCGACGACGTTCTCGACCTGGCTCGGCCGCTCCCCGGACCACTCCGCGATGGAATCCACGAGGCGACGCTTGTAGCGGCGGATCAGCGCGGACGCGGGGCGCGCGGGGGACGCGGAACGGGACGGGCGGAAAATGCCCCGCAGCTGGTGCGAGGCGAAGGAGAGGTCCCCGAGCTGGTAGAGGCGGAACTTCCGCTCGTAGTAGCTCTTGAGCGTCGACTGCATCGTGCGCGCCTCGGCGTGGAGGACGGGCTTGCGTCTCGGCGGGCGGCGCTTCGCGATCTCCTTCATGAGACGGTCGACGTAGCGGAGTTTCCGCGTCGCCGGCCATCCCTCGTACCGCGTCTTCCACTGGGAGTTCGGGGCGAGCCACACCGCGAACGTCTCGGCGAAATCCTCGACCGGATGGCACTGGGCGTAGTTGTCGGGAACGTTGCGGACGTGGTGCTTGCTCTCCGGATCGACCTGGTAGAAATAGGGGCTGTAACGCGCTCGAGGGTTCCCGAAGATCCGCCGCCAGTCCTCCCTGCGGCTCAGGTGGTACGCGTGGTCGTAGGCGTGCCCGGCCTCGTGGCGGAGGAGCTTCATGCACCACGTCGGCGTTCCCCCCTCGACCTCGAACATCATCCGGAACTCGAGCGCCTTCAGGCGCGGGTGGGCGAGATAGAAGGGGATCCCGATCGCCGCCTCGCCGTCCGGGCTCTGCCACTCGTCGGAGAGGTAGCAGTGCGGAATCAAGGGGAGGCCCTTTTCCTGGAGCTCCTCGTGGAGTTGGGCCACCCGCGGGGCGAGGTCGCTTCCCTTGATCCGGAGCCTCAGGTCGCAGATCCGGACCTGGAGGAGGTCTTCCTCCGAGAGGTGCTCCCAGGACTCGATGCGGGGACGGGCGCCCAGGACGATCTCCTTTCCCCGCGAGCGGCGGGGAGCCGGATCGTAGCATCAGCCCCGGCGGCGAAGCGTCTTGAGCCGGGCCTCGAGCGCGGCGGGATCGGCGACGGGGGCCTCGCACGCGGAGCCGCGGCACACGAAGGCGAGCGCGCCGCCTCCCGGCGCGACCTTCCCGCGGAGGAGGGGAGGGCCGGCCTCGCCGCCGCTTCCGTCGGTCCAGGCGATCGCCCGACTCGGGAGATAGGTGCGGCGGGCCGATTCCAGGAGGGCTCCCGTCTCCGGGAGGCCGCGCGGACCCGCGACGACGATCTCCGGGGTCGGCCCGGCGAGGAAGTCGGCGGCCGCCAGGAGGGAGGCGAAGGCGGCGGGGGCCCTCTCGACCTCCGGGCGGAGCGCGACGAGGGTCGCCTCGGCGGCGGATGCGAACGCCTCGTCTCCCGTGTGGACCGCGAGGCGCGCGAGGGTCTCGGCGGCGACTCCGGACCCCGCGGGCAGCGCGCCCTCGTGCACGCTCCGGGTCCGGACGAGCAGGGTTTCGTGATCGTCGGAGGTGAAGTGGAACCCGCCGGCGCCGTCCCCGAATCGATCGAGCGCCTGACGCATCAGCCCTGCGGACGCCTCGAGCGTCTCCCGGTCGAAGACGCACTCCCACAGGTCGAGAAGCCCGCGGGCGAGGAAGACGTAGTCGTCGAGGTACCCGTTGAGCCTCGCGGTTCCGGCGCGCCAGGTCGCACGCACTCTTCCGTCCCCGGTCCTCAGCTCCGCGAGGACGAAGCGGGCGGCGCGGCGGGCCGCCTCGAGGTCCGCGCTCCGTCCGAAGGCCTGCCAGGCCCGCGCGAAGGCCCCGATCATCAGGCCGTTCCAGGAGGTGAGGACCTTGTCGCCGGGCGCGGGCCGTGCCCGCTCCCCGCGCGCGGCGAGCAGACGTGCGCGCAGCGGAGCGAGCGCCCGCACCCGATCCTCGTCCTCCCCGCCGAGGAGGTTCGGGATGCTCTTTCCTTCGAAGTTCCCGCTCTCGTCGATGCCGTAGAGCCTGCAGAACCGATCGCCGTCGTCGGAGCCGAGCACCTCCCGCACCTGCGCGGGGGTCCAGAGGTAGAACCTCCCCTCCTCTCCCTCGCTGTCCGCGTCGAGCGAGGACCGGAAGCCCCCGCCGGGGTCGGTCAACTCGCGTCGGACGAAATCGAGCGTCTCCTCCGCCACGCGTCGGTAGAGCGGGCGACGGGTCAGAAGCCACGCGTCGACGTACACGGGAACCAGGAGCGCCTGGTCGTAGAGCATCTTCTCGAAGTGCGGAACGAGCCAGCGCTCGTCGACGCTGTAGCGGGAAAAGCCGCCCCCGATCTGGTCGTACATCCCTCCGAGCGCCATCCGCTCCAGGGTCGTCTCGACCATCCGAAGGGGGGCCGGCTCGCCGGTGCGCGCCGCCTCCCGGAGGAGGAGGGCAAGGGCCCCGTGCGGGGGGAACTTCGGGGCCCCGCCGAAGCCCCCCCAGCGCGCGTCGAACCGGCCGGCGAAGGAGGCCGCAGCCCTCAGGATCTCGGACACGCCCACCCCACGCCCCGACGCCGACGGAACTTCCCCGGGGGACCGCAGGTGCGCCGCGAGTTCGGCCGCCGAACGGACGACGTCCTCGCGCCGCTCCCGCCAGGCCGCGTCGATCCGCCGGAGCACGGTGAGGAATCCGGCGCGTCCGAAGCGGTCCTCCGGCGGGAAGTACGTCCCGCCGAAGAATGGCTCGAGCTCCGGGGTGAGGAAGACGGACAGCGGCCAGCCTCCCTGACCCGTCATCGCCTGGACCGCGGTCATGTAGATCTCGTCGAGGTCGGGCCTCTCTTCCCGGTCCACCTTGATCGAGACGAAACGGTCGTTCAGGAACGCGGCGATCGCCTCGTTCTCGAACGACTCGTGCTCCATCACGTGACACCAATGACAGGCCGCGTACCCGATCGAGAGAAAGATCGGCTTTCCCTC
>CAZVOE010000254.1:0-3032 GCA_964628935.1 uncultured Acidobacteriota bacterium
GCAACCGGCCAACTCACTCGCTACGAAAAGCGGACATTTCTACTTGCTATCGACACGGGGACTCGAACGGTTGCGGGGAGCCAATGAGCGTGGAGGGCGCTCCCTCGGAGCCAGCGACGGCTTCCCGAAGCCTTCACGCTACGGGCACCCCGGCAACTTCCCGAGAATCGCCGGGTCGAACGGCTCGGCCAAGGTGCTCGGTGCGTTTCCGCGGAGCCAGTTCACCAGCGTGTCGTGGAGGTTGTGCAGCGTCCCCGTCGAGTCCGCGATCTCGGTACCGAAGACCTGGCGCCGGCTCTCGATCGCCTCGTGCTGGGTACATTGTGGGACGAAGTAACCGACCGGGATCAAGCCGGCGATGGCCGTTCCCTCCTCGCCGAGGTCGACGTTGACGAGGTCGGCGACCTGCGCCGCGATCTCGGATCCGAAATCCGCCCAGGTCCCGAAGTTCGTGCCCACATAGTTCGCCCCGAGGACGGCGTCCTGCGTGTCCTGCCGGATGAAGTACGGGGTGGTGACGTGGTTCAGCAGGACGTGGTCGGCGTCGGCGCACCTCCACTCCGTCCCGGGCTCGATGGTCGTGTGGTACTCGAGGCACGAGGCGTCCACGCGCGCCCCGTAGAGGGACGAGAAGATCACGTTCCAGTCGTTCTGGAACGCCCCTTCGTAGGTGCAATAGCTCGGGTTCGCGGCGCACCGGGTCGACGCCGCCCAGTCGCGGTCTTCGTGGGGAGGCTGGAAGTTCGCGTCCATGAGCGCCCGCATCCTGGTGATCCGGCAGTTCTTTCGAGGGTCGGTACAGGACTGCAGGTCGACCCGGAGGATGTCCGAGACGACCTGATCCACCCAGTGGCGCAGCCCCGCGGCTCCCGCGGAAGTCCCGCTGAACAGGATGTGCGAGGCGTCGTGGAGATCGGGCATGGGGATGTAGGGCATCGAGTCCGGATCGTCCGTGTAGTAGACGATCCCGTTCTGCCGGGTGAGAGTCCGGTAGGCGGCATCCAGGATGTCCGCCCCCCGGAAAGACAACGTGTAGGAGTTCCCGAGGTCGTCGGAGAGGACTTGATCGCTCTTCGTCCCGAGCCAGGTGTCCGAGCTGCAGTAATAGATGAGGACGTGATTCCACGTCGCAAAGAAGTTCGACGAGTCGCGGGAGAACAGGCCGTTGGTATCCACGCCGGCGGGCGAGAGGTCCGTGGTCATCTTGTCCCGGCCGAAGTTCTGATTCGCGTGGCACCACCGGTCGCTGCAACCTTCGTACGTGTTGCAAGCCCCTCCTCCCTGGAGATAGATGTGCCACTTGTCCCGGTCCGCCGCCGTGCTGGCGCGGCGCACGTACAGGATCGCTCCCGTCCCGTCGTTGCAGATCGCATCGGGAAAAACGGTCGTGTCGATGTCGACCTTGAAGAGGACGTGTCCCGGCTGGAGCGAGCCGGCCCCGTTCGACCGGGGGCACAAGATCGTCGTGTCGATCGGACTTTGAGCGTGCAACGCCGACGATCCGAGGATCAGGACTGCCGCGGCGAGGATTACGTTCCCGCATCCGCGCGGGCGACTCCGCGTCGCCAACCGAACCGACTTCATCGACATTGGGTTCCTCCCTTCCCGTCGGGTTTTCCCCTCTCGCAGCGGGCCGGATTTTCCTCAGGGTGCCTGGTAGATTCAAGGGGTCTGCCGGGGTCGGCGGCCACCGTATCGAGCCTGACGCCATCCGGGCGATTCTCTCGTGCGTCGGTCGTCCGGCACGCTTGAATGGACCTCGGCACCGGGAGGAGAATCGGTACGATACGAGATCAGGAACACGAACATGCGGTTTGTTCTTTCTGTCCGTCTCGTCCGCAGCCACGAGATGAACCCCGTTGACTCCCGAGGCGCGACCCGTCGCCGGGGGACATGTTGCGTTGGGGTGCGGATCGGCCTTCGTGATCTCGCGCGGGTGGCGCACGTGTGCCCGTGAGAACGCGGCTCCTCGCGCTCGCCGCGCTCGTTCTCTCCACGAACGCGCAGGCGAAGCGGCTCCCCTTGCGCGCCTACACGATCGTCGACGGCCTCGCGCGCGACACGGTGCGCTGCGTCGTTCCCGACTCGCTCGGCTTCCTGTGGTTCTGCACCGAGGAAGGCCTCTCCCGCTTCGACGGGACGAGCTTCCGGAACTTCGGCGCCGACGAGGGGCTGGCGAACTCCCACGTCCGCGCCTTCCTCGAGAGCGAGCCCGGGATCTACTGGGTGGGGACGCACGACGGCGTCTACCGCTTCGACCCGAAGCCGCCGGAAGGGAGCCCGCGGTTCGCACGTGTCCCGGCCACGGATCCGGCCCGTGAGCCCCGCTTCGTGTCGCGCTTGTTCCGGTCGGCGTCGGGGAGGATCTGGGCGGCGGCAGCCGAGGGGGCGTTCGTCCTCGACGGGGGCGCCTGGCGTCTCGTCCCGCTCGAGGGTCCGTTCGAGGCGCCTCCGATCCGCGACTTCGCCGACGATGGGGAAGGAGGCGTGTGGATCGCCGCCCGCTACGTCGGCCTGCTCCGCGCGGGACCGGACGCCTCGCGCGGCGCGCTCGCCATCCCGGAATCGACCTTCCCCGGGGACATCCGCGCCCTCGCGCGAACCCCCGAGGGCGACCTGTGGATCGGCACGCTCTACGGACTGTTCCGTGCCCGCGGCGGCGCGATCGACCTGCGCCTGAGGCACACGGACGGATTGCCCGAAGACCCGATCACCTCGCTCACCCTCGACCGCGAGGGGCGGTTGCTCGTCGGGGTGTCGAGCGGACTCGTCCTCGTTTCCAATCTGCGCGACGCCCGACCCCGGATCACGTTCTGGGGATCGACGGAAGGACTGCGCCCCTCGTGGATCGTCGACGCCGCACAGGACGTCGCGGGGGACCTCTGGCTCGCTTCCCTCGGCGGCGGCGTTTACCGCGTCGCGCGCGAGGGGTTCACGACCTTCGACGGCGAGGACGGCGTGAGCCGGGGACGCCCCACCGCTCTCTATCGGGACGGAGAGGGGCGTCCCTGCGTCACGACCCGCCTCCCGGT
>CAZVOE010000255.1:0-3006 GCA_964628935.1 uncultured Acidobacteriota bacterium
AGTCGGGAGGAGGGCTGGCTCGCGACCCTCCCGGCGACGATCGAATGGGGTTCGAATCCCACTGGGGAAGAGGTCGTTCGGATCCGTTTCGAGGGGGACCACGAGACGCCGCGCGCCCTGTTCCGGGTCCTTCGTTGGGGAGCGGGGTGGAGCGAAGACGTGCCCGGAGCGCCGCGGGCTTTGGACCTCGGCGAGGCCGTTCCGGCGCTCCGCCTCCCGCTCGCCGAGGGCGGGGACCTCTTCGTCGCCTTCGTCGGCAACCGTTTGCTCGCATCGCGGGCTTCGAGCGCGATCGAGCGGCTCCTCTCGAACCCAAAGAGCGAGACTCCCCCGGTCCCCTCGGCCCATTCGCCCGGGCTCCCGAGAGAGGACGGGCACGGATGGACCGACGTGGAATCGCTCGGCGCGGACTGCCGGGTCCGGTTCTCGCTTCGCCTCGAATCGGACGACGTCGTGCGTTTCCGCGCCATCCCGGCGTCGGGATGTCCGCGCGGGGTCGCCGACGGCGAACGCGACGCCTTCGCCGACAGGCTCCGGGACGAGGCGGAGCGGATCGCCGCCGCTGCGGGGCTCGAGCCGTCGGAGGTTCCCGCCGTCCAATGGAGCCGAGAGGGGGACTGGACGGTGTCGGGGCGACTCGTCGGGCTCAGGGAGCGCGCGCTCCTCGCCTTCCCGTCGCTCGCGGCTTTACCGGGTCAACGCCGGTCGGACGCGGGGCGGTGAGGATTCTGCCAGCCGATCCCCGGGGCCTCACGAAACAGCGCGACGTCGTGGAAACGGAACTGGGCGGGCGTCGAGGCGTGGAGGAAGCCCCATCCCAGCCCGTTCGTGCAGCACGGTTCGAGGCGCGTGCCGAAGGCGGAGAAGTGCTCCCGCCCGTACCCGAGCGCCGCGCTGTAGCCGCCGCGACGGACCGGTCCTTTTCCCCGTTCGAGAATCCACGGGTGGACGTGCGCTCCGCAAAGACGAAGCATCGCCGTGCGGGCCTCTGGCATTTCCGGGCCGCCGGTCCGGCGGCGCGGTGCGAACACGTCGCCGAGCGCGTCGTCGTGGAGGATCCAACCGACGTGCCGCTCCAGGAAATGCGGGAGCGCGAAATTCGCTCCGTGCTCGAGACACCAGATCCGCTCGCACGCGTTGTAACGTGCCCCCGGTCCGACCTTCGGGGTTCCCAGGGTCGCGTCCCGCGGAGGGGCCTGCGACGGTTCGAGGACGCGCCCGGCCTCCTCGGGCGCCCCGCACGACAGGCAGGCGAGAATCGCGACGGCGGCGAGGCGAAGACGCGGCATGACGGGAATATGGGGCCCCCGGGGATTGCGGTCGAGCGATGGGCGCGGCCTATACTTCCCCCGGAGCGTTCATGACGGTCGGCCTGGCCCACAGCCGTTCCGCGGTCGTCGGGGTCGTCTCCGACACCCACGGGCTCCTGCGGCCCGAGGCGGTCGAGGCGCTCCGCGGAGTCGACCTCCTGATCCACGCCGGAGACGTGGGCTCCGAAGACGTGCTCGAGGGGCTGTCGTGCATCGCGCCCGTCGTCTCGGTCCGGGGAAACGTCGATCACGGCGAGCTCCGTTCCAGGCTTCCGGCGACCGCGGAAGCCGAGGTTGCCGGCGTTTGGATCCACGTCCTCCACCGCCTCGAAGACCTCGACTTCGATCCGAAGGCGGCCGGCTTCGGAGTGGTCATCCACGGCCACACCCACCGCCCCGAGACGAGGAGCCGGGACGGCGTCCTCTACGTGAATCCGGGGAGCATCGGTCCGGCCCGCTTCTCGCTTCCGATTGCCCTCGCGCGCTTGCGGATCGCCTCGCGAACCGTGCGCGTCGAGACGGTGGTCCTGGATTCCGTCCCTTCGAAGCGAGGCTAGGAGGTCCCGATGGAAGCCGGAGCGATGTCGGCGGATCGAAACGAGGGGCGCGCGAGACTCGGCATGTGGGTCTTCGTGGTTTCGCTGACGGCGCTCTTCGGCGCGGGGATCGTGCTCTTCGCCCTCGCGCGGACCGGGGGGGGCGGTCACCTCGTTCGGGATGTGGACCGCGGCGCTCGCATCGCGCTTCCGGGGTGGATGTGGGCGAGCACGTTCCTGGTGTTCTGCTCGAGCGTCGCCCTTCATCAGGGGCTCGCCTGGGGAAGGATGGGCCTACCCGCGCAAGGGCGCCTCGCCGTCCGGGGGGCGGCCGGCGCGGGATGGGGATTCCTGATCCTCCAGATCCCGGCGCTCCTCGCGCTCGTCGATCGCTACCGCTCCATGCCCGGGATCCGCCCGGTGGTCGTGTTCTTGGTCGTCGGCCTTTCCGCCCTTCACCTTCTCCATGCCGCGGGCGGAGCGATCGCGCTGACGAGACTCGCCTCGCGGGGACCGGACCCCGCCCCCGGAGGGGCCTGGGGCCTCATGGCGATCTACTGGCACTTTCTGGCGGGGCTCTGGCTGATCTTGTTCACGACCTTCGCGCTCTTGCGCTGAGGCGGTTCACCACAGGGCGAGGTCGCGAATCGCCCGGGCGATCCCGTCCGGCTGCGGAAGGATGAAATTCTCGAGCTCCGGTGCGTATCCGACGAAGGTGTCGGTCGCTCCGAGCCTCCGCACGGGGCCGTCGAGTTCCGGGAACAGCTCCTCCCCGATTCGCGACGCGATCTCGGCCCCGTACCCCCAGGAGAGCGAGTCCTCGGTGAGAACGAGGCACTTGGCGGTCTTACGCACCGAAGCGCGGATCGCCTCCCAGTCGACCGGGTTGAGGCTGCGGAGATCGAGGATCTCCGGCGAGATGCCGTCGTGCTCGAGCATTCGCGCCGCCTGAAGCGCTCGGTAGACGGTGGCGCCATAGGTGACGACCGTCACGTCGTTCCCCTCGCGGACGGTGGCGGCGCTTGCGAAAGGGATCATGAAGTCCCGGCCCGGATAAACCCCCTTGTTGTGCGTCTGCCGGTAGAGGTGCTTGTGCTCGAGGAAGAGCACCGGGTCGTCGCAGCGGATGGCGGTCCGGAGCAGGCCGTTCGCGTCGAGGG
>CAZVOE010000256.1:0-2872 GCA_964628935.1 uncultured Acidobacteriota bacterium
ATCTCATCGGGTCGGAGACCGCCGTCAACTTTCAACGCTCAGCGGGACAATCCCACTTCGTTCGCGGCGTCGCGAGAACTTTTCCCGGCGCGATTGGCGGCAGCCTCTCCGCGTGACGCGGGCCGGACCTGCCGTTGAACGAGAGAGCCGCAATCCGTCGGGATTGGCTCTCTCGCTCTCTCTCACCTCGAGAGAGCTGCGACGCCTCGGGTCAGTTGGCGGCGGAGTACGTGGTGGATCCGGCCCTCGGCGGCCCGAAGATCTGGAAGGACTTCGTGTACGGCGCCGGACAACTCCTCGTCGAGCGGGAGGTCGTGGAGAGCGTCCCGAAGCTCGCGTCGTCCTCCCCCCTCTCGACGAACTCGACGCTCGGGATGACGTTGACCGCGGGGGACGGGTCGTCCTCGTACGCGGTCGACATCCGGACCGATTCGGGGTACACGAACCTGGTGACCGGAATCGCGCCCCATGCCTGGGGGGGCTCGATCCCGGATTCGGCGGTTGTCCGCGGGGATGAGCCGCGGCCGTCTCTACCTGAGCACGATGTCGAAGATCCTCGCGCCGGGGCTCCGCATCGCGTGGGTCGTCGGCCCGGAGAGCGTGATCCAAAAGCTCGTGCAGTTGAAGCAAGGGGCCGATCTCCACACGAGCACCTTCGCGCAGATGGTCGCCTACGAGACGGCGAGGGGAGGCTTCCTCGACCGGCACGTGAAGACGATCCGAGAGCTGTACGGGAGACGCCGGGAGGCGATGCTCGAGGGGTTGAAGCGACACTTCCCGGAGGGAACCCGCTGGACGGTGCCCGAGGGAGGTCTTTTCCTGTGGGTCACCCTCCCCGAGGGGATGGACGGCGCGGCGCTCCTCGAGGACGCGATCGAGAAGGGGGTGGCCTTCGTCCCCGGCGGCGCCTTCTTCGCGAACGGCGGGGGGGAGAACACGTTCCGCCTCAACTTCTCTTACACCTCGCGCGAGCGGGCGGAGGAAGGGATCCGCCGGCTCGGGGAGGTGATCCGGGCGAGGATGGGGAAGGGGGCGGCCCGGTCGACGACCGAGGTTCCCGCCTAGCCGACGCGGGACCGCTTCGCCCGCGCGATGCGTCGCGATCGTCACCGGCCGGCGCCCAGGGTCACGAGAAGATCGTCCAACTGCTCGAACGTCTCGCCCATCGCGTCTTCGATTCCATGCTCGGCTTCGAACGCTTCCTTCGAGGGATAGAGATCGTGCACGACCAGCAGCGTCTTCCCGCCCCTGTCCTCGAAGGTCACCGTGGTGACGGCGCCGTTCTCGTTTTCCTCGTTGGTCCAGACGAGGCGCGAGTGCGGTATCACCTCGATGTACCTTCCGTGGAACGCCATGGGCTGCGAGCCGTCTTGCCCATACACCAGGCGGTACTTCCCGCCGGTACGAGCGTCCAACTCGCAGGAAAGCAGATTCAGGCCGAACGACTTCGGCACCCACCACCGCCGGAACAGCTCGGGCTTCGTCCAGGCCTCGAACACGAGGCGCGGCGGGCCGTCGAAAAGACGCGTGACGACGACTTCCCGCTCGGACGTCCGTTCGACCGTCGTCTGGTTCTTCATCGGGGTGGACTCACCTTCTCTTCTTGTGTCCATCGTTCTTCTCCTTTCGCTTCCGCTCGTCGACAATGGCGTCCAACACCTCGAAACGCGATTCCCAGAGGCGCCGGTACGCCTCGATCCATGCCGCCTCTTTCTCCAATCGCCGCGGGCCGAGCGTGCAGGTCCGCACGCGCCCGACCTTTCTCGTGGCGACGAGCCCGGTCCTTTCCAAGACGCGGACGTGCTTCTTCATGCCCGTGAGCGTCATGCCGAACTTGTCGGCGAGATCCGTGATCGAGGCTTCCCCACGCCCGAGCCGCTCCAGAACGCCGCGCCGGGTGGCGTCCGCGAGCGCGCCGAACGAGGCATCGAGGCGGGCGTCTAAATACTGAACCATTCGGTTCACAATGTACCGCGCGGATCGAAGGCGCGCAAGGGAAAAAAGGGGAGGCTGCCCGAGGCGGCGTGGCCGAACCCTCGGACGCGGAAAACGCCGCTCCAGGAGGCCCCGGCATCGGGATCATCGAGTCGGACGATCCCTGGGTGCTGCCGGCCGCGGCCTTCGGGCCGGTCCGAACGTGACTCCCTAGTCGTTGATCGTCGCGGGCGCGCCCGGCGGATTGATGGGCTTTACCTTCACGCACGTCACGCGAACGACCTGGTTATCGTTGCACCTACCCTCACACGGGGAGTCCGAAGATCGGTCGAAGAAGGTCTTCATGACTCCTCCGTGCTTCTCGCAAGCGTTTGCGAGCGTCCTTGCGCAATCGACCGAGTCGTCGCATGCGCTCAGCGGTCCGAAATACCCCTGCAGGTCGCGCAAGAAGGCGTTCCACGCGTGCTGATTCGTGTACACGCCTTCGACCAGGATCTCGGTGACACGGCAGCGGGAGAGATCCTCCAGATGGTTGGGGAGGGGGTACGAGCCCTCCACCACGAGGATCTCGCCTCCGCCACCCTCGGGGCAGTCGGACGTGATGGTGACGTACTGCCACCACCATCCGTCAGGCCCGTTCGGCACGCCGTCCGGGCGGACGGGGCTCGGGAAGGGTTCCGATGCTTCGCCGATCACACCTCCGTGGACGGCGACCGCGGCCATGATCAGCGTGGCGACAAAGAGGCCGGGAACAGCGACTTCCTTCATGTCACCCTCCTCGTTTGCAAGTGACGCCAGCCAGCGTGCCTCTCAACTGGGCTCGAACCCTCCGCCAGTCCATGCGCGGGGCGCCGTAGGGATGCACGACGCTGTTCGCGCGTGCCCACCGTCGAACCCGTCCGACGGGTCCGAGCTTCCATGGGGCCGCGCTCCGAGG
>CAZVOE010000257.1:0-2867 GCA_964628935.1 uncultured Acidobacteriota bacterium
GGTCTCGTGGTCGTTCCCGAGGACGTCGAAGTCGACGTCCTCGAGCCCGGTCCGATCCTGATCGAGCCCGCGCGCGGTCCGGTGCTCCGCGCGCGGGGCGCTGCCGTCGTTCCGGGGGAGCGCCTGATCCTCGGGGACGAGGAGGCGAGGGTGTTGGCCCAGTCCGCCGACGGCGGGCTCGTGCTCGATGCGCCCGTGTACGGCGAACCGGGCGATCGCCTTCTCCGCGTGGATCGGGTGCTTCCGCTCTTCGCGGACCCGGAAGGGACGCTTCGGCTCCCGTCGCCGCTCCGGGCCGGCGCCGAGGGGCGAGTCGGTTTCTACCTCGCGCACGATCGATTCGATCTCGTCGTCCGCTCGGGAGGGCGCGTTCTCTTCGTGACGCACGTGGACTTCGGCCCCGTGGGAGAGGCCACGACCGCCCGGCCGCTCGCCGCCGATCGTCCGGCGCGGAAGCGGAACGGGACGGAAACGATCGGCGCCCCGCCCGAGGGGCGTGAACAGCTCGAGGGAACCGGCTCCAAGTCGGCGGACGCCGGCCAGGCTCCGGCGCCGGACATCGCCACCTACGTCACCCGCGTTCCCGAGCCGGCGCTCGCGAACGAACTCGCCCTCTCCGACCTCGCCACGGGTCTTCTCAAGAACGAAGGGAGCGCCGGGTTCCTTTCGGTCGCGACCGCCGGACAGGACTACTACGCCCCCGGCGGCCCGCCGATCTCCGAGGCGGACGTGGACCCCGCCGTCACGCGGGACGTCGAGTGGGACTCGACCGCGAAGATCAACGCCGCGACGACCGACGCCGACTTCCTCGCGCTCGACGCGGGAACCCAGACGCTCCCCGCCACGAAGTCCCTCGACGCGGGGGCGGGCGCGTCGCTCCGGCTCGACAAGAGCGCCTCGGCCGGTCCGGCGGACCGCATCCTCTCCCTTTCCGTCGCGGGGCAAGAGCGCACCTTCGTGGACGCCGACGGCAGGCTCTTCGCGTTCGACGGCGCGACGACGGGGCTCGTCCCGCTCGCGGGCTCTCCGACGACGTGGACGGGGCCGCAGACCTTCGAATCGACCGTCGCGTTCCGAGGTCCCGCCTACCTCGATCCGGGCACGGACCATCCCGCGCTCACGCTCCCACAGGGCCCGCGCCTTTTCTTCGAGGTCCCGGAGTTGACCGCGGGAGGGGGCCCGTCGGGAACCGGCTTCGCGATCGACACCTGTCGCGCAGCGGGATACGACCCCGGCGTGTGGGACAACGCGATCGGCCTTTTCTACAACGCGAGTTGCGGCATGGGCCGCACGCGCGACGACGAGTGGGCCTGGGGGTCGTACTGGGAGACGAACTGGTCCCCCGACCCAGGGGGGCGCTGGTTCGAGTGGAACCAGGACTTCGTCTCGCGAACCGGAAACGTGTGGCGACCCTGGTACTTCGTGTTCGATACGAACGCCGAGGGCGGAGACGGCACGTTGAAGGTGTGGGCGGTGAAGACCCGTCGCGACCGGCACAACGTGCTCGAGGTTCTCGACGACGCGTGGCCCGGCGCCCGGGGAGGGGTCCTGTCCGTGAACCGGCCCCCGAGCGAAGGCGGCACGGGGGCGCTTTCGGCGTTCCGGGTGACGGAGGGTCCCGTCGTGCCCGGCGGCGGGGCGGCGATCCATGGGAAGCTCCGACTGCGGCACGAGACGCCAGGGCCGGTGCCCTCCGCGTTCGACGGGGTGTTCGGGGAGGCGGAGTTCGATTCCGTCGCGCCCGGATCCGCGGGGGGAGTCCTCGCGGGGGGGAGATTCCGCGCCGCGTTCGGCGGAATCGCCGACGATCGCGAGGTCACCGCGCTCGACGGTCTCCAGTCGCACGTCGTCGTCGAGCCAGAGGGTTCCGGGAACCGCGTCGGGTCGGCGCGGGGGCTCCTCGTCGAGACGCGGCTCGCGGATGCGCCGACGATCGGGATCTGGCAAGGGGTCCGAGTCGCGGACCTTCCGGCAGCGTCTCCGTCCGTCATCGAGCGCGCCGCCGGAATCTCGGTCGGCGATTTGAGGGGGATCGGTTCGATTTCTTCGGACGCCCTGCGCGTCGAACCCCAGTCCGGCGGCGATGGAAGACGCGGGAACCTCGTCCTCGTCGGTGGGAACGCCACCAACGGACATCTCGCCTTCCACAACGGGTGGGTGCACGTGTGGGCGCAGCAGGGGGCCGATCCTCCGGTGCTCATGGTCAATCGCGACCTGAACGTCGCGCCGGTCGGCGAGACCGACGGTCACGCCATCGCGCTCGTCGCCGCCCCCGTGGAGCGCCCGGTCGTCGCGCGCTGCGGGACGGTCGCCATCGACCCGCCGCCGATCGCGGCCGGAACGGCCGCCGCGGGAACCGCGCCGGTTCCCGGGCTCGCCGAGGGAGACGTCTGCGCGTGCGTCGCTCGCACCCCGTTCGGGGACCCGATCCTTCCCAAGGAGTGCCGCGGAACGAACGGGAGTCTCGAATTGCGGCTGTACAACGCTTCGACCGGGGCGATCGACCCGACCGCCCAGGATGTGGACTACTGCTGCTGGGCGAAGTAGCGCAGAATGTCCCTCCGATGCCCCTCCGCTTCCTCACCGCCGGCGAGTCCCACGGACCCGCGCTGATCGTCGTCGTCGAGGGGTTGCCCTCCGGGGTCCCGGTGGTTCGCGAGGCGATCGACCGGGATCTCCGTCGCCGGATGTCGGGGTACGGCCGCGGCGGACGGATGGCGATCGAGGCGGACCGGGTCGAGATCCTCGGCGGGGTCCGTTTCTCCCGCACGCTCGGATCGCCGGTTTCGCTCGCGATCGCGAATCGCGATCACGAGAACTGGGTCGACGCGATGGCGGTCGAGGGGCCTCCGCCCGCAGGGGCGCGC
>CAZVOE010000258.1:0-2866 GCA_964628935.1 uncultured Acidobacteriota bacterium
GCTCCTCTCCCCCCGCCACCAGCACGACCGGCCGTCCGATCGGGAGTTCCTCCGGGGGCGCCCCCGCGTGGGCGACCAGAGCCGCAGCGACCCAGCCGGCCGAACCGAGTCCTCGAAGCGTCTCCGGGAGGTGCGGGTCGCGGGCGACCGGGAGACGAAGCGCAGCCCCCGCGGACGTCTTTACCGCGGCGGGGGTCAGCCCGACGGTCCGTTCCGAAGCGAGCAGGGCCCCGAGCGCCCCCGCCGCGGCCGCCGAACGCAGGATCGCTCCGAGGTTCCTCGGGTCGTCGACCCCCTCGACCGCTACGAGGAGGGCGCGATCGCCGGCGAGGCGGGCGGCGGCGAGGACGTCGGCCACACGGGCGTAGGGGGCCGCGGCGAGCACCGCGGCGACCCCTTGATGCGCCGCGCCCGCACCCGCCCGCCGCCTCAGCGTCTCCCGGTCGACGTGGCTCACCGGAACCCCTCGCTCCCGGGCGAGCCGACACAGGCGCCCCGCGCGCGCGCCCGATTCCCGCCCGACGAAGACACGGTCGACCTTCGGCGGATCGGCCTCGAGGGCCTCCAGCACCGGGTGGAACCCGTAGACGAGGCGCTCGTCGTCGAGCGGCCGGTCCGGAGGAGGCATCAGACGGCGACCGTCGCGAGGGTCTTTCGAATCCGCTCGGCGAGGGAGGCGATCGACGCCGGGTGCAGCTCGGCCCCACGGACCACGAGGGGGACGAGCCGATCGAGCTCCGGCCCCTTCGCCTCGCCCGTCACGGCGACCCGGAGCGGCCGGAAGAGCGCCTTGCCGCGAAGGCCGGTCCGCGCGCCGACCGCGGCCGCCACGCGGTGCCACCCGTCGCCGTCCCGCGGCTCGTCGTGGGTCACGGCTTCGAGGAGGGCGGCGAGCGCGGCTCGAGCCCCGGGCTCGGCGAGCACCTTTCGAGCGTCGTCCCGCGGCGGCTCTCCGCCCCTCCAGAACAGGCCGGCCAGGCGCTCGGGGGCCTGGGAGACCTTCATGATCCCCGCCTGCGCAAGCGCCGTGACCTCCCGAAACCAACTCGGGTCACCGCCGTCCGCCGGTGTCGGGAGGAGCCCCGCGGCCGTCAGCGCCTCAGCAACCCCGGCCGCGAGGTCGGACGGGTCGGCCCGGTGGAGGTACTGCCCCGAAAGCCACTCGAGCTTGTCCGGATCGAACACCGCCGGGGACCGCCCGATCCGGTCGATCTCGAACTCGAGCGCCATTTCCCGCAGGGAGATCAGGGTCCGGTCCCCCGCCGGCGACCAGCCGAGGAGGGCGAGCGCGTTGACGACCGCCTCCGGCGGGACCCCCATCCGGCGGAACTCCCGGACGGACACCGCGCCGTGTCGCTTGCTCAGACGCTCTCCATCGGGACCGCGGACCATCGGGAGGTGCACGAACTCCGGTGGACTCTTCCCGAACGCCTCGTACAGGAGCACCTGTCGAGGGGTGTTCGAGAGATGGTCGTCCCCACGGACGACCATCGTGATGTCCATGGCCAGGTCGTCGACGACCGCGGCGAAGTTGTAAGTGGGCCGCCCGTCGCGTCGGACGAGCACCGGGTCCCCGAGATCCGCCGCCGGGACCTCGATCGGGCCTCGCAGGCGGTCGACGAAGTGCACGGTCCAGTCCGAGGTCGAGGGACGCCGGGGAATCGTGCGGAACCGGATCGCGTGAGGCTCCCCGGCCTCCATTCGGCGGATGGCCTCCGCCCGGTCGAGCGACCGGCACGTGCCGGCGTACCCCGCCCCTCCGGACGCCGTCTTCTCCCTGCCCTCCTCCTCCGGGCAAAAGCACGGGTAGGCGCGGTCGGACTCGAGAAGCCGGGCGACCGCTTCCCGGTAGGAGGGACCCCGCTCCGATTGCCGGTAGGGGCCGTAGGGCCCGCCGACGTCGGGCCCCTCGTCCCAGTCGAGCCCCAGCCACCGCAGGTCGTCGAGGATCCCCTGTTCCGACCCCTCCACGCCGCGTGCGGTGTCGGTGTCCTCGATCCTGAGGATCAGCGCACCTCGCTCGCGCCGGGCGATCAGCCAATTGAAGAGCGCGGTCCGGGCGTTCCCGAGGTGCAGGACGCCGGTTGGGGACGGAGCGAATCGGAGCCGCGGCGGTCGGCCTCTCATCGCGCCCCGCCCGCGAGAAGGGCGACCGCCTGGCACGCGAGCCCCTCGCCGCGCCCGAGTCCGCCGATCCCCTCGAGCGTCGTGGCCTTGAGTCCGACCCGGTCGGCGCGAATGCCCAGCGCCTCGGCGATCGCGGAGCGCATCGCGGCCGCCGCAGCGCGGATCCGGGGCCGCTCGCCGAGGAGGGTGAGATCGAGGTTGACGATTTCGAAGCCGCGCTCGCGGACCCTCCGAGCGACCTCCGAGGCCAGTCGGCGGCTGTCCGCCCCCGCGTACGCCGGGTCGTCGGGGGGAAAGAGGACCCCGATGTCGTCCATCGACGCGGCGCCGAGGATCGCGTCCATCGCGGCGTGAAGCACGACGTCGGCGTCGGAGTGCCCCAGAAGTCCCGCCTCGCCGGGAAACTCGACCCCCCCGAGGACGAGGCGCCTTCCGGGACCGAAACGATGGATGTCGAATCCGGTGCCGACGCGCAGGCGCCCGCCCTGCGCGGGGATTTCCCGCGCCCGCAGCGCGTCGAGGTCCTCGGGGGTCGTGACCTTCACGTTGCGTCGGTCCCCCGGAACCAGGGCGACCTTGTGCCCGGCCCGCTCGAGCGCCTGTGCCTCGTCGGTCGGCTCCACCCCCTCGGCGAACGCCCGCGAGAGCGCCTCCTCGAGCCAGTCGGCGCGCGAGCCCTGCGGGGTCTGCGCGAGGAAGAGCCCCTCGCGGTCGACGGTGCGCCGGACGAAGCCGGCCC
>CAZVOE010000259.1:0-2855 GCA_964628935.1 uncultured Acidobacteriota bacterium
GGGGTGGCGGTCGAGCACGAACGACGCGAGGCGCGAGCGAAGCGCGTCGTTCGGATTCCGGGGTTGCCTCATGGGGTTTCCGCTCCGCGACCGGCCGATCGTAACCGGTCCCGGGAAGGGCGAGCAAGGTTGGCGTCTCGCCCCGGATTGCGGCAGACTATCCGGCTATCGGTCGCGGAAATCGACCCAGGAGGTTTCTTGCCGCGCAGCCGTCGCGCCACGAGGCCCGCGAGCGTCCGTCCATCGGCTCCTCACTTCGAGCCGCTCGACCTCGACGCGTGGGCGGGCTCGGTCGTTTCCCACGCCGGGCGCGAGTCCGCCCTCCTCGGTCGTGTCGAAGCGCTGCGGCTTTCCCCCGACGGTCTCGTCCTTGACGCGCGGGTCCGCGACGCGGGGCCGAGTCCCTACCACGTGACGATCGTGCGGCACGGGGACCGGTTCGACGCGCGCTGTGAATGCTCGTACCAGGGCGGCCCCGCCTGCAAGCACGCGGTCGCCGCGGTCGTCGCGCTCCGTTTCCCGCGTCCCGACCTGCAGCGCCTCGCCGGGCCGCGCGGCCGCGGTCGTCGCGCCGGTCGCCTCGCGCGCGGGCAGGGGCGGATCGTGACGCAGGCCCCCGTCCAGGCGGGGACCCTCCTCGCCGCTCCGGGAGAGTGGACCCCCACCCCCGAGGAGCGGGTCGCGGCCTTCCGCGAAGAGGAGCTCGCCGGCCGCAGGCAGCGTGCGCGGAAGGAGCGCGCCAAGGTCGTGAAGCTCGACCCGGGTTCCGGCCCGCTCCGGTTCGAGGTTGCCGGAAGGAGCGCGGAGGGCGCTTACGTGGTCACGCTGCGCGGCGTCGACGGGAAGCTCGCGTCGTGCACCTGTCCCGACTACGCGAAGGCGGAACTCTCGACGTGCAAGCACGTCGAGCGGGTGCGCTCGTGGTTCTCGCGGCAGCCGAAGCGTTTCCCCGGAGGGCTCCTGTCCCTCTGGTGGCGGCCGCGCGAGTGGACCGATCGCGTCCCGGTTCCGCTCCGAGAGGTCCGGCTCGACGGCCCGGACGGGCGGCTGCCCGACGAGCTCACGGCATGGTTCGACGTCGACGGCTGGTTGCGGCCCGCCCCGGAAGGGACGGGAGAAGAGAGCTTCACGCGCGACGCGATCGCCGCGGCCGCGGCAGTCGCCGAACGTCGGGGTTGGACCTTCGACCTCGACCCGGCGGTCGAGGCGCTCCTCCGCGACGCGGCGCGGGCGGAAGCGGAACGCGCCCGTCTCGAGACGGTCGAAATCGGGGGCGCGATGTGGCGCGAGGTGACGCGCGACCTCGGATTCCGCCTCCACCGATACCAGGAGGCGGGTGCGGCGTTCCTCGCGCGCCGCGGTCGCGCGTTCCTCGCCGACGACATGGGCCTCGGCAAGACGGTCCAGGCGGTGGTGGCGGCGCTCCTGCTGCGCCGGACCGCGGGATCCGAGCGCGCGCTCGTCGTATGCCCCGCGTCGCTCAAGCACCAGTGGCGGATGGAGATCGAGAAAGCCTGCGGGGAGCAGGCGGTCGTGATCGACGGGAACCGCGAGGCCAGGTTCCTGGCCTACGGCGGGTGGAAGACCGGATTCCTGATCCTCAACTACGAACTGGTGCTGCGGGACCTCGAAGCGATCCGGGCGACGCGGCCCCACGTCGTCGTCCTCGACGAGGCGCAGCGGATCAAGAACTGGGACACCAAGACAGCCAAGGCGGTCAAGAGGCTCGACAGCCCCCATGCGTTCGTCCTGACCGGGACGCCGCTCGAGAACCGGCTCGGCGAGCTTCACTCGCTCATGGAGTTCCTGAACCCGCGCGCCCTCGGCCCGCGGTGGAGACTCCTCCCGTACCACTCGATCACGGATCCGTCGGGGCGGGTCCTCGCGTACGAGCGCCTCGATCTCCTCCGGTCGCGGATGTCACCGTGGTTCCTGAGACGGGAGCGCCGGCAGGTGCTCGACCAGCTCCCGCCGCGCACGGACAACACCTTCTGGACGGAGATGACCGCCGCCCAGTGGCGGCCGTACCGGCGCTACGCTCGTCGCGTCGCCGGTTTGCTCGCGCAGAAACGCCCCCTTCAGCCCTCCGAGGTGCGCCAGATGCTCCAGGCTCTCACCTCCATGCGGATCCTCTGCAACGCCTGGGCGCAGTACGCGTGGGACGCGGTCGAGCACCGCGTGCGGAACGGCACGCCGAAGGGAATCGAGGACCTCCGGTGGATGCACTCCCCGAAGATCGAGGAGTTCGTTCACGTGATCGACGACCTCTTGGAGGAGCCCGGAGTCAAGGTGGTCGTGTTCAGCCAGTGGGAGCGCCTCCTTCGGCTCGCGCAGTACGCCGTTCGCGGGATTCTCGATCCGCGCGGCGAGCGCGCGGAGATCTTTCATGGGGCGCTCGACGCGAAGGCGCGCAATCGGGTCCTCGAGGCATTCACCGGGGAGGAGAGGTTCCGAATCCTCTTCTCGACCGACGCGGGCGGCGTGGGGCTCAACCTCCAGGAGGCCGCCTCGATCGTCATCAACCTCGAGGTTCCCTGGAACCCAGCCGTTCTCGAGCAACGGATCGGCCGCGTCCACCGGCTCGGCCAGCGTCAGAGCGTCCAGGTCCTGCACTTCGTGACCCGAGGAGCGATCGAGGAGAGAGTGCGCCAGGTCGTCGAGAACAAGCGGGCTCTGTTCGACGGTCTCCTCGTCGAAGAGGCCGACCGGGTCGTCCTCGACGAGGCGTCCCAGGCGTCGTTTCTCGACCGCGTGCGGAACCTCGTCGTCTAGGGAGCGCCGCTCACCACACCTCGAACTCGCGCTCGAGGTGGACCGAGAATCGCTCCGCGACCGTGCGCTCGACGAGCTCGACC
>CAZVOE010000260.1:0-2832 GCA_964628935.1 uncultured Acidobacteriota bacterium
CTTCTACTTGGCGAAGGGGGCGATGGGAAGAACGCCGTTCCGTGACCGCTTACCCGTCACCTGCGTCCCCGAACGGCTGACCGACACGTACTTGACCTGGTTCGGCGAGGAGGAATCGACCGCCGGATCGATCGCCACCGTCGCCGCCGCCGAGTACCGGGACGGCTGCGGCCCCTCCCCGCGGATCCGCAGGAAGTTCGTCTCGCCGGGGAAGACCGCCGTCTCCGGGATCGAGAACTTCCCCTGCGCATCCGGCACGATTCCGGTCACCAGGTTCGTGTACCCCGAATCGGTCCGGATGTCGACCGCGTACGAGGACGACCCGTCCCCCGCGGTCAACGTCATCCCGAGCGTCGAGTTCGTCGAGAGGGGGGAGGACGCCGCGAGCTTCGGGACGCTCTCCACGACCTCCCGCTCGACGAGGAGTTGTCCGGCTCAGAAGTCATCTGACCATGGTGGATCGGCCCCATGGTAGAACGGCGTTCTGTGGAAGCCCCATCCCGAACCAACGGGCGAGACGACCGTTTCGACATATCCATTCCACCACAGGTCCGTCCTTTGCTCTTCTGAGAGCTCACCCTTTGCATCGAAGCGAACGACGCCCGGGTTGTAGAACATGATGGCGAAGCTCCGATCCTTGAGATCATCTGAGTATGTGTACGGACCGAAGATCTTGATCTCTGTGCGTGGGTCACTCAGGAGACGCCTGATATACGACTTGTCCTCGACGGTTCCGAACACGAAGCGGACGTCCTCTTCGTCGATGCAGGAACTTGGATAGCACGCGATTTGGCGGAACGCTTTCGAGTTCCCCGAGGCAATGATCTCGCGAAGTCGATTCGCGAACTCGACGACCGTTTCTTCGCCCGACGCGCACGCCGGGACAGCCGCCAGCCACATCGAAACGGACGCCATAGCGACGATCAGGGACACTGAAGTACCGTACACGGATCAATCCTCTCTCCATCGCGCCTGATGGTTAGATGTAGATGTGGAGCAGTACCTCGACCGGACGCATCCGAGATGCCGATCTGCTGACCACGCGTCACCGAGTCGCCCGTCGCAACCGTTGCCTTCGTGTGGGCAGAACTACTCTGAAGCCCGTCAGCGTGATCCACCTTGATGTAGTTCCCCGCTCGCTTGTCGGTTCCAACGGCACTCACCGTCCCGTCCAAGATTGAATACACTGGATCCCCTTTCGGGTTCCGTATGTCAATGGCCAAGTGCGGTCGGGACGACTTGCCTGTGACCGGATCCACTCGATCCAGGCTGTAGCCGCTAGTAACCTTCAGGTGATCGGTTGGCCAGGCCGGAGTCGCCGAAGGGTTGCTCTCGGGGTCTTTCGCTGACTCGTCGACGGTGCCGGTTTTCGATTCAGCTACGGCCGGGTCCTTCCCCTCCTCCTTCCGATTCGCCTCGTCCGCCTGCTTCGACCCGTCGTCGGTTTCGAGGCCCCTCGAGTTAGCAGGATGCTGAAAAACCCCTCGCGGGGCGTCTGATCGCACGTTGACCTCGACTACGATTCGCTCCTTCGATGAAGAGGAGCCGCGAATGCGTGGTGACGATCGACAGCAGGGCGCGATGTGGAGTTACATCTCGCCGGATCAGCGCGTGCCGGCAGACCACCCCCTGCGTGAGATCCGGGAGATGGTCAACGCGGTCCTGAAGGACATGTCGCGGACCTTCAGCCGGATCTACGCGAAGGAAGGCCGGCCGTCGATCCCTCCAGAGCACCTTCTCCGCGCGTTGCTCCTCCAGGTGCTCTACAGCGTCCGGAGCGAGCGGATGCTGATGGAGCAGCTCGACTACAACCTGCTGTTCCGCTGGTTTGTCGGCCTCAGCATGGACGATCCGGTCTGGAGCCCGACGACCTTCAGCAAGAACCGGGAGCGCTTGATCGACGCGGCGATCGCCGACAAGTTCTTTGAGCGTGTCCTCGTGCTCGCCCGCGAGGCGGGCTTTCTGTCGAACGAGCATTTCACGGTCGACGGGACGCTGATCGAGGCGTGGGCCGGGCACAAGAGCTTCAAGCCGAAGGACTCGTCGGACGACGACTCGAACGGCTCGGGCAACGCCGACGTGGATTTCCGCGGTCAGAGGCGCACGAACGACACGCACGCGTCGACCACCGATCCCGACGCGCGGCTGTACCGGAAGTCGAACGGAACCGAGTCGAAGCTGTGCTTTGCGGGCCACGTCCTGATGGACAACCGGCACGGCTTGGCGGTCGACAGCCGATTGACGACGGCGACGAGTCGGAGCGAGCGTGAGGCGGCGTTGGAAATGGCCGCCGGCGTGCCCGGCGGACGTGGCGTCACGCTGGGGGCCGACAAGGGATACGACACGAGAGGATTCGTTGAGGAGTTGCGGGGTCTCGAGATCACGCCGCACGTCGCCGCGAAGGTGAAGTACAGCGCGATCGATGGCCGAACGACACGACACGCCGGGTACGCCACGAGCCAGAAGAAGAGGAAGCGCGTCGAGGAGATCTTCGGTTGGCTGAAGACGATCGCGCTCCTGCGAAAGACACGACACCGAGGCAAGGAACGCGTCGGATGGATGCTTCGTTTCTCGCTCGCGGTCTACAACCTCGTCCGAATACGAAACCTGGCGTGGGGACCGGCGTGAAGAGCGGGCGGCGGGTGTCGCTTGCCCCCGCGAGCGGCGCGAAAGCCGCCGCAGCAGAGGTCCGCGCGAGCCGAAACCCCAACTGAGGGAGCCCATGAAGTCGCTCATGAACCCGGCAACACCTCTTCGGTCCCGTTTTTCAGCAGCCTGTTAGTGTCGAGCGCGCTACGCGGCCCATCGCCTCCAGTTCGGCTCCGCTCGTAG
>CAZVOE010000261.1:0-2826 GCA_964628935.1 uncultured Acidobacteriota bacterium
GGACATCCAGGACCTCCCCCGCGGCCGGTCGGGACGGGCCGCCACGTCGCGCTCGAGGAAGCAATGCGAACGCCAAGCTCGGCCGCGGCGCTCGCGATCGGGAAAAGCCCGAAAACGACGTGACGTCGTCCTCCTGGGAGCGGCACGGCGGAGGGTCCGGCGCGGAATTGGGTGACAATTCCCGTCGGACGCCGCCGCCCGAGGCGACAGCGAGTGTCGTGCGGCCCCCGGAGGGTCGTCCGGAAGGGGCGGTCGAGCGTCTCACGGATCGGTGACCTCGAGGCCGGTGGAGGACGTCGTGCAGGGTGCCTCGGACGAGGACTTGGTTCTCGCCCTCGCGCGGGGGGACACCGCCTCGCTCGGCCCGCTCGTGGAGCGGTGGGAACAGCCACTCTTCCGTTTCGTCTACCGGCTCCTCGAACGGCAAGAAGATGCGAGGGACGTGTGTCAGGAAACGTTTCTGCGGGTGCTGCGCGGCGCCTCGGAGTTCCGCGAGGGGGCTCGGTTCTCGACCTGGCTGTACCAGATCGCGCTCAACCTCTGCCGCGACCAGGTGCGAAAACGCTCGCGTTGGCGCCTCCGAATCGTCGATCCGGCGCCCCGGCAAGACGGGTCCTTCGCGCGGGAGACGGAGGAGTTCGCGCTCGACTCTCCGCTACCCGACGAGGCCCTCGAGGCGCGCCGCCGCGAGCGCGCGGTCCGCGAGGCGCTTCGCGGCCTTTCCCCCGAACAGCGCGAGGTCGTCTACCTGAAGGAGTACGAAGGGTTGAAGTTCCGCGAGATCGCGGACGTGCTCGGGTGCCCGGAAAGCACCGTCAAGTCCAGGATGTACATCGCCCTGGATGCGATGCGCCGGTCCCTCTCGCGCCGAGGTCTCGCTCCGTAGGAGTCCGATCATGGTTTGCGAAGCGTGGATCCCCCGTATCGTCTCCCGTCTTTACGGCGAGGCCGCCCTCGAAGAGGCGGCGCGCGTCGACGCCCACCTCGCTTCGTGCGAGGCCTGTCGGGCCGAGTACGACGCCCTCCTCGCGACGCGGCGTCTGCTCTCCGTGCATCGGGAGGAGATCCCGCCCGCGCCGCGGGTCGTCGTGCTCGGGGCGGCGCCGCGAGTGCGTCCCTCGCTCGCGTTCGCGGCAGGCGTCCTCCTCGCGGGCCTGGTGGCGGTCGTCTCGTTCCGGATCGGCGCCGCGGGCGCGACGGGACCCGTCCCTCCGCCCGCGGTCGTCGCAGCAGGGGCTCTCGCGCCGGAGACGATCGAGGAGGCGGCGCGGAGCGCGGTCGACCGGCGGCTCGATGAGTGGATCGCGGCGCGGGCGACCCCTCTGGCGGTCGAGGCCCCGATGACCCGCGCCGAGGTCGAGGCGGCGTTCGAGCGCTTCGCCTCGCGCCTCGAGACCGACCGACGTGCGGATCTCGATTTCCTGATGGCCCGCATCGCCGCTTCGGATCAGCGCACCGAGGGCTGGATGGACCAGACGCAGCGAGCGCTCCAGTACGTGGCGTACGGCTCGACCCCCGGCATCAGTCCCCGCTGACGCCGGCCGCCCTCACCGCGGCGCCCCGAGTTCGGCGAGCCGGTCGGCCGCTGCCGGAGCGACCTCGGGACCGTCGTCGTCGTGAAACCGCGCGTTGCCCGCCGCGGCGCGAACGAACGCCTCCCGGGCCTCGTCGTCGCGACCGGCCGCATCCAGGACCCTTCCGATGAGGTAGTCGACCGTGCCGGAACCGATGCCCCGCCTCGCGGGCCACACCGACCGACGGAGCGCGGCGAGCGCCGGGGTGGGGTGTCCCTCGTCTTCCAGGAGGACGCCGAGGTCGATCCACGCCGCGGACGCTTCCATCCCGCCGCCGGCGCCCACCGCGGCCGCCCAGGCCGCGTGGACGGCCCGACGGAGCGGATCGACCGGTACGAGGCCGGCCCGGAACGCCTCCTCGACGACGAGCGGCACCGTCCTCGAAGTCCCGTCCCGCGCGATCTCGATCGCGACCTCTTCCCCCCCCCGGAGATCCGAGATCCGGCGTGTCCAGGCGGCGCGATCGGGGACCGCCGTGCCCGCGATCGTACGGACCCGGTCTCCCGGCGCGATCGAGGCCTTCGAGGCCGGGCCGCCCGGACGGACCTCGACGACGACCACGCCGCCGTGCGTCGCGTCGACGACCTGAAACCCGAGATCGGCTCGCGTCCATCGTGGCCGGGAGGGGTCCGGGGGGGTCCCGAAGGACGCGACGGTTCCGAGCAACGGGCTCCGGAGCACGAAGCCGTCGGCCGCCGCGGGTCCGTTCCGCGGGAGGACGGCGACCGCGAGGTCGGCATCGACCGGAATCGCAACCCTCGCCCAGCCTTCCAACGTGGTCAGGTCGGCCCCCGAAGGCGCCTCGACGGCCGCGATCGTGCTCCACTCGCGCTCGAGCGAGGACAATTCGGCGGGCCAACGATCCGCACCGACGAGGACGGCGTTCGGCCTCGGTCGAACGTCGAGCGTCATGGGATCGCCGACCGGGACCGTAACCGTCTCGGCCCAGATCGTGCGTCCGGCCGAACGGATCTCGATCCGTCTCTCTCCCGCGCAGACCTCGAGCGGTCCGGTCGCCGGGAAGTCCGCGACGCGCTCCCCGTCGACGCGCAGCTCACCGACCGTCGGCGCTCCTCGAAAATCGACCGATGTCTTCGCGGCCTGGAGGATGACCGGCCCGAGCACTTTCGCCGAGCGGTCGAGGAGGTCGACCGTGACGATCTCCCGAACGCGAACGGTGCGAAAGCAGGGACGACTCAGCGTCAGCGTGTGCTCGCCCGGGGCGAGCGTGATCGTGGTCTCGGTGGCGCCG
>CAZVOE010000262.1:0-2776 GCA_964628935.1 uncultured Acidobacteriota bacterium
CTTTCAGCATCTCCTGCTCGTAGAAGGCGTTTCCGACCGCCCGCGCCGCGAGTTCGATCGAGACGACGAGGGGGATTCCGCCCGAGACGAGCGTCGCGAGCGTCCGCGTGAATCGGTTCTGGGCGTAATCGTGCGCAACGCTTCCCAGGAGCGGGAGCCGCAACTCGAATCGGTCGACGGCGACCCTCCCGGCGCCGGCGCGCCGCCAGGCGAGCAGCGCGACGAGCGCCGCCGCGAGCGACACCACGATGAGCGCCAGATTGTCGCGGAGGGTGAGGGAGGCCGCCATGATGATCTGCGTGATCACCGGGAGGTCGACCCCGAGCTCGCTCAGGAACCCGCTGAAGTTCGGGATCACGTAGAAGACCATGATCGCGATGAGAACGACCGAGAGCGCCATGAGGATGGCGGGGTAGACGAGCGCGGAAGTGACCTTTTTCCGGATGGCGAGGATGTTCCTCGTGTAATCGATGTAGCGCTTGAGGACCGTCGGGAGCTCGCCCGAACGTTCCCCGGAGGCGAGGCTCGACGCGTAGAGCGGGGGGAAGAGTTCGCCCTGCGCGGCGAACGCCTCCGACAGCGCTTCGCCCCCCTTCACGCGCTCCCGAATGTCGAGCAGCGCCCGCTTGAAAACGGGGTTCGCGCGGCGTTCGATCAGGATATCGAGGCTCGCGAGGATCGGGAGACCGGCGCGGATGAGGGCGGAGAACTCCTGGTTGAAAAAGAGGAATTCCCGCGCGTGGACGCGCGGCCGGATCCGGAACGTCTCCGCGAGCGCGACGAAGAACGGGTTTCGTCTCTTGACGTCGAGGAGGAGGCAGTCCTTCGAATCGAGATCGCGCCTCAACACTGACTCGTCGGCGGCGGTCAATACCCGTTCGACGATCTCGCCGGTCGGAAGGGCCATCTTGCACCAGAACTCCGGCATTCCTATCTCGCCTCCGCCTTCAGCGTCACGAACAACGCCTTTTTCGACTCGGGATTCTGCGCCGCCCCCACGACGAGCATCCGCCCCGCGGGGAGCACGATGTCGGCCCGGTAGACGAGCCTCCACACCGGCGCCTCCGGAGGGCCCGTGCGGCGCTCGAGCGTGAACCCCCGGAGCATCGCGTTCGTTCCGCCCCCCCGCTCCTGGACCGCCTCGATCCCGTAGGCGATGCGGTAGTCGTCCCCGATCGGGACCTCGACGCGGCTCCCTTCGGCCGCCGTGACCGAACGGCTGCCGAGGGGGCTGTAGGCGTTCCACTTCGTGAAGTCGCCGAGCGTCTCGCTCACGCCGCGGACCTCCCGCGACGGAACCGCCTCGACCACCCCCCGCCCCGCCTCGGCGTCGCGGCGGTCGGTTCCGAGGAAGAGGCCGACCGTGACCTCGACGTTCCGCGGGGCGACGTCGAAAGCGCGAAGCACGGATTCGATCCGATCGAGGACTCTCCGCCGATCCTGGACCGTGAGGATGCCGAGACGCGGCTGCAGGGTTACGCTCCCGTCCTCCGAGAGGAGAGGGGTCACGAGCTCCGACGCTTCCGCGAGCGAGCGGAACTGGATCTCGAAGGGCCGCGCTTCGACCGGATCGGGCGGCTCGCTCGCGAGCGCGGAGGCGACGAGGGGGAGGACGAGCAGGGTCGCGAGCGCCGTCGCCCGGTTCACAGGTCGATCTCCGCGGCGAAGATCATGACCACCTGGGTGTTTCCGACGGTCAGGTCGACGACCTGGGCGGGTCCTTCGGTTTCGGTCACGCGGACGTCGGCGCGGCGAACGTCCACGGTCGCGTAATCGGACCCGGACGGTCCCGGAGGGAGCGCGCGGAGAACCCCGGCGAGGAGGAACGCGACCGCCGCGGAGGCCGCGAGCGCGACGGGAAGGAGCCTCGGCAATCCTCGCTCTTTCCAGGAGTCGAGGAGGGAGCGGCGGTCGGCGGCCAGCCTCGCCGCGACCGCGCGCGAGACCTCGTCGAGCGCATCTTCGCGCGGCTCCCGGAGGGCGAGGAGCGCGAACAGCGCCGAGGGTTCGTCTCCCGCGAAGGACGCGCGGCACTCCGCGCACGTCGCCAGGTGGCGGAGGCAGTCGCGGCGCTCGCGCTCCGATCGCGCGGCGCGGAGGTTCGGGTGGCCGCTCACGACCGTCCCTCCCCCCCTCGGCCGCCGGGAAGCAGGCCCGGATAGTCGCGCTTGAGTCCCTCGCGGAGGATCCGTCGAGCCTGGTGCAGGTGGTTCCTCACGGTCGACTCCGTCACGCCGAGGACCTCCGCGACCTCGGCCGTGTCCCGCCCCTCGATCTCGCGCAGGACGAAGACCGCGCGCTGCTTGGGGGCGAGCGCCGCCGCGAGCCGGAGAAAGGCGCGCTCGAGCGCCTCGAGATCGAGGGAGCGCCCCGGATCGGTCCCGTCCGTGCGCGCGAGGAGATCGGGATCCGCGGGAAGGGGCTGCAGCATCCCTTTCGGACCGCGCTCCCGGAGGTGGTCGATCGCGGCGTTCACGGTGATCCTGTAAAGCCAGGTGTCGAAGCGGCGTCCGGGGTCGTAACGGCGGAGGACCCTCCAGAGCCGAAGAAAAACCGCCTGGGCGACATCCTTCGCGTCCTCCACGTCGCCGGTGATCTGGAAGGCGGTGCGGACGACCTGCGCCCGCTTCGCCCGGACCAATTCCCCGAAGGCCTCCCGGTCCCCCGCGGCGGCAGCCCGGATCCAGTTCCCGATCGCACCTTCATCCTGCATGGGTAGGTACGAAGGCCCCCCGTGCCGCGTCTAGTCCGGGCCGGAAAATCCGCAGTTTAGGGG
>CAZVOE010000263.1:0-2735 GCA_964628935.1 uncultured Acidobacteriota bacterium
CGGCCGCAGCGCCCGCGCCGGGGGCCCCCCCGGCCGCGCGCCGCGGGCGGCGGCACGGGATCACCCGCGAGGGGAACCTTCCCGCGATCCCCGCTGCGTCGCGGGAGGAGGCCGGGACGACCCTCGTGCTCGATCTCGAGACGCAGCGGAGCGCGGAGGAAGTCGGGGGTTGGGGGAACGCGGGGAAGATGGGATTGGCGCTCGCGGTCGTGTGGGATTCGTCCCGCGACGAGTACCGCCCCTACTTCGAAGCGGATGTGGACCGGCTGCTCCTCGACCTCGCGCTCGCAGACCGGGTCGTGGGGTTCAACATCGAACGGTTCGACCTGGCGGTCCTCGGCGCGTACACCGAACGGGACCTCTCTCGAATCCGCACGCTCGACCTCCTCTCGGAGATCCACACGAGGCTCGGCTTCCGCCTGTCGCTCGCCCACCTCGCCGAGGTGAACTTCGGTGAAACGAAGACGGCGGACGGACTTCAGAGCCTGCGGTGGTGGAAGGAAGGTCGGCTCGACCGGATCGAGGATTACTGTCGAAAGGACGTCGAGATGACGAGACGATTGTGGGAGCTCGGGCGAGATCGCGGGTACGTCCTCTACCGCGGCAGGAAGGGGGACGTCCTTCGCCTTCCGGTGGAGTGGGGCTCGTGACGCGCGCATGGCCGGTCCTTCTTCTCGTGCCGGCGCTCGCCTCGGGATGCGGCCCGAGGACGACGCTCGAGCCGGCCCCCGCGCCGCCGGGCTGGGCGGAGGGTCTCGAGAGGGACCGGCGGGAGCGCGACTCGCTGTTCGCGAGCGATCCGGATTCGCCGATTCCCGTCCCGCTCCGGGCGACGTTCCGAGGGCTCGAGTATTGGCCGGCCGATCCGGCGTGGCGTTTCGAGGGGTCGATCGAACGGTATGCCGATCCTCCGCGCTTCACGATCGTGACGACCGCGGGACACGATCGACCGTGCGAGAAAGTCGGCTGGGTTTCCTTTGCGTCGCCGGCGGGCGGGACCGGGGTCCTCCAGGTCTACCGCCTCCTCGACCAGCCGCCCGGGAGAGAGGACGAGGGGCTGTTCCTTCCGTTCCAGGATGCGACGACCGGCCGCGAAACGTATCCCGCGGGACGGTACGTCGATCTCGCCGGCCCGCCGGGCGGACCCTACGTGCTCGACTTCAACCGGGCGTACAACCCTCTCTGCGCCTACGGGTCGCCCGAGCGGTACCGATGTCCGGCGACGCCCGCGGAGAACCGCCTCCCGTTCCCGGTCCCGGCGGGGGAGAGGGGTTGGCACCGGCCGAAGGGATCGCAAGGTGGGTGATGCCTTCGAGGGGCCGATCTTCCTGATCGGCTTCATGGGCAGCGGGAAGTCGGAGGTCGGGGCTCGCCTCGCCGCACGACTCGGCTGGACGTTCGCCGACACCGACCGCTGGGTGGAAGCGCGCGCGGGCCGTTCGGTCGAGCGGATCTTCGCCGAATGGGGAGAGGGGCGATTCCGCGCGTGGGAAGCGGAGGCGGTCGCGACGCTCCGGACCGGGAGGCGCGCCGTGATCGCGACGGGCGGCGGAGTTTTCACGTGCCGGGCGCACCGCGTGGCGATCGGAGCGGCGGGCGTTTCGGTCTGGCTCGATGTCTCCCTCGAACGGGCGCGTCGACGGATCGGGGACTCGGTCGGCCGGCCGCTCTGGCGCTCGGACGATTCCCTCGCCCTGCGCGCCTTCTTCGAGAGGCGCCGGGCGACCTACGCACTCGCCGACGTCCGGGTCGACGCGGAGTCCGACGACGTCGACGAGGTCGCTGCGCGGGTGCTCGCGGCGGTTTTTCGTTGATTTCGCGGCGACTCCGGTGATACAAAAGCCGCCCTCGAACCGCTAGGAGGTACCGATGACCCGAACCGAGTTGATCCAAACGTTGGCCGATTCCGCCGGCATGGAGCGCAAGCACGCGAAGCTCTTTCTCGAAACGCTCACGGGCGTGGTCGAGAAGCAGATCAAGAAGGGCGGCGAGGTGCCGCTCAAGGGGCTCGGCAAGTTCAAGGTCGTGAAGCGTAAGGCGCGCATGGGGCGCAACCCCGCGACCGGCGAGCCGATCAAGATCCCCGCGAAGACGGTGGTCCGCTTCACCGTCGCGAAGGCCGTCAAGGACCTCGTCAAGAAGAAGTAGGCTCGAGGGAGGCTCCCGTATCGTCACTCCCGGGACGATCCGTCCGAATGGCGCGGCGGGCCGGGGAGCGTCCGCCGCGGGCGTCGCCGCGTGCATGTGCGCCGCCGTGTTCGCCGCGGATCCCGCCCATGCGTCCACGTGGGCGGGCGTCCGCATCGCTCCGACGCCGATTCCGGTCCTCGCTGCGCCGGAGGGGGACGAGGCTCAGGTCACGATCGACATCGAGAACTCGGTGCCGGTCCCGCTCCGGATCGACGACGTGCGGGTCGTCTTCTCGCGCGGCGAGGTGGTGCTCGCGCGCCGCCGCCTCTCGGCGGGGTTCTTCGAAGATCGTCGATTCTCTCGGGAGCGCAGGCTCGATCGCGGGGGCCGGATCACTTGGCAGGCGGTCTGCCTCTCCGACGTTCCGCCGGGAGCGGACCGGGTCCGGGTCGAGCTGGTGCTGAGCGCACGTCGACGCTTCGACGAAGGCCGGGCGGTCGCGACCGCGAGCGCCGATCTCGTTTCCGCGCCGGAGCCGCTCCCCGTGGCGCTCCCGTTCCGAGGCCACTGGCGCGTCACGCAGGGGAACGGTTGCGGTTCGAACC
>CAZVOE010000264.1:0-2694 GCA_964628935.1 uncultured Acidobacteriota bacterium
ACGCGGAAGAGGAACCCCGAAGGGTCGGCGGCGGTCGTCCCTTCGCGAGGCTCGACGATCGGAGCGGGGGAGGGCTCGGGGGGGGGTGGAGCGGTTGGCCACGGGACCCAACCGAAGGCGACCGCGAGGACGATCGCAGCGACCGCGAGGACGATCCCCGTCAGCCAGGCGACGCGGCGGCTTCTCCCCTTGCCCGTGCGCCGGACGGAAAAGGCCCTTGTCCTGGCCTCCTTCGGCGTCGCCGGCGCCGAGGGGGCCGGTCCGGCTTGGCGCCGTTCCTCTTCGAGGTACGAAAGAACCATGCGGTCAGGGTCGATTCCGACGTACTGAGCGTACGCGCGGACGAAGCCCTTGTTGAACACGCCGCCCGGGAGATGCCGGAAGTCGTTGCGCTCGAGAGCTTCGAGGTAGCGGTGGTTGATCTTGGTCGCCTCCGAGATCTCCCGAAGGGTGATTTGGCGTAGCTCGCGCTCGCGCCGGAGGGAATCACCGAAGGACGCCATGCCGATGATTAGAGATGGGCTCCCGGGGGTGAAGATTCAAGGACCGTGCAGGGAAGGGATTGTAGGGAGGGCCGATTCGCCGTGTCAACGACGGAGTCGATCGGCGAGGCGCCGCGAGGCGGCGAGCCGGACGATCCGGAGCACGCGTTCGTCCCGAGCGAGCGCCGGCCACTCTCCCCTCGGGGTGCGCTCGAGGATCCGGAGCGCGGCGGAAACCGGAACCGACGCGTTTCGGAGCAACCCCTTCCTCACGGACGGGCTCTCGCAGAAGCGCGCGTGGCGGGAGAGGTGGTCGAGCACCGAGGGGGGGGTCTCCGGAGCGGACGCGAGCGCGGCGGCGTCGGCGTCGGTTGCCCGTGGATTCTCGAGGAGGGCCCGGAGGACCGGCGCCTCGGGGTCGGAGCGGAGCGCGTTCAGGAGCCTCCTCGACGCTCCTCGCGCGAGAGAGACCCGTTCTCCGAGCGCGAGCTCGGGAAGCCTCGCCTCGAGGAGGCGATCCGCGTCGCGGCGCAGCACCGGGCCGACTCGGACGTCCCGGGCGATCTCGGCCAGCTCGACCCAGGGGAGGTGAGGAAGGAAGCGCCGGGCGAGGGCGATCGGGGAGTGCGGGTGCCTCGCGAGGAGGGCCTTCACCTCGCGCCGGGCGGTCCAGCGCGGCTCGGCCGCGATCCTCCGGAGAACGGCCGCGGGGGTCGTCCGATCGCGGAGGAGGCTCACCGCGTTCTCCACGGACCCGTCGGGTCGATCGTCGGCTCCGCTTCCCGCCATCCCGTGGGAATATAGACCTCCTCCGCCGGCGCGGAGGCCCGAGGAGCGGACCGTCGTGGATCTCGAGTCTCTCGCGTGGCTTCCCCTGCTGCCGCTTTGGTACGCGGCCTTCCTTCTTTCGCTGACCTGCCACGAGGCGGCCCATGCCTGGGTCGCCCGCCTCGGCGGGGACGACACCGCCTACCACGGCGGGCAGGTCACGCTCAATCCGTGGCCGCACGTCCGGCGGGAGCCGTTCGGCACGGTCCTCGTCCCGCTCGTGAGCTTCCTCCAGCTCGGCTGGATGATGGGGTGGGCGAGCGCGCCGTACGATCCGGACTGGGAGGATCGTCACCCCCATCGCGCCGCTCTGATGTCGGCCGCCGGACCCGCCGCCAACATCGTGCTGGCGCTCCTCGCGGCGTTCGCGCTGCGGGTCGGCATTTCCGCCGGCGTCTGGGTTCCGGCGTTCGACCTCGCCGCCGACCGGCTCGTCTCCGTCACGCCGGCGGCGCCAGCGATCCTCGACGGGGTGGGACGGCTCCTGTCGGTCGTGTTCTTTCTCAACCTGTTGCTCGCGGTCTTCAACTCGATGCCGTTCCCGCCGCTCGACGGCGCGGCCGTCGTCGGCGGGCTCGTCGCGCCGATTCGCGGATTGTACCGGCAGGTGCGCGCGTCGTTCGTCCTGGCCCTCGCGGGTTTCGTCGCGGCCTCCCTCGTGCTGCGCGAGCTGTTCCCGCCGGTCCTCCGCGCCGCGGTCGCGGCGATCATGGGCTGGTGAGCGCGGCCGCGATCCGATCTCGGAGCGCCGCGAGCCCCGCCGAGACGCCGACGACCTCGCGCGATTCCCGCTCCGCCGACCAGCCGAGGAGCGACCGCATTCTCCGAGCCGCCGGAGCCGCCGCGCGCGCGAAAAGGTCGGGGGCCTGTTCGAGATCGAGCCGGCGCACGAGGACGTCTTCGAGCCGTCGCGCGAACTCCCGTTCCACCGCGAAGTCGACCTCGACGACCCGTGCCGGGTGTCCGGGAACGAGGGGCTCGAACGACGCCGGGTCTTCGCGCACGCGTTCGGCGAGGTCGGCGGACTCGCTCCCGTACCGCTCGATCCAGCGCTGCACCGTCTCCCGGTCGATCCCGCCGAACCGCGGGTCGTCGATCGCCGGCGCCGGGTCGCCCCCCGGAAGACGCTCGGCGGCGGAGGCCGGATGGGGCGAGGGGTCCCGTCCGAGCCGCCTCGCGGCGACTCGGACCGCGTCCTCCGCGATCGAGCGCCAGGTCGTCAGCTTTCCACCCAGGATCGAGACGAGACCGCGCTCGACGCGAATCCGGTGCTCGCGGCTCAGCGCGAGCGTGTCCCCGGCTCCGCGAACGAGGGGGCGAAGACCCGCGAAGGCGTGCGCGACGGCGGCCGGCGCGAGTCCGGCATCCGGGAATAGGCGCCTCG
>CAZVOE010000265.1:0-2604 GCA_964628935.1 uncultured Acidobacteriota bacterium
ATCTCATCGGGTCGGAGACCGCCGTCAACTTTCAACGCTCAGCGGGACAATCCCGACTTCTTGTCCGCCGTTCTCAGTTCCGCTCTTCGGCTGAGGCGCTGGATCCGGTGACCAACCCTTACTGCGACGCGCTGCGAATCGAAGTACCCGTGCTGGAGAACGTCAAGGGCCATCCCGAGGCGAACTCCTACTCGCTGCTCATCGTGGCGCTGCTCGAGCGTGGCGATGCCATGACGCTCGCCGAGGTGGCCGAACGCTTTGCGACGGCCGGCGTCGCCCCTGCCGAACTGGCGCTGAGATCGCTCCAGCGCTGCAAGCCCGCGCGCGCTCCGGTTTACCGAGACGGTGACCATTACGCACTCGATCCTCACGACGATGACGCCGATCTCTGGGCCTTCAGGCTCGGTCTTCGTCCGGCGAAGGCGCCGAGACTCTCGGTCGTTCCCCCGATGTCCGAGTCGATTGCCGGGGTGGAGGAGCCGGTGACGGTGAGCGAGCTCGACGAAGCCTGGCGTGACGCGAGCCTGCACGCCTGGTCGCTGCAGCGCCTCGCGCTGGCCGTTCTCGATGCCCACGGCAGGGCGATGACGCCGGAGGAGGTCGTTGCCTTCGTCGGCGCAAGGAGCCGGTGGCACGTCCTGACGCCTGATTCGGACAGCTTCCGCAGGCGAAATTCGACGGTTCGGGTCCGCGACGACGGGCGGTGGGAGATCGGAGACGATCGAGACGCGCTGCTCGGCGCGCGGAAGTCGGTGCGCGAGCGGATTCTGATGACGAGACGATGCGCGGGGTCACGCCAGAGTCCGGCGGAGATCGCGGCGATCATGAAAGCGGCCGAGCGCCGACGCGCGGCGCATGCCGCGCACCTCGCGACACTGTGTTGCGTGCTGATTCGCACGTTCCCGCCCAACGCACCCCGAGCGGTCGTGCTGCTTGATGTCGGAAGGCGCGATATCCAGTCGTTTCTCGTGGATGAGATCGCGGACGCAAGAGAACGCATCGCCTCGTTCGATATCGTCGGGGCGGTGGATGTGCGCCCCGTGCTGAGAGCGCTCGGCGTGGACGCGGGCGATCGACGACTCGCAGAGCTCGGACCACCCCAGAAGACGAAAACGCTCAACAAGAGTGGCCGGACCCTCAAGATCACCGAGGCCATGCTCATACAGGGCTCGTGCGGAATCGCTCGACCGTTCGGTGACGGCGAGAAACTCGAAACCTATCTGCGGGACGGCCGGTCGACGCAACTGCGACGCCGGCTGGAAGCCGATGCCAAGTCCCTATTCGCCTTCTATCAGTACGGGCGCTTGCACGGTGCGGTCCGATTGCGCTGGGGCTTCCTCGACGAAATGATCCCGGCGCCGTGGGTTCATCCTGACGAGCTCAGCCTTTATGGCCTGAAACGTCAGGCACTCGAGGGCGAGAAGATGTTGGAGGTGGTGGTCGGAAGCGCACCGGGATGGGCCGAGCCGTGGGCGAGAGCGCAACTTTGTCGCGTGGTGCCGGAGTCGCGCGGTTACGGGACGGTGCTCGTGGACGACGAAGGTCTCGCAGTGGACGACCGTGACGTCCAGCTCGCGCGTATCGCCACGAGGAGGAGCAGGCTAGATCCGGACTTCCGACAAGGCGAGCGATGACCGAGAGGCGGCGCAGACGGGTCGATCCGGTCGAAGGCGAGATCGAGGCGGCACTCGCGCCGGCTGGGGGCGGGTGTGAGGTCGGGCGAGACCGCGGACCCGCCAGTCCGCTACAATGCGTCTCGAGGAGCGGAGCCATGGTTCGCGAGATCGAAGATCACCGAGTCGCGCTCGAGGCGATCTGCCGCCGCTTCCAGGTCCGTCGCCTCGAGCTGTTCGGGTCCGCCGTCGGGGAAACGTTCGATCAGGAGTCGAGCGACCTCGACTTCATCGTGGAGTTCGACGACAAGCCCGCGGCCGGGTACGCCGACGCCTACTTTGGGTTGGCCGAGGCGCTGAAGGACCTGTTCCATCGAGATGTGGATCTCGTGGTGTTGTCCGCCGTCAAGAACCCCTACTTCCGCGAGAGCATCGAGCAATCGAGGACGCTCCTTTATGCGGCTTGAGACCAAGAAGTACCTGTACGACATCCACCAGGCCGCGAAGAGTCTCGAGCAATTCAGCAGCGGGAAGTCCTTCATCGATTACCAGGCCGACGCGTTGCTCCGCTCCGCAACCGAGCGGCAGTTCGAAATCATCGGCGAAGCACTCCGTCGCCTCTCGAAGGACGATCCCGCGTTCGCGGCCCAGATCCACGAGCACCAGCGCATCATCGCGTTTCGCAACATCCTGATCCATGGCTACGCCGACGTCGATGATCGAGTCGTCTGGGATGTCCTCCAGACGAAGCTCCCGACGCTCCTGCGAGAAGTCGAAGCACTCCTCAAGCAAGAGTAGGACTTCGCGTCTCCTGGCGATACCATCGGTGACAGTCTGTAGCTCTACGCAAACTCTACGCAACGGGATGGAAACGGTGGACACCGGTGGAACCGGTGGACAAGAAACTGGGCGCCGCTTCGGAAAAGGCTCGAAACGGGGGATTGTCCCGCTGAGCGTTGAAAGTTGACGGCGGTCTCCGACCCGATGAGAT
>CAZVOE010000266.1:0-2556 GCA_964628935.1 uncultured Acidobacteriota bacterium
GGGCCGACGCCGCCCCCTTTGTACTTTCCGAGAGCGCGCGGGGGGGTGTAGGAGCCGGTCGTCCCCAGCGTCCCGAACTTCGCCTCCGCGAGGATCACCGCTTCCTGGAAGGTGACGCCGCGGTCGGGGTCGGAAACGTCGAAGACGCGCCGATCGGCGAAGACGATGCGGTCCTTCGCGACCTCGAGCTTCTCCGCGACGGCGGCGGCGAGCAGATCGCGGGCGCGCTCGGCGGCCTGAATCGCCGCGTTTCCCATCATCAGGGTCACGCGGGAGGAGTAGGAGCCGAGGTCGACCGGAGTGAGGTCGGTGTCGGCGGTGACGGCGCGGATGTCGAACGGGTGGATCCCGAGGATCTCCGCGACGCAGTTCACGAGAACGTCGTCCGAGCCCTGGCCGACCTCGGTCGCGCCGCAGAAGACGGCGACCCCTCCCGAGCGGTCGAGCTTGAGTTGCACGCCGGAGTGCGGGAGCTTGTTCCAATAGATCGGGAGGCCGGCCCCGGACAGGTACGAGGAGCAGGCGAGGCCCAAGCCGCGGCCATGCGGGAGCTTCTTGAAGCGCTCCTTCCAGTTCGAGCGGCGGACGACGCTCTCGATGCACTTCGCGAGGCCGATCGTGTTCACGTACATCCAGTTCGCGGTCGTCGCGCCGTCCCGCTCGACGATCTTGAGTCGCAGTTCGGCGGGGTCGATCGCGAGCGCCTCGGCGATCTTGTCGAGCTGGATCTCCTGGCCGAAACGCGGCTGCGGCGTGCCGTGACCGCGCTTGGGGCCGCACGGCGGCTTGTTCGTGAACATCCGGCAGGCTTCGAATCGGTAGCGCGGAATGCGGTAAGTCACCGTCTGGAGCGCGCCGGTGTAGAAGGTGCTCGCGACACCGTAGGACCCGTAGGCGCCGCCGTCGATGAAGGTCTTGAGGTGCATCGCGGTGATCGAGCCGTCCTTCTTCACGCCGGTCTTGAACGACATCAGGACGGGGTGGCGGCCGCGGTGGCAGTAGAAGACCTCCTCGCGAGTGAGGGAGATCTTCACCGGGCGGCGGAGGATCATGGAGGCCTTCGCCACGACGATCTCGTGGTTGAAGGGATCGGTCTTCCCGCCGAACCCGCCGCCGTTCGGGGTGGCGATCACCCGGATATGGGCAGCGGGAAGGTCGAGGGCGCGGGCGAGGGCGCGGTGGAGGTAGTGGGGCACCTGGGTCGACGACCAAACGGTCAGTTTCCCGTCGGGGTCGGGGGCGGCGACCGTCGCGTGTTGCTCGAGCGGGAGGTGGGTGTTCCCTTGATAAAAAAAGACGTCCTCGAAAATCCTCTCGGCCTCGGCGAATCCGGCGTCGGTGTCGCCGAATTGGAACGAGACCCGCTTGTGAACGTTTCCTTCCTCCCCGTACTCGTGGATTCGCGGCTCGGGGTTCCGGTAGGCCTCGAAGGGGGTCGCGCGGGAGGGGAGGACCTCGTAGTCGACCTCGATGAGATCGAGCGCCTCGAACGCCGTCGCTTCGTCGCGAGCGATGACCGCGGCGATCGGGTCCCCGACGAATCGCACCTTCCCTCGGCAGAGCGGGTCCTCGTCCTGCGAGACGGGAAGGATGCCGAACGGGATCGGGAAGTGGTCGCCCGTGAGAACGAGGAGGACGCCGGGGTGGGCCTCGGCCCTCGAGACGTCGAGGCGCTTGACGTTCGCGAAGGGGACCTTGGAGCGGAGGAGCTTGCACCAGACCAACCGCGGCATCCGGAGGTCGTCGGCGAAGGCGGTTCTTCCGGTCACCTTCGCGCGGCCGTCGACCCGCCGGCGCGGGCGGCCGACGGTCGCGAACGGACGATCGGTCATCGCTTCCGCACCTCGGCCGCGAGCGGGTCGCCGGTCTTCGCCCAGTGGTGCTCGTCCTTCGTCTCGCGCCCCTCTCCGCGCAGGCGCGCGGCGGCCTCCTCGACCGCCTCGAAGATCTGGTTGTAGCCCGTGCAACGGCAGAGGTTTCCCGAGAGGGCGTCCTTGATCTCGTCGCGCGTCGGGTTCGGGTTCGTGTCGAGGAGGTGCTTCGCCGTGATCAGGAAGCCCGGGGTGCAGTAGCCGCACTGCGATCCGCCGAGGTCGGCGAACGCGGCCTGCAGCGGATGGAGGTGGCCGTCGCGCTCCTCGAGTCCCTCGACCGTGACGACGTCGCGGCCATCGCACTCGACCCCGGCGACGAGGCAGGAGAGCACCGGCACGCCATCGAGGAGGACGGCGCAGGCCCCGCACTCGCCCAACTCGCAGCCGTGCTTCGTGCCGGGGAGGTTCAGCTCCTCCCGCAGGATTTCGAGCAGCGTCTTGTACGACGGGAACGTGACCTCGTGCTCCTCGCCGTTGACCTTCAATCGCATTCGAGAAGTATAGGGGACATTGCGCTTTCTGTTCCAAAGGTTCCAGGGCCGCCGGGTGACGACTCGCGCCGGGCTCCCCGTCCTCCGCCGCGACCCACATCGGCACGACTCGCGTCTCGCGAGCGCTCGGGGCCCCTATCCCCTGCGCGCTCGACGCTCGTCGCGCCGTGCTGGGTCCCCGCGGCTCCGGA
>CAZVOE010000267.1:0-2556 GCA_964628935.1 uncultured Acidobacteriota bacterium
CGGGACGCGGCGGGGTCGCGCTCCTCGCCCATCGAGCGCGGGCGAGAGGACTCGCGGGCGATCCCGAGGGGGCACGAACCGACGCGTGGGCCGCGGCGCGCGCCGGCGCGGGCGGCTGGAGCGCGCTCCTCCGCGCCGGAGACGCCCTCGAGGCGGTCGGAGAGACTTCCGTGGCGCGGGAGCTGTGGATGCGCGCGGCCCACGCGGCGCGATCCGAGCGGACCCCTTCGGCGAGGATCGCCGCCCTCGGTCGGATCGCGCGGATCGACGAGCGAGAGGGGCGCCCGGGGGAGGCGCTGCGAATGTCCCGCGAGGTGCTCGCCCTCGATCCCGAGAACCGCGAAGCGAGCGCGCGCGTCGACCGGCTCTTGACGCCCCGGGTCGTTCGCCCCTAGCGTGCTGGAATGCCGACGCTCACCGTGGTCGTCCCCGTGTACAACGAAGAGCGGACCGTCGTCGATCTCCTCGAGCGCGTCCTCTCCGCTCCCCTTCCCGACGGGATCGAGCGGGAGATCGTCGTCGTCGACGACGCATCGCACGACGGGACCTCCTCCGCGCTCGAGCGGTTCGACGGCGACGCCCGCGTCCGCCGTTTCCGACACCAGGTGAACCGCGGAAAAGGGGCCGCGCTGCGGACCGGCTTCGCGGAGGCGCGCGGCGATTTCGTGATCGTGCAGGACGCCGACCTCGAGTACGACCCGGCCGAGTACGGGAAGCTCCTGGGGCCGGTCCTCGACGGGCGCGCCGATGTGGTCTACGGGTCGCGCTTCATGGGAGGAGAGCCCCATCGCGTCCTGTTCTTCTGGCACATGGTCGGAAACCGGTTCCTGACCCTCCTCTCGAACATGACGACGAACCTCAACCTGACCGACATGGAGACCTGCTACAAGCTCTTTCGTCGGGATGTCCTTCGCCGGATCCGGATCGAAGAGGACCGGTTCGGATTCGAGCCAGAGGTCACGGCGAAGGTGGCGGCGCTGGGCGTGCGGATCTACGAGGTCGGGATCGGATACGCCGGCCGGACCTACGAGGAAGGAAAGAAGATCGGCTGGAAGGACGGCGTCCGGGCGATCTGGTGCATCGTCAAGTACGGGGTTTTTCGGCGGCCCTCTCGGTCAGCGTAGGCGGCGCCGCGCTTCCCGGTACGCCTCGGCCGCGATGTACCCGCCGAGGAGCGCCACCGGCGCGGCGGCGGCGAGGATCGCGAGCACCTTCTTCGAGAGGGCGAACTCGATCCCCCCGAGCTTCGCCGCGGCTGCGAGACCGATCGCGCCGGTCGCGAAGCCCCAAATCGACGCGAGGAAGAAGTAGAAGCGTCGCAGACGAGCGGAGGAGTTCGCGGGCTTCGCATTCCGACCGGCGTGATCCGACCCCTCGAGGCTATACTCGCCATTCGCCATGCTCGCGCGCTCCAGGAAACCTCGCGGACGCCCGGCGTCGCGTCGAGGCTCGACACTTATTACCGACCCGCACGGGGTCCGTCAACGATGTTTTTTTCCTCAACGCCTGAGACTCGCCCTCGCCCCCTCGCTCGCCGCCGCCCTCGTCGCGAGCGGGGCCGTCGTCCCGTCGACGGAGGCCAAGGAGAAGGAGCCCGAGCGGGTCGGGGTGCGCCTCGCCGGCCGCGTCTTCGAAGGTGACGGCGAGACACCCGCCCGGGGAGTCGTCGTCCGCGTGCACCCTCTCGAGGCAGGCCCGCTCCGCGCCTCCTCGGCGACCGACGACAAGGGGAGGTTCGAGATTGAAGGGCTCGCGCACGGGTACGTCGATCTCACGGTCGAGCGGGACGGGTCGGTCTTCGCCGGCTCGGAGATCGTCAGTCTCCCGCCGAAGGGGAAGGTCACGGTCGATCTGACTTTGACCCGGCTCGACGAGCGGAGCGCCGCTTGGTGGGCGACGCGCGGGCCGCTCCAGCTTCCCGGCGGCCGGGGCGAGGCCGCCGGACTCGCCGAGGTCCGCCCCGAGATCGGCGGGCGGGATTTTTGGAAGTCCAAGAAGGGGATCGCGATCCTCGCCGCCGTCGGCGGCGCCGCGCTTCTCGCGATCGCGGTCGGCTCGCGAAACAGTCCGTCCGATCGCCCTTGACCGCGGTTCCTCGGCGGGACACAATTCCCCGGTTCGCGGTCGGCAGGAGGATTTTCATGCGGAGCATCGTGAGGCGGGCCATCGCGGCGTCGGCCGTTCTTTCTATGGCGTTCACCTCGGCGGCCGTCCCGGTCCCGGCGGGCTCCGGTGCGGTCCTGGCGGGACGCGTGACCGCTTCCGACGGGGCTTCTCCGCGCGGCGACGTCGTCGTCCACCTCCTCCAGGACGGGCGCGAATCGAGCGTCGCCTCCGCCGCGACCGACGCGCGCGGCGCGTTCCGCTTGGACCCCGCCCCTGCGGGAACGTACCGGGTCCTCGTGGAAGCCCCGGAAGGGGCCTTCCTCGCCGGCGAAACGATCTCCCTCGCGGACGGCACGGATCCCGCCCCGGTCCTTCTGGCGCTCCGGCAGGAGGTGCCGCCCGCGGAACCGGCCGAGCCGGCGCCTCCGCAGCCGGCGCCCTCCGCGGCCC
>CAZVOE010000268.1:0-2538 GCA_964628935.1 uncultured Acidobacteriota bacterium
CGGCCAGCGGACCTGGACTAACATAGCGAGTGGTACGACAACCGGGGGCGGGTCACTTTCGTGAGGTCGATGGACGCGTCGACGGTCGCGCCTCCGGTCAGGTCCGAGTGGATGACCGCGACCGGAGCGCCGTCGAGCGTCGTGGTCGGGTCGTCGCCACCGTCGAAGCCGATGAGGGAGATCCGCACGGCCGCGCCCTCGACGATCCAGGGCTCGTCGCTCCACGCCATGAAGATCCGACCGGTCTCCCGGACACGGTCGAGGACTCTCCGGGATGATCCGCCCCGAATGGAGTTGGTCGCGAGGAGACCGGCCCTGTGGAGGCGTCCTTCCGCGATCGCCGCCCGGGCCTTCTCGAACCAGTACGTGACGAGGTCCGCCTCCCGCGGTACCCGGCCGTCGTACACCTCGAACATCGCCTCGACGTAGGAATCGCCGAGCTCGGAGCGGAGGCGTTTCCCTCCCAGGAACGGCGGATTCCCGACGACCACCGTCGCGTCCGGCCAGGAGGCTCCCCTCGGACTGGCCGGGTCGGACATGTCCACGATCGCGTCCCGGCACTCGATCGTCTCGATCGGCTTCAGGACGGGGTTCGTCTCGAAGGAGAAGCCGTTCTGGAGAAGCCACTGGAAGTGCCCGATCCAGATGGTCACCTGGGCCAACTCGTGGGCGTACGTATTGATCTCGATCCCGTGGACCATGTGCGGCCCGACCCGGATATCGAGGGACATCTGGCCGAGGTCGACTTCGGCCTGGAGCTGCAGGACCTCCTTCTCCATCTCGTGCAGGCGCTCCAGGGCGACGTAGAGGAAGTTCCCCGAGCCGCACGCGGGATCGAGCACGCGGGTGCGGTCGAGGACGTCCTTCCGGAACGTCTCGATGACGCGTCTCGCCGCGTTGCGCAGTTTCGTGTCGGCAGCCGCGGTCTTCGCGGAGGCCGCCTTCGCGAGGTGCCCGCGCACGGTCTCGACGGTCTCCTCCCACGCTCGGCGGAGCGGCGCCATGAGGACGGGTTCGATCACCCGGAGGATCGAACCGCGGTCCGTGTAGTGGGCGCCGAGCTGGCTGCGTTTCGCGGGGTCGAGGCCGCGCTCGAAGAGGGTGCCGAAGATCGCCGGTTCGATCTGTCCCCAATCGAACCCGGCGATCCGCCGGAGGAGGGCGATCTCGACATGCGTGAGGGGGACCACGGCGCCGTCGGCGAAGAGGCCGCCGTTGAACCAGTGGATCCTCTCCACGCCGAACCGGCCGCCCTCCGACATGGCGCGGAAGAGATCTCCGAGCATCTCGGCGAGCGTGCCCGGGTCGTTGTGGCCCGCCTCGAGGATCCGCTGGAAGAGGCCCCTGGGGAGCATCCCGACGTCCTCGGCGAAGAGACAGAAGAGGAGGCGGTTGAGGAAGTGGGCGGCCGTGCGGGCTTCCACGCCGCGACTCGACATGGCCTGGGCCAGCGACGCGAACTCCCTCGCGGCTTCCTCGGTGACCTCTTCGACCCTGCGACCGGGATGGAGGCGATTCGGGTCGGTGAAGACCGCTTCGAGGATCCGCCGGGGTTCCTCCCGCACCAGATCGGTGACGTCGAACTCGTACACCCTCTTCGTCGTGCCGGTGAAGTTCGTGTGGATCTGGAACCGCTGCATGTCGCAGACGACGAGGACCGGCGGGTTGTCGAGGGATTCTCGGTAGCGGAGAAGCTGGCCGTAGGCGGCCGCCAGGTCCTTGTGCTTCCCCTTGTACTCCCAGGCGAAGTGGTCCTTCTTCCACACGTCGGCGAAGCCGTCGCCTCCGCCGTACTTCGTGGCGCCCTTCTCGAATGTGAAACGGGTGCCTTCGGGATCGACCTCGGCCGGGGTCGGCTGGCCGATCAATCGACAGAGGTCGAGGAAGTGCTCCTGTGCGGCGGACCGCTCCTTCAGGGTGGATGCGGTCCATTTGCGGATGAACTCTCGAGGCGTCAACCGGATCCCTCCTCGGGCACGAGTCGGCGAAGGCGGATTCTAACGCCGCGTCGATGGAGAGGCGGAGTTTCGAAGCGCCGAGGCTCATCAGCCCCGACGGCACGGCGTCGCGCGTCGAGGTGACCGGGGCCGGTCTCGGTCGGCTGGGAGACCGCGAGGCGCCCGCGAACGTCGACGGTCAGTTCACCGACGCGCCAGTCCCCGCGAGATCGTGGAACTCCCGGCACGCCTCGATCCGCGTCCAGCACTCCCAGAACTCCGCCTCGTCGAGGAACCCCTCGGTCGCGAGGTCGAGCAGGAACTGCGTGACCGCCTCGATGTCGCCCGGGCGGAGGATCTCGAGGAGCGGGTCGCGATCGTGCACCAGGGGAGTGTAACGCCGCGAGCAGCGTTCGAGAGCGGTTCCTTCTCTCGGATGGCGATGCACCATTCGGCTGTGGGCGTCGTGGTCGCGCGTGGAGCGGCGGAGGAGAAAGGACGCGGCGATTCGCCCGTCGAGTCGCATAGTCACATTCGAATGTGACTAGGAGGTATACCCAAGAGGTGTGGAAATAGAGTGAAGGCGATGTAGCCTCCCGCT
>CAZVOE010000269.1:0-2523 GCA_964628935.1 uncultured Acidobacteriota bacterium
GGAGGGGCCCCCGAGCCCCGGGCATGCGACGCTGGCGACGGGCAACTGGGGGATTCGGTCCTTCGGCGCCTACGACGGGTCGGGGCTCACTGGCCCCGCAGCGGGTTACTTCCAGGACACCGCGCACACGGGGACGGCCTATCTCGGTCACGGCGACACGGGGATCGAGGGGTACGGGACGTGGGCGGGAGGCGTCTTCCGAAACGGTTCGACGTCGGGGTACACGGACGAGGCCCTGTTGGCCTACGCCGATTTCGGGATCCAGGCGCAGGGCGACACGGCGGGTGGGTACTTCGCCGATCGCGACCACTCGGGGCAGGCCTACGTGGGCTCCTTCGACCGCGGGATCGACGCCTCTGGGTGGGAGGCGGGAGGGTACTTCACCAGTCAGGGCGGATATGGCGTCCGGGCTTCTGCCTTGAACGTCGCGGGGTACTTCCTCAGTACCGGCGGCGGCGGCCTCGCGCAGGTCGGCTTCATGGGCGCGGGGATCAACGCGGAGGGCAGGTCGTTCGGCGGCCATTTCCTGGACACCGACTCGTCCGTCTGGGGTACGGTCGGCTACTCCACCTACAAGATCGAAGGATCGGGCTCGGTCGCCTTCGTCCAGAACCACCCCTTGGAGAAGGACAAGGTCATCGTCTACAACGCCCCTGAGGGAGACGAGGTCGCGACGTACACCCGCGGCACGGCGCGGCTCGTCGGCGGAGAGGCGCGGGTGGCGCTCGGGCCGACCTTCGCGTGGGTGACGAACCCCGACATCGGCCTCACCGCCCACCTCACCCCGCGCGGCGAGTGCAAGGGCCTGTACGTCGCCTCCCTCACCACGAGCGAGCTCGTCGTGAGGGAGTTGGGAGGAGGAGCGAGCGACGTCACCTTCGACTACCTCGTGCACGGCCTGAGGATCGGTTTCGAGGAGGTCGGCATCGTCCAGGAGAAGCGGCAGGAGGCGTACATCCCCTCGATGGCCGACCACCGGGCGCGTTACGCGGCCCGCCCGGAGCTGCGACCCTTCAGCGCGCTGGCGCGGTTCGAGGCGATGCCGGTCGCCCGGGACGAGAACGCCGACGGCGCGCCCTCCCGCGCGGAGGCGCTCCGGGCCGCGATCGGGGAATACGATCCGGAGGTCCACGGGCCGGTCGAGCGGTCGCCGGAGCTTGGCGGTGTTCGGGTTCCCGCTGCGCAAGACGATCGCCTCGCGGCACGCGGGATGGCGCTCGCCGAGCGGGACGAGTCCGCTGGCCTGTCGGACAGCGCCTCGGAAGAGGCAGCCGAGACCGTCGCCGGGACGGTGGCGTTGAACCCGTTCGTCGTTGCGGTCCGGGAGGAGGTCGAATCGGGGGACGTCCTGGCGGTGACGCCGGCAGGGGACGGGTCCCTGGAACGGGCGCGGGCGGCGAGCGACCCGACGGTCGTCGGGATCGTCGCCGGAGAGCGCGGGCAGCAGTGGTCGGGAAGCGCGGCTCTCGCTCCGGCGGGGAGCGTTGCGGAATGCCATGTGGACGCCACGTTCGGGGCGATTGCGCCGGGCGATCTCCTCGTGACCTCGCCGACGCCCGGACACGCGATGCGCGCACCCGAGGACCTGCGGCAGGGTACCGTCGTCGCCAAGGCGCTCGAGCCCCTCGAGGTGGGAACCGGGCGGATCCGCGTCCTGGTGATGCCGCGATGAACGGTGTGCGTGGTTTCGCCGCGGTCGTCGGAGTGATCCTGCTCGGCTGCCCGACCGTCGCCGCGCAGACGAGCGCGAGCTACCGCTTGACCGAGAGTGTCCTCAACTCCGGGGGCGATCCGAGGAACGGTTCCATCCTTCAGTCGGCGAGCTTCCAGATCCGCCTCGACGCATTGGGGGAGAGCGTCGTCGGGACCGGGGGCGCGAGCGCCTCTTATCGGGTGGATGCCGCCTTCGTCTCCGCCTACCCGCCGCCCGGGGAGGTCGAGAACCTCCGGTTCACCTCCGCGAGCGATCTGATCTGGAATCCCGAGCGGTCGGCGGGCACCTACGACCTCTACCGCGACTCTTTCTCGGCCCTGCCCGGAGGCGGCACGGGCATGTGCCTCGCCTCGAACCTGACGGGGGCCTCGGCGTCCGACACGCAGATCCCGCCGCCCGCGAGCGGCTACTTCTATCTCGCCACATCCGAGAATCGCCTGGGGGAGGAAGGGACCAAGGGATTCCGGAGCGACGGAGCGGAACGGCCGAACCCCGTCCCCTGCCCCTGAGCGAGCCGGTCGCCGTCCGCGCCGCCATGCGCGTCCATCGGCCGATCTCGGAGCTACTTGTGCAAGGGGGGCGCAAGCTCCCCCGTCGGCGTACGAAGCAGCCATCCGCTCGGGATCCCCGCCGACGGGGGCCCTGCGAGCCCGGAGAGGAAGCGATGCGCGATCTTGTGCGAAACGTTCGGGGGTGCCTGAGGACAATGCCCTTCGAGACCGACCGTCGAACTCGGCCCGGCGCCTCGTCGCCCGTGCGGCCGAGGCGGCTTCTGCGCTGGGCCGGCCTCGCGGCGATCGCCCCGGGGG
>CAZVOE010000270.1:0-2509 GCA_964628935.1 uncultured Acidobacteriota bacterium
CGACGCGGGCTCCGCGCGCGGACGCGAACGCGGCCGCCGCGCGACCGCTCCGGCCGAGGCCCACGACCACGACGCGGAGGTCTCGGAGGTCGGGATGTCTCGTCGCGAGACGCGTCATCGTCGTCCTCATCGCAGCTTCAGGGTCGCGAGGGAGCAGAGCGAGAAAAGGATCGCCACGAGCCAAAACCGGATGACGACCTTCGTTTCGCTCCAGCCGCTCAGCTCGAAGTGATGGTGGAGGGGCGCCATTCGGAAGATCCGCCTGCCGCGCATCCGGAACGAGCCGACTTGGAGAATGACGGAGAGCGCCTCCAGAACGAAGAGCCCACCGACGAGGATCAGCAGGATCTCCTGCTTGATCAGGATCGCGACCGTGCCGAGGGCGCCACCGAGCGCCATCGAGCCAACGTCCCCCATGAAGATCTCGGCCGGGTGGCAGTTGAACCAGAGGAATCCGAGCGAGGCTCCGACGAGCGCGCCGCAAAAGACGGTCAGTTCCCCGGAGCCCTTCACGTTCGCGATTCCGAGATAGTCGGCGACGATCGCGTTCCCCGCCGCGTACGAAAGGACGAGGAAGGTCGCCGAAGCGATCCCGACCGACCCGATCGCGAGTCCGTCCAGACCGTCCGTGAGGTTCACGGCGTTCGACGATCCGGCCAACACCAGCACGACGAAGAGGGGATAGGCCCACGAGAGGTCCGGGGTGAGCCCCTTGAAGAAGGGGAAGGAAATCGAAGTCGTGAACTCCCCCCGCAATGCGAGGACGAGGAGGGCAGCGCCCGCGATCAGGCCGACGCCGATCTGGAGGGAGAGCTTCGCACGCGCGGTCAGCCCGAGATTCCTCCGTTTCGCGACCTTCCGGTAGTCGTCCACGAAACCGATCGCCCCGAACGCGAGGGTCGAGAAACCCGCGATCCACACGAAGACGTTCGCGGGATCCGCCCAGAGGACCGTCGTGGGGAGTACCGACGCGAGAATGAGCAGACCCCCCATCGTCGGCGTGCCGCGCTTCGCGTGGTGGGAGGCAGGTCCGTCCTCCCGGATCTCCTGCCCGATCTGGAACTCCCGCAGCCTGCGGATGAGCCAAGGTCCCAGCAGGAACGAAACCAACATTGCGGTCACGATCGCCAGCGCGGTCCGGAAGGTGATGTAACGGAACACGTTGAACGCGCCGAAGCTCTCGTGAAGAGGGTAGAGGAGCCGGTACAGCATCAGTCGGTCCATCCCGCGGTGGCGAGCGCCCCCCGCAGCTCGAGCGCGTCGTTGAACGGTTCGTCTCCGTGCGCGAAGGTCTGGGTCGCTTCGTGCCCCTTGCCCGCGACGACGACGACGTCTCCGGGTTGCGCCCAATGGATGGCGCGCGCGATCGCCGCGCGCCGATCGGGTTCGAGGAGATACCGGTCCGCCGCGCCGGCGACCGAGAGGAACCCGCGCTCGACCTCGCGGAGGATCTCGAGGGGATCTTCGCGGCGCGGGTTGTCGGAGGTCAAAATCGCGAAGTCGGCGCGCTCTGCGGCGACGCGTCCCATCGCGTGGCGCTTTCCGCGGTCGCGGTCCCCGCCGCAACCGAAGACCACGGCGAGCCGGCCGGCCGCGAATTCCCTCGCGGCTGCGAGCACGGCCGCGAGCGCTTGCTCGGTGTGGGCGAAGTCGACGAAGACGGAGAACGGCTGCCCCGCCCGGACAGGCTCGAGCCGGCCCCGAACGACGGTGAGCCGTTCGATCCCGGCGCGGATCGCGTCCGCGTCGAGACCCACGGAGACCGCGCAGGCCGCCGCCGCCGCCGCGTTCAGGAGGTTGAACCGGCCGGCGAGACGGGTGCGAATCTCGACCGATCCGTCTGGAAGGACCAAGCGCGCGGTGGAACCGTCGGCGCCGACCGCCTCCGCCTCGAGCCGCACGTCCGCGCGGGCCGCGCGCCCGAACGTGAGGACACGGGCGCGCGTGCGTGCTCGCATCGCCGGCCCTCGCGGATCGTCCGCCGAGACGACGGCCGTCGCGTCCTCCGCGAGGTTCTCGAAAAGCCGGGCCTTCGCTTCGAAATAGCGATCGAGGTCGCCGTGAAACTCGAGATGGTCCCTTCCGAGATTGAGGAAGGCGGCGACGCGGAACGAAGCCCCTTCGACCCGGGACAAGGCGAGTGCGTGCGAGGAGACCTCGATCGCGACGATCTCGACCCCGGCCCGGACCATTTCCGCCAAGAGTTCGTAGAAGTCCGGGGCTTCCGGGGTCGTCCGGTCGGTCGCGATCTCCCGTCCGGCGAAGGCGTGGCCCACCGTGCCGATTCGGCCGGCCGATCGGCCGCCGGATCCCCTAGCTCGGCGGGCGCCGGCCCGCCATCGGCCGACTTCTCGCCCTCGGGCAGCCCAGGGTGGATCGAATGCTGGGGCAGCTCGCGGGGTTTGGGGGGCAGGATCCGGCGCGGCGGCGGGGGATCCTCGCCGCGCAGCGCGCTCTTGAGATCTCGGATCGCGCCGCCGATCTGCTCGTCGCTCTCGATCTGCTGTTG
>CAZVOE010000271.1:0-2491 GCA_964628935.1 uncultured Acidobacteriota bacterium
GCTGGTGACGGAACTGGTGGTAGCTCAGGCCCAGCGTCGCCGCGGCGCGCTTCTCCGCCTCGGATTCGCGCTCCTTCCGGAGCGATTCCCAAACTCCCTTCCCCTCGATCACGCTGTCGGCGAAGCGACCCGCGAAGAGCTTGATCGCCCGGATCGCGTCGTCGTTGCCGGGGATGGGAAACTCGATCGGTTCGGGGTCGCAATTCGTGTCGACCACCGCGATCACCGGAAGACCGAGCTTGTTCGCCTCGGCGACCGCGATCTTCTCGCACACCGGATCGACCACGAACAGCGCCGCCGGGAGCCGCTCCATCCCCTTGAGGCCGGAGAGGGTCTTCGCGAGGCGAGCCCGCTCCTTCTCCATCCGGGCGGCCTCCTTTTTCGTGACGTGCGCCTGCCGTTCGCCGGCGAGCGCCTCTTCGAGTTCCTGCAGACGCGCGAGGCTCTTCCGAACCGTCGCGAAGTTCGTGAGGGTTCCGCCGAGCCATCGCTGGTTCACGTAGCTCATGCCGCAGCGAGTCGCCTCCTCGGCGATCGACTCTTGAGCCTGCCGTTTCGTTCCCACGAAGAGGATCTCGCCTCCCTCCGCCGCGAGCTTGTAGGCGAACGCGAGCGCCTCGCGCGCGAGGCGGACCGTCTTCTGGAGGTCGATGATGTAAATCCCGTTCCGGGCGCCGTAGATGTACGGCTTCATGCGCGGGTTCCACCGGCGGGTCTGGTGGCCGAAGTGGACTCCCGCTTCCAGGAGTTCCTTGAGAGTGATCGAAACCAAGGAACGACCTCCTTCTTCAGCGCTTCGAGAATTGGAAGCGCTTGCGGGCGCCCGGACGCCCGTACTTCTTTCGTTCGACTTCGCGCGGGTCGCGCGTCAGGAACCCGGCTTCCTTCAGCTTGGAGCGTAGCTCCGAGTTGTACTCGACGAGCGCCCTCGCGATTCCGTGCCGGAGGGCCCCGGCCTGGCCGGCGGGCCCCCCACCCGCGACGCGAACGAGAAGGTCGAACTTGTCGCCGGTTTCCGTGATCGCCAACGGCTGCCGGATGATCATCTTCAACATTTCGTTCGGGAAGTAGGCGTCGAACCCTTTCCCGTTGACGGTGATTGCGCCCGTTCCCGGCCGTAGATAGACGCGCGCGGTTGCGTTCTTCCGGCGCCCCGTCCCGTAGTACTGAATCGTCTCGCTCACGATCTGCTCCTCGGCCGGGGGCGGATCAACCGCGGGCCGCGTCCGGAATGGGAAGGGGCTTGGGCCGCTGCGCCGCGTGCGGATGATCGCCGCCCGCGTACACCTTCAGCTTGCGGGCCATCTGTCTTCCCAGGCGGCTCTTCGGCAGCATTCCCCGGACGGCGAATTCGACGAGGCGCTCCGGGTGCTTTCCGAGGAGTTTTCCCGCCGCGATCTCCTTCAACCCACCGGGATATCCGGAATGGTGCCGATAGATCTTCTCCGCGAGCTTGTTCCCGGAGAGCCGGATCTTCCGCGCGTTCACCACGATCACGTGGTCGCCGGTGTCGAGGAAGGGGGTGTAGTGCGGCTTGTGCTTTCCGGCGAGTCGGTCGGCGACCACGGTCGAGAGCCTGCCGAGAGTCAGACCTTCCGCGTCCACGAGCCACCAGTTTCTCTCGATCTCCCCCGGACGGGGCACGTACGTCTTCATGCGAGGGCCCACCCTCACGCCTTGCGTGCGCCAGAAGTGCCGGAAACGAAAGCGTTCTTCTATCACCGGCGGGGAGGAGGTGTCAAGGCCAACCCCCGGGGGTTGCTATACTTCCGGCCGTGGCGCTTCCCGAGGAGTCGAGCCGGGACCCCGCGCGGGTGCGCGCGATGTTCGGTGAAATCGCTCCCCGGTACGATCTCCTCAACCGGGTTCTGAGCCTCGGGATCGACGTCCGCTGGCGCCGCCGCACCGCCCTCGCGCTCGCCGAGGATCGTCCCGCGCTCGTGCTCGATCTCTGCGGCGGCACGGGGGACCTGTCGGTCGCCGTGGCACGCGCCGTTCCCGAGGCGCGGGTCGTCTGCTGCGATTTCTCCCACCCGATGCTCCTCGGGGCCGGGCGGAAGTTCGACCGGCCGGGGCTGTCCGGTCGCTGCGTCCGCGTGGAGGCCGACGGTCTTCGGCTCCCCTTTCCCGCCGGACGTTTCGACACGGTCACGATCGCGTTCGGTGTCCGCAACCTCGTCGACCGCCGTGCCGGTCTCCGAGAGGTGGCGCGCGTCCTGCGCCCGGGCGGTCGCCTCCTCGTCCTCGAGTTCAGCCGTCCGAAAGGTCTGTTCGGCCGGATCTATCGTTCCTACCTCTTCCGGCTCGTTCCCCGGTTGGGCGACCGGGCCTCCGGCCGGAGAGGTCCGTACGGCTACTTGGCTCGGACGATTTCTCAGTTTCCCGACCCCGCCGCCCTCGCCGGCGAGATCCGGGAATCGGGATTCGCCGCGGTCGGTTGGACCCCGCTCACCGGCGGGATCGTGTGCATCCACGACGCCCGGAAAAGGGG
>CAZVOE010000272.1:0-2474 GCA_964628935.1 uncultured Acidobacteriota bacterium
GGACGGTTCGTCCGCCGGCGGACGATCCCGGCTCCACAACCTCGCGGCCACGTTGCACTACACTCCTGGCCGACGCGATGCCTACGAACCGCCCGATCCTCCCCGTCGGCCTCCTCGCGCTCCTTCTCTTCGCCCCAACGCTCCGACACGGCTTCGCCTACGACGACGGGATCACCGTCCTCGAGAACCCCCACGTCCGGGAGCATCGGTTGGGAGAGGCCCTCCTCTCCCCCTACCACGCCGGACCGTCCCAGAAGATCCCGACGGGGCTGTATCGCCCGCTGACGACGTGGAGCTTCGCCTTGCAGCACGCGATCCACGGAGCCTCCCCTCTCCCCTACCACGCGGGGAACGTCCTCCTGCACGCGTTCGTGACCGTGCTCGTCGCGGCCCTCGCCCTGGAGGGGGTACGCGGTCACGAGAGCCGCGCGGGCGCAGCGGAGACGGCGGCGCTCGTCGCGGGACTCGTGTTCGCGATCCACCCGATCCACGTCGAGGCGGTGGCGAACGTTTCGGGAAGGGCGGAACTCCTCGCGGCGACGTTCGGCCTCGCGGCCCTCCTCGTCCACGCCCGCGTCCGAGGACGGGACGGGGGGGCGCACGTCGCCGGCTCGACCGTCTCGGCCTTCCTCCTCTTCCTCGCCTGCCTCGCGAAGGAAAGCGCGGTGATGCTCGCGGCGGTCCTCGTCTACGGCGAGGCGCTTCGGAGGCGTTCGCGGTTCGACGTCCTGCGCGCGTGCGCGGTCGGCGCGATTCCCGTCCTCCTGTTCCTGGCGCTCCGCGTCGCCGTCCTGGGAAGCCTGACCCTCCGCGACGACGCGGTGACGTTCCTCGAAAACCCCGTGGTCGGCCAGAGTCTCCCCGTTCGATGGCTGACTGCGCTCGCCGTCGTCGCGCGCGGGGCGGGGCTTCTCGTCCTTCCCCTGCGCCTCACCCCGGACTACGGATTCGCGCATGTCGAACCGGTGACCTTCCTCTTCCACCCCGCGTCGGTCGCCGGGTTCCTCTTCTTCGTCGCGGCCGCGCTCGCGCTCGCGCTCCTCGTCGCCCCTTGGCTTCTCGTCTCGAACTTCTTCGTCACGATCGGGACGATCTTCGGCGAGCGGCTTCTCTATCTCCCCTCGGCCGGCTTCGCGATCCTGGTCGGAGACGTCGCGTCGGCCGCGGCCGCGAAGCCGCCGGGACGGCGGCTCCTCGTCGCTGCGGGAACGGTCGTCCTCCTTCTCGGCGCGTGGCGGTCCGTCTCCTACGCGGAAACGTGGAAGGACGACCTCACGCTCTTCGCCGCCGCCGAGAGGGTCGCTCCGCGCAGCGTCCGCGTCCTCTCGAACCTCGGGGCGGAGCTCGCGTTGCGCGGCCGTCTTGCGGAGGCGGAGGCGCGCCTGCTCCGCGCGCGCGACCTCGCCCCGTGGGTTGTCCCGGTGCGAATCAATCTGGCGGGAGTGTACTTGCGGCAGGGGCGGCGCACCGAAGCGGAAGCGGAGGCACTCGAAGCGGAGCGACTGAAATAGGGGCATTCCGCTTCTTGTTCCGATTCTCCTCGCGGAACGGAGAATGGAAACGAAAAACGGAATGTCCCCTACTCTCCTCCCAGGATTCGCACGTCGCCGCCCGACTCGATCCGAACGATCGGGCGCTGCCGCCGATTCACCACCCCTTCGGCCCGCGTGTCGCCGTCGAACAGTTGCACGGTCTCGATCTCGGTCTCGATCCGTCCGAAGGACGCGGTGGCCTCCACGCGCGCGCCTCCCCCCGGCGGAAAGCGGACGACGACGTCCCCCCCTTCGTTCAGGATCGAGCTGTCCTCGGTCGCGGGGGTGGAGACCCACGTCACCTCGACGACCGCGCCGTCGGCGTCGACGAGGACCGGTCCGTTGAGATCGAGCAAGCGGACGCTCCCGTCCTCCGACTTGACTTCGACCATCTGGGTCGCGCGGCGAACTTCGAGGGCGCCGCGCTCGCAGTGGACGACCGTCTTCCCACCGACGTTCTGCACGAACGCCTCCGAGAGTCCGAGGATCGCGACGAACTCCCCCCCGACGTCGTCGACGCGCAGGCGCAGGCCGTCCCCCTCGACGCGCGCAGCCCCCGCGATCTTCTCGAGGACAACCTCGGCGTTGCGCGCGCGCACCTCGACGATGCCCTTGTTCTGCCGGACGAGCGCCGAGGGGCCGTACGCGTCGATGTGCAGCGACGCCTCGTTTTCCAGGAATTCGCAGGCCTGGTCGGTATTGACCGTGAGCACCCCTTTCGACTTCTCGATCCGCAGGATGGCGCCGCTCATTTCGAGGTCGCCCCCCTGTTCGAGCCCGGAGAGGGCGGCCGAACCGCCACGCGCCCGCAGGTGGAACGGCCCCTTCACCCCCGCGACCTCGAGGGCGGCACCGTCGAGGTCGGCGTCGACCCCGGCTCCGACGTCCCGGACCGCGACGGTCCTCTGCCCCGTGAGGGTCAGCAAGAGCGAGCCCCGCACC
>CAZVOE010000273.1:0-2431 GCA_964628935.1 uncultured Acidobacteriota bacterium
CCTTCTTCAACCTCGGCGAGAGCGGCGGCACGAAGGTCTCGTCAGCGTACCAGCGAGCCGCTTCAGCGGATCAAGGTCGTACCCGTCCGGGTCTCCACCTTGACCGCCGACCCTTCCTCACTGGCCTTGCTGTCTCCGCCGAGACGGCAGGTCGAACGTCACGGCTCTAAGCAAGCCAGAAGGAGATCAAGCCTATGACGTTCCCGATTGTCGGTACGAAGTTCCCTCTCGGGCAGACGGTGATCACCCCGAACGCCTTGGAGCGGCTCACGCAGGACGACGTCCTCGGAGCGCTCCGGCGGCACGCCGCCGGCGACTGGGGCGACCTCGGCGACGAGGACCGCCAGGAGAACGAGCTCTCGCTCCGAGAGGGCTTCCGGATCCTGTCCGCGTACCGCTCCGCCTCGGGCGAGAAGTTCTGGATCATCACGGAAGCGGACCGCTCCGCGACGACCGTCCTCATGCCCGAGGATTACTAGCCGCGACGACGGAGGCGTCGCATCAGGGGGTGCAGCCAAAGGCCTGCACCCCTTTCTAGTGCAACCGCCTTTCGAAAAGCGACTGCGACACCCGCAGACCAATCCCGAGCACGGCGAAGAGCAGGAGCAGCGTCAGCCTCCAACCCGAAAACCCGCTGACTGCGCCCCAGACCCCCATCGCAACGACGAGGATCACGCAGAGGTAGAAGGCGTTTCGAGTGATGTCGGCGCCCAATGCCCATCGAACCGATCGACCGCTCTCGATCTCACGTAGTCGTTCGTCGACGCTTTTCACGTAGTACCTCCGCCCAGTCCGGCCTTTGGGTCGGCCGATTATAGGCGCCGCTGCGCTGTATCAGAACCCCACCCACCCGTGCCAGCAGGGGACGAACCGACCGCCGACCCGACGACGCCGACGCCTGTCTCGCCCCGGCCCCCTTGACCGTACCGCAGGGAACCCGGCCCACCGCGCAAGGTAGTACCGTGCGGTCTCCACCGTTGCGCGGGGGCCACCCTCCGGGCGGTCTTCAGGTATCCGGGGCGGAAGGCGATTCCAAAGGTCGGGCCCACGGAACCTAAACCACGCTTACCAGAAACCTATGCAGCCCAAGAAGCAGCAGCCCAAGCCGGAGAACACGCCGGCTACGACATCGGAGGGGTCGGCGCGTGCGTCCTACCAGCAGCACCTCCTGGACGAGTGCCGGCGGTGGTGGGACGCCTACGAAAAGAGCATCGTTCCCGACCAGCTCATCACGTTCGACTGGCCCGCCATCCTCTACGACTTCGTGAAAGGCATCGCGCTCGAGTCGTTCAAGAACGGCGTCACCGTCGGCAAGCGCAAAGCACACGCCAATGGACGTCAACAAGGTGACTCTCATCGGACGCCTGACGAGCACGCCTGAGTGCGGTATGGCCGCGTCCGGCCAGCGCACCGCGACCTTCACGCTCACGACGACCTACTCGTGGAAGACGGAGCGCGAGACACGCGCGAACGTGTCCTCACAGCACCGAGTCCACGTCTGGGGCAAGCTCGCCGAGATTGTGGAGGCGCACCTCAACCGCGGTGCGCGCGTCTACGTCGAGGGACGGCTCGTTCCGAACGCGACCGGCGACGTTGCGGAGATTGTCGGAGACGAAATCATCCTGCTCGGACCCAAGAAGTAGCGCACACGAAGACCACCGGCCGAACGCCAGGCCGGCGGTTTTCTGTTTGCCGGACGACCCCTGCTGGCACTTCCCGGGCAAAGAGGCGCCCGCACTTTCGCCATTCGGTCGCGGCCTCGGGTCTCCGCCCGCGCTGTTTGGCGATACCTCGTTTGCGTACGGCGAGATCGTGTGCCATATTCGCCGGACGATGAAGGGGGAACGCCAGTACCGGCGCGACGGCAGGGTGCGGCTTTGCGCCCTTGTGGTCGCGTTTCACCTCGCGTCCTTCGCTCTCGTCGCCCCGATGTTGGTCCTCTGTCAGGACGGAGACACGCACAGAGCGGTGGAGTCGGCGATCGCCCTCTGCTGTTCGCCGGGAAAGGCCGAGTCGAGCGACGTCATTCGACTGCAACCCGCCGTCGGGTCCACCGATAACGGCTGCGCGGGTTCCTGTACGGACACTCCGCTTCTCACGAGCATCGACGCCACCGCGCCCAAGAGTTTCGAGCCGGCTTCCGCAGCCGTCGCCCTCGCGCCGCCCGTAACCCTCGCTCCGTGCCCCGCTCCTGCGTTCTCGGGTCAGGATGCTGAGCTCCTGTCTGCGGTCTCGTCCCCGCATCTCAGCCGCTCCACCGTCCTGCGGATCTGATCCCCTCCGACCTGTCTCGAGCGTGGCGGGCCTGCTGGCCCGCGATCGTGGGCTCGTGCAGTCGAACGGAGGGGATTCATGCATCGAAGTCTCATGTCCATCGTCTTGCTGGGGGCGATGCCCTGCGCTGCCGGGAACTCGCCGGCCGGCGCCTCGG
>CAZVOE010000274.1:0-2410 GCA_964628935.1 uncultured Acidobacteriota bacterium
CGATCGACCGTCGCCCGTTTGAAGTCGGTCGTGAAGATGCGCCGCCCGTCCGATTTCCTCTTGAACTCGCCCATCCCGACCCGCCTTTCGTGCCCCTATCCTAGGGCTGAAAGGTGTCCAGTCGAAAAGGGGGGCAGACCACTCTTGCAAGACGACGAGCTGCGTAGTACATTGTAGCACATGAGAAACGCTGTAACGATTCGGCTGGATTCCGACCTCGAGAAGCGACTCGATCGGCTTTGCAAGCAAACCGGTCGGACGCGGAGCGAACTGGTGCGTGACGCGCTGCGCCGTCAATTGCGTTTGCTGCAATTCGAACAACTTCGGCGGCAGACCATGCCGTTTGCGGAGGCGCGAGGGTATTTGACGGACGAGGACATCCTCCGGGACATTCCGTGAGGGTGTTCCCCGACACGAACGTTCTCGTCAGCGCGTTTGCCACCCGTGGCCTCTGCGCAGACGTGGTGCGACTCGTTCTTGCGGAGCACACTCTGGTCACAGGCGACGTGGTACTTCGGGAGGTCGCGCGGGTGCTTCGGACCCGAATCAACCTCCCGCGGGCAAACGTCGAGCAGATCGTAGCGTTCTTGCGCGAACATGAGGTCGTACCAAAGCCGACCGCGCCTTCAGACCTCGCAATTCGAGACCAAGACGATCGATGGGTGTTGGCGTCGGCGGTCGCCGGCGCGGCCGATGTGCTCGTAACCGGCGACCGGGATCTGCTCGACGTGGCGACGCTGGCGCCTCTCAAGATAGTGGATCCCCGCGGCTTCTGGGATCTAGCGAGCCGCCGCTAGCCTTCGTTCACCCCGTCCGCTCCTGGGTTGGTCCGCCCAACGCGTGCGATCAGTGGCGGGCCGCGCAGCGGACCGGCCGCTGGATCGCATCGTTGGGCGGCGTGGCATCATCGGACAGGCCACGCAAAACGGCCCCTCAGGGGGCAGACGAGGTTTCGGCAACGGACAGTTCTTGGGTCTCGATGGAGACGTCGTAAGAGATCCCCTGCCTTGACAGTGGTCCGGGCTGCGAAGGACCCAGCGGGATTCGACTCCGAGCGCCGTTACCTCTCGATCGCGCAACGTTCATCCCGCGCGATCGCGTTGAGTAGCGCACGTAGCCCCTTACGGTACTCCGTTTCTTGAAGGCACCCGGATCCGTTCTCACCGAGCGCCTCGTGGCAATCGTTTTCGGGAGCGTCAAGACTCCTCTGAAGGAACGGGACGATTGCTTTGCCCTTTCGCAGGACGACGCATTGGAACACTTCGCCGCCGGACTCGCCCCAGTAGTAGGAGGTGAGGTCGGCCAAGGTCTGCAGCGTCAAGGGGTCGCTTCGGCCGTCCAGCAGGAGAACGAGTGACGCGATGCTCCAATAGGCGTCATGCTCGTCCTTGAGCTGAGGATGCCGGTCTTGTAGGCGGAGGTGCTCCACCAAGGCACGCTTCACCAGTCCGCTGTCAGTCCACCAGATTTCCTGCTCGGCGCGCCAGTCTGGCCGCACCCTCGGTGGTTGCTGCGAGGCACAGCTCAGTACGAGAACTGAGAGGACGGCGACGCCGAAAAGAGCCGCCGCGTGCGTGATCGCTCCCCCGGTTCTCATGGGACCACCGTGAGGGTGTTGTTGCCCTCCTCGAGGCTCAATAGCCGGTTCAGTTCGTCGCGGATCTGATTTGTGGTGGCCGCTATGCAACCCCGCGAGCAGGAGGCGGGATTGTCGCAACCGTGAATCTGGAATGCTGACCGTCCATGCATGGTGTTGCCTGGCGCCGGTGTCAGGTCCCGGCGGGCGCTGTTCGCGCGTTGGGGCTCGATCGTGTATGTGCCGGTTGGAATTGGCCCTCGGTTCCTCACTCCCGTTCGGTTCGGGTTGTTCTGGCAGTCGGTACAACTCGGGTCGAGGTTGTTGCCGGCAACGTACTGGTTGCTTGTGAAGGCCTGGTTCTGCGGTTCATTTGGCGTGCAGGTCATCTCGTGCGTGGTGATCGCGTAAGTGCACTGGTACAAGCCGTACGGATCAACCCACTTGACCGGATTAGCTGCTACGTACCCGTAGGGGTTCGACCCGCCGATAAGCCCGACCGGGTCGGGCTCCCAGTACCGGCCCAGCCGTCCCTGGTAGTCGCGGTTCACGTTTTGATGAAGTCCGGTCTCGCCGTCCACGTACTGTCCCGCAAATCGCAGGTTGTTGGGGATCGTGCTGACCGGGAGGCTCCAGATACCTCCGAACGGCAGGTGCTCTGCCCGCCAGATGAAGCTCGGCGTTCCACCCGTCATCCCGATCGGGGTTCCGAGGTAGTCGGTGTGGTAGAAGAAGAGCGATTCGTCGAGCGCGCGCCGAAAGACCCGGTAGTTGTAGCTGTTCCCGTTGTTCAGAACAGGATCGTCGTAGGTCCGGGTCGGGTCGGTGACCGTC
>CAZVOE010000275.1:0-2382 GCA_964628935.1 uncultured Acidobacteriota bacterium
GTTGTCAGAAGTTCCGTACCTTCAAGCGCTTGGGCATCGGTTTTCGAGCGGTCCAGGAAACGGAGTGCTTTGAGGTACGACATCAGCGTCGTAGGCGGGGCACAACCTCATTGTTTTCAAGGACCACGAGCGGGTCCCGGAGATTCCTCACGACCGACCCGCTCGAAGCACGCGCCTACACTACCACCACCCGGGCGGGTGGGTGATAGGCCCGCCCCAAGCACTCCAGACCTTCCTCCAAAGGGTTCGTGAGCGGCCCGAGATCGAGGATCAGAATCTGATCCTCCTCATGATGAATGATCCGGTCGAGCCTCGCCTTTAGCCCCGCCAGTTCCGTGGAGTTCAGTTCCGCGAAGAAGACACTGAATTGGGCGTGGTCCCCCCACGCGTCCAGGACCTTGAACGTGCGCGTTCGACGCTTGTCGTCCGAGATATCGTACGAGAACAGATAGCGACGCCTGGCCATGGCGTCACCGCGTGGTCATGCCGATGTACGCGGGGACATCGCCCCGCAGCCATCGGGAGAGAAAGCGTGCCTGAATCCGAACGAGCGTTCTCCAGGAACACCGATAGTCGAAGACCGGGTGGGTGACCAACTGGTCGAGTCGAGCTTCGTACGCCTTGATGAGCGCCTTCCGCCCGTTCGGCAACAACGAGCATCCGGCCGGCGACCGGACGAAGTCCTTCTGACGCACCATTCCGGTGTTGATCGCGGTCACCACGGCGCTGTCCACGACGAGCGGACGGAACTCCTCCATCAGGTCGAGCGCGAGCGCCGGGCGGCCGTGGCGGGGTCTGTGATAGAGCCCCCACCAAGGATCCAGGCCCTCCGCGAGAAGGGCCACGGAGCACTCTTTCACGAGCAACGCGTACCCGAACGAGAGCATGGCGTTGACCGGGTCTCTCGGCGGTCGGCGGTTGCGGCTCTTGAAGTCCCAGTCTGTCTCCACCTCTCCGGACTTGAGGAGTCTCGAAAAAACCGCGAAGTAGGACGCGGCAATCGTCCCCTCGATCCCGAGCAACTCATCGACCGTGTTGGCGCGCTCGGCTTCGTAGAGCAACCGGTCCATGTCCGCCAGTTCGCGCTCGGGCCTCGGATCGGCGTTTCGCCGGAGCATCGTCCGCTGGTTTGCTCCCTTCGCGAGCACGATGGCACGGGCGAAGGCGAGACAACGAGCGGGATCCGAGGCCGCCTCGAACTGGGCCGCGCGGTCGTAGGCGTTTCGGAGCGTGATGCCGTGGGTGATTCCATAAAACCAGTGCCCCATCGAAAGATGCACGCAGGGGATTCCCGATTCGCACAGAAGGTGGATGGCCTGTGCCGACACGGAGACGTTTCCGCAAAGGACGAGCTGGCTCACGTCCTTCAATCCCGTTTTCGCCAATTCTCTTCCCTGGTAGGAGACGACGAGACTCTCGCCGGTCTTCCCCACCGAAGCGCCCTGCTGCTGGACGTAGAGGGGAACGGCGTCTTGGCGCGGAGGATAGAGCCGCCGGACTTCCGGCGCGACGGGATCGACGGGAACGTGCTGGAGCGCGAGCGTTTCGTCGGGGAGGCAGATTCCTCCGAGGGAACAGCCGTTGCACTTCGGGCTCCCGTCCAGGGGCGGGGGGAGGACGGTCCGCTGCGCCGCGATCTTCGCGCGCTCGATGTAGTCGAGGGTGCGGGCCTCGAGTTCCTGGGTGAACGGGACGTCCACGCGGGTTCTCGATCCCGCGAAGTAGAGGACACCGTGATCCACGCGGAAGCCGTGCTCTCGGAGAAGTAGCCCTTGGGCCATCAACTGGACTCGTTCGGGCTCCCAGCTCCTCTCCGCGTTGTCCGGGACTCGGCCGCGTTTGGTCTCGACGGGAACCGCCTCGTCACCGGAGGTCGAAACCAGGTCGAGCTTCGCGATCAGTCCGAGCCGCTCGCTTCCCAATTGGACCGATCGGGAGATGTCCGGGGGCTCGTCGCCACCGCTCTCGGGCGATTCCTTCGAGGGTTCGGGAAGGGCATCGTCCCTGTCTTCGCCGCGCCGGTGGGCGTGGCGGCCCTCAACGGTGAAGGCGTTCTCCTCCCACCGGCCCTCGACGTGCATGAAATGAAAGAGTCGAGGGCAGTAAACGAACTCGTTGAGCATTCGGACGGGAAGCAGATCCGACTCGGCGGCCGTACGGTCTGGCGCCATGGCAGTCTCCCCGGCCCCCCCGGGGTCATTCCCGTAATCCGAAGATCGTGCCGGGGGGACAAGAGTCAAGCAATCTCCCCTCCGAGCGGCTGGAGAAAGGAACCGTGGGCGGCGACGGGCGAAGCTGGTCCGAGTGATGGTCTCGGCCTGACTCCGCCTCGGTGGACAGTCAAAACCGGCCATTAATGGACACCTGAAAACCGGCCATTAA
>CAZVOE010000276.1:0-2358 GCA_964628935.1 uncultured Acidobacteriota bacterium
AGGCGACGCCGCCCGGGGCCGGCGCGAGCTCGGCCGCACCCCGACGCGCGAGGACAAGCGCCCCGAGACCGACGGCGCCGTCGAGCGCTCCCGCGAGAACGGCCGTCCGGAACACTCCGAGGAGTTCGAACGAATAGAACCCCGCGGCGAAGATCCCGCAAGCGGCGCCCAAGGTGTTGACGCCGTAGAGGGCGCCGACGCCACCGGCCACCTGCGAGGGGCGCGCGGCGAGCCATCGGCAGAGGACCGGCAGGGATCCTCCCATGAAGACCGCAGGAGGGATCACGAGCAAGAACGCGACGAGGAACGCGGGCAGAGTCTCCCACCCCGCCGAATGGGCGCGCCGGAGCGCTTCGAGCAGGACTTCCCGCCCGGGGCCGAGGATCGCGGCAGCCGCGACGCCGGAGGCTCCCGCGGCCAATTCCAGAGCCGCGAAAAGACGCAAGGGGCAAGCCGACCGATCCGCCACCGCACCGAAGCGCGCGGCCCCGATCGCGAGCCCCGCCATGAAGGCGGCGAGCACGACGGCGGTCGCAGTGGCGGTGTTCCCGAGCAGAAGTCCCAGCTGGCGGAGGAATACCGCCTCGAACATCAGTGCCGCGGCCCCGGAGAGGAAAAAGAGAGAAAAGACCGCGAGAGTGGCCATCGGATCGTCATTGTAGTGGGGGTCGCGACCGGCTCGGGGGGAGCCACGCGCGTCGAAACACCCGGGGCCGCCTCCCTTTCGCTTCCGCATACACTGCCTCCCGACGGAAGGGAGGCTCGCTTGGATGGTTCCCTCTCGCAGCGGCGGCGCGGCCTGATCCTCGCGATCGCGGCGTTCGGCTTCTGGGGGTTCGTCCCGATCTACTTCAAGGCGCTCCGGCACGTCGCCCCCTTCGACATCCTCGCGCATCGAGTCGTCTGGTCCGTTCCTTTCCTGGCGGCGCTCCTGTCGACCGTGGGGACGTGGGCGGGGGTGCGTTCCGCGATCCGCACGCCTCGCACGATCGGGGTGCTCGCCGTCACCGCCGTCCTCGTCGCGACGAACTGGCTGACCTTCATCCACGGCGTGACGAGCGGGAGGATCCTCGACACGAGCCTCGGGTACTACATCAATCCTCTCGTGAACGTGGCGCTCGGGACGGTTTTCCTCAGGGAACGGCTCAGCCGAGCGCAGACCATCGCGGTCGTCCTCGCGGCCGCGGGGACGCTCTGGCTCACGCTCTCGCTCGGCCGGATCCCGTGGATCGCGCTCACGCTCGCGCTGACCTTCGGCTTCTACGGGCTCCTGCGAAAGGGGATCCCGGTCGATTCCATCGGGGCGCTCTTCGTGGAAACGACGATCCTCTTCCCCATGGCGCTCGCCTTCCTCCTCGCTCTCGCCGCGACCGGAAAGGGAGCGTTCGTCGCCGCGGGCCTCTCGACGACCGTTCTCCTCGCCTGCGCGGGAATCGTCACCGCGGTTCCGCTGATCTGGTTCGCGGGGGCGGCGCGGCGCCTCCCGTACTCGTGGGTGGGGCTCTGCCAGTACCTGTCGCCGAGCCTGACATTCCTCCTCGGAGTCTTCGTCTACGGGGAGCCGTTCACGCGTGCGCACGCCGTGGCGTTCGGGTGCATCTGGACGGCGCTCCTCTTCTTCAGCGCCGACGTCGTGAGGCGGGCGTAGGCCGAAACCGCCCCGCGCCCGCCGTCCGATCGGTCACTTCGTTCTCGACTTCCGGCCTCGCTCCTCTCGCGGCGCTTGCCCGCGGGCGGCGGACGACTCCGCCCGCGTGGTCGCCTCTCCCGCCTCGCGCACGAATGGAGCGCCGCACTCGGTCGCGTCGTACGACGGGCCCGAGTCGACCGCCTCGCTCCCCGGCTTCTCGCTCTTGGGAACGCCGACCGACGCCTCGCAGGTCGAGACGTTTCCGCAGGCGTCGCGGACCGTGACCTTCACCGCGTAGACACGCCCGTCACCGCCTCCCGAGCGCTCGGCACGGAGGAGCACCCGGCCGGTCTCTGGATCGATCGAGGCGTCCGGGCAGTGCTTCGGCCCGCCGGACCCGGTTGCGAGGGCGGGGTGCTCGTCGCTCGTGACCGAGATTTCCGCGGTCGGGTCCGCGTCGCAATCGTCCGTGGCCTCCCAGTTGAATCCGACGTCGTGCCACTTGTGGTTGACGGGCCAGAGCTCGGTTACCTCCACGCCGCAGCTCACGACCGGCGCCGTCGAGTCGTCGACGGCGATGGTCTGGACGCAGCTGGCCGTATTCCCGTCGTCATCCGTGGCGCTCCACGTCCGCTCGATCGTCTTCTCTTGCGGGCAGGCCCCGGGGATCTCGACGTCTTCGTAACCGACCGCGGGGTTCGCGTCGCAGAGGTCGCTCGCCGTCGCGG
>CAZVOE010000277.1:0-2354 GCA_964628935.1 uncultured Acidobacteriota bacterium
CGACGGCGGCGACCCGATCGGCCGGGTCGACGCCGTGGCGCTGGGCGGCGGGGCGTTCGCCGTCTCGTGGCTCGAGAAGAGGGGGGGCCGCGCGGAAGTGCGCGTCCGGCGCGTCGGGGCCGACGGATCCCTCGGCGAGCCCCGGGTCGCCGGGCTCACCGATTCCGGCCGCTCTTCCGGAACCCCGCGACTCGCGAGGCTCGGGGGCGAGGAGATCCTCGTCGCCTGGACCGACACCCAAGGGATCAAGGCCGCGAAAGTCCGGATGTGACGGGGACGGCCGCAATTTCCGAGGAAAAGGCGCGGGTCCTCTTCATCGGTTCAGGATCCTCCGCGCGATCCCGGCGTGGAGGGACTCGATCATCTCCCCATCGACCACGAGCACCCCGCGACCGTCGCGTCTCGAGGCTTCCCATTCCGCAAGGACGCGCTCCGCCCAGGCGACCTCCTCGGGCGTCGGCGCGAAGACCTCGTGCAGCACCGGGATCTGCGACGGGTGGATGCAACTCGCCCCGTCGTACCCCATCCGCCGCCCGATCGAGGCGTGGCGCCTGAGCCCCTCCGTGTCCCGGAAGTGGAAGTAGACCGAGTCGATCGCCGTGAGCCCCCGCGCCCGCGCCGCGAGGAGAACCTCGGCCATCGCGTGGCGCTCCCACATCCGGTCGCCGTCGGGCTGAGCGCGGAGCGAACGCCTCAAGTCGGCGGAGCCGAGGATCAGCATCTTGATCCCCTGGTGGGCCGAGGCGAGTTCGCGGGCGTTCGCGACGCCCGGCGCGGTTTCGATCATGAGAGCGGTACCGGACTCGTGGCCGGCGAACCAGCCGGCAAGATCGGCGGTTTCCTGGGGGTCCTCGGCCTTCGGGAGGACGACGAGCGGCGGGCGCAGGGCCTCTGCGAGCGAAAGGTCGTCCTCGTGCCACGGCGATCCCGGCGCGTTCACGCGGAGCATCCAGAGTGGAAGCGCGCGGAACGCACCCTCTTCCGCGCACCGGCGCACCGCTTCGCGCGCCCGCTCCTTCTCGTCGGGCCCGATGCCGTCCTCGAGATCCACGATGTACGCGTCCGCCCCGAGGAACGAGGCGGTCGCGAGCCGCTCCGCCCGGAACGCCGGGACGTAGAGGACGCTCCGCGGCGCCTTCACGAACCCTCCTCCTCCAGAACCCGCGGTCGCCTCGGGATCCGGAGGCCCGAAGGCGGCTTCCAGCCGTCCCGGAACCATCCCCCGACGACCCGGCGACATTCCGGACAGGACGCGCCGTCCGCGAGGCGGTAGTCCGTGACCTGGAAGCCGACGCGCCGGATCAGGACCGCCCCGCATCCCGGGCAACGGGTGTCCTCGAGGTCTCCGACGCGGCCGGGGAGGTTCCCCGCGTAAACGTGACGCAGGCCGGACTCTCGGCCGATCGCCGCGGCCCGCTCGAGGTCCTCGACGGTCGTGTCCCGGACCCCCTGCATCTTGTAATCGGCATGGAACGCCGTCACGTGCCAGGGAATCTCGGGCGACACCCCCGCGAGGAACGACGTCAGCCGTTCGATCTCGTCGCGCGAATCGTTCCAGCCCGGCACGAGGAGCGTCACGATCTCGACCCAGAACCCCATCGCGTGAAGGCGGCGGATCGTGTCGAGGACGACCTCGAGGCGCCCGCCGACCTCCCGGTAGGCCTCCTGGCGGAAGCTTTTGAGGTCGACCTTGTAGAGGTCGACGGTCGGGCGAAGGTACTCGAGCACCTCGGGGGTCGCGTTTCCGTTCGACACGTATCCGCACACGAGCCCGTCCGCCTTCGCGAGGCGGAAGACCTCGACCGCCCACTCGGAGGTGATGAGGGGTTCGTTGTACGTGCTGACGACGACCTGCGCCCCCTCGGAGCGCGCGAGGGCCACGATCGCCTCCGCCGTGATGTCGCGCGCGAGGCCGATCGAGCGCGTGTCCCGCAGGGTCTGGGAGGTCAACCAGTTCTGGCAGTAGCCGCAGTGGTAGTCGCACCCGAGCATCCCGAACGAGAGCGCGGTCGCACCCGGCAGGACGTGGAAGAACGGCTTCTTCTCGATCGGATCGGCCTGGAGGCCCGAAACGTAGCCCCGCGGGACGAAGAGCGTCCCTCCCTCGTTGAAGCGCACGCGGCAGACCCCCTCGAGACCGTCGAGGACCACGCACCGGTGGCCGCAGGCGACGCAGCGAACCTTCTTGCCCTCGAGGCGTTCGTAGAGGGTTCCCTCGGCGGTCCTCCTGCGGAGGGCCCCAGCGAGACTCTCGAGGGCGGGGTCCTTGGCCTTCGGCACGTCCCTAGTGTATCCCCTGCAACGTGGCCGCGAGATTGTTGGGGGAACGAACGTCACTCGGCCCTCGTCCTTCC
>CAZVOE010000278.1:0-2341 GCA_964628935.1 uncultured Acidobacteriota bacterium
CAAAGGGCGCGCCCGGGCGTCGAAAAGCGCGGGGTGCGGTTTACCGGACGCTTACCTCGATGAAGTTCCCGTTCGGGTCGGTGAGTTTCTGGTTCGCGTCGATCCTGTGGCCCGAGGGGGTCAGGACGAAGGGCGCGGTTGGGTTCGTGGCGTCGAGAAAGTAGCCGCTTCCGTTCGTGGCGTGCCCGGTGCGCGGCTCGCTCCCCCGGCTCCCCAGGCAAAACGCAGTTCGAACCCGAAGCGGAAAATTGGGGATTGCGGAACCAAGAGCTTTTTCGTGTCGCCGTGGTTCTCTCTCCTGTAAGGCGGAGAACTCATCGGCCCTCGAAGGCGACGGACGACGTCGCCTTCGACGGTCTCATCGACGAACTCGGAACGAAAACCCGGTCACCTCAAGCCCCTTCCGACCCTCGATTCCTGCCGGATTTCGCAACATGGTCTCCCTGGCGCGGCACACACTTCAGCGGACTCGGACCGAAACGGAGGTCAATTCAAGCACCTTCGCCGTTTGAGCGAGGCATTGGTCACGTACGGACGTGCTGCACGAACCACCACACCGTGAGTATCACCCCGGAAACCCAGGTGAACCAGTACACGATGATCGGGCTTCGTAGCTGCAGCCTCTCCTCTCGCGTCATTCTTCTAAACAGACCTCCGCCCCGAGATCTCCGTACCACGATGAAAGCGCCGGTCGCTAGCGCGATCAGAAGCGACAGGATCCCGATCACTAGTGGCAGAGACGACTGCATTGCCCGATCCTCCGATCTTCAAGGCTCACTGCACCGCAGAATGCCCGGGATGGTCCCGACTTCGCGACGGATGGGCGGACAGGATTCGAACGGGTCTCCGTTTATTCGAGAAGCGAGCAGGGATTCCAGTCTAAGACCCATGTATGTACCGCGGCCGCATGCGCTTCCGCTGGAACAGGCAGCGGGGCATAGATCGCCGCCCCCGCAAGAACATCACCACCTAAGTGCGTCGGGGGCCCCCCTGAAGTGAAACGCGATCTTCCGATAAAGAAGTCTGCGCCGCCACCAACAGCTTCCCCTCCGGATCCACCCAGCTGGAAGCTCCAGCCCCGAACCACGCTTGGACTGGGGGCTGTCAAGCCTGTGAGCACGAATCCGGCTACCACTCCCAATCCTCCCCCAAACCCCCCCCCAAGACTGCCTGCCAACATAAGACTTCCATCCCCGCTAATCCCGACCTGGATGGCACCCTGAACGTTCACGACTAGCCCTGAGCCGTTGACGCCCGGCCCGAACAAAACTGATCCACCGCTAGTTTGGTGGCCGACGAGTGCACCAAGCAGTTTTCGGCATGGAGATACCGCCCCCGAGCCCGCCGCCGACGCGCCTCGACCACCGTCAGCCCCACCACCGGGATCACCACCCGGCGTAGACCCCGACGGTGGCCCATCGACAGTAATGCAGCGTTCGACGCAGTGGTTTCCGTTGTAGTTGCATTCGAAGGAGCACACTTCAATCACTGGGGGGGTCGGGTCTCCCGCGTGAGGGATCCCGTCGATGCTGAAGCTTCCTTCGCCAATCGGCCTACCGGTCTCGAGGTCCGTGTCCCACGGCAGACCTCCGCCGCCGCTCCCACCGACGCCTGGTTCGTGGCTCCTATGAAACGGGCTTGGCCGTAACCCGAAAGGATCGGCGAGGTTCACGGGGTCATTCACTGAATACGCGTATCGATTCCACGACTGTCCCCCTCGGATACTCCCATGAACCGGATCCGGTGACAGAAACCTCCCCGCCTCCGGCCCCATCCAGCGGAACATCGCGTAGTCGAGGCTCCCACCCGCCTCCCGCTCGTACGTCGTGAAGATCCGCGTCGTCTCGGGGGAGGTCTCGTACCACGGCTCGCCGAAGGGGTAGTGACCCTGCTCCTCCCCGATCATCCCGTCCGCGAACGTCGTCGCGCGGATCGAGAGATGGTCCTGGTGGTGGTACTTGATCGTCGAGCCCTCGATCGTCGCGAGGAGCGTGCTCCCGAGCCAGACGTACTCCTTGCTCCACGACGTGCCGTTCCACTCGCCGATGACTTGCCCGCCGTCGCGGAGGTAGAGGGTCGTGCTCGCGCCTTCGGTCCGCTTCGTCCGAAGCCCCGTCGCGTCGAAGGCGAAAACGAGCGCCGGGCCCGAGGCGGGCGTGTGCCCGATCGTCCGCCCCGCGGCGTCGATCGAGAAGGAGCCGGCGGGACTGCTCTTCACATCGCGCAAAAAACCGAGGACTTCGGGAGTGAAGTAGTTCCGTATTTCTCCGACAGTCGGCCGCCGGACCGCTGAAAAGCGGAAAGGCGGCCAGCCGGTTCTTCCGGGGTAGGCTGGGAGTTG
>CAZVOE010000279.1:0-2337 GCA_964628935.1 uncultured Acidobacteriota bacterium
CCTGGCCCACGTGGCGCACCGGGAAACCGGGGCCGCCGCTCCACCTCCCGACCACGTCCGCCGTCCCGTCGGTCGAGCCGTCGTCGACGACGAGCCACTCGAAGTCGCGGAAGGTCTGGCGCCTCAGGCTCTCGTACGGGCGCGCGAGCGTGTGGGCGCGGTTGAAGGTCGGCGTGAAGATCGTGAAGAGGGGGGCGCTCATTCGGCCGCTCCCGACGCCCGCGCGCGGAGCGCGGCGACGCGTTCCGGCTCGAGGAAGCGCAGGCGCGCCTCGTACGGCGAGACGCCGCGCGCGGTCTCGAGAGACCACTCCTCCGCCTCGGAGAGGAGCGCGAGCGCCTGCTTCGAGGCCCGGTTCCCCTCGGTCGCGAGAAGGGCCTCCGCGAGGACGACGCGCGGGGCGGCCGCCCGCGGCTCGATCCGAAGCGCCCGCTCCGCCGCGCGGCGCGCCCCCTCGGGATCGCCGGTCGACAGGAGAAACCGGGCCTCCTCGAGGGGGATCGTCGCGTCGTTTCGGGTGAGGAGAGCGGCTTCCCGATACCGCGCGGCGGCCCGCTCGCGCGTGGCGAGATCGCGGGTCAGGCTCCGGCAGGCCATCCCCTCGACCCACGCCGCCGCGCGCCGGAACGTCGCATCGGCAGGCTGGAGGCGGATCGCGCGCTCGACCGCCTCCCGCGCCCTCGCGTACCGGTCGAGGTCCCAGTCCGTTCCGTCCCCGATTTCGTGCTCGGCGAGGCGGGTCCACGTGTCCGGGTGCATCGGGTTCCGCAAGAGGGAACGCTCGAGCCGGACGAGGCCCGTCGCATCGAGCCGCCCCCGGGGGAGCCCTTGCGTCTCGCGCCACGCGAGCCAAGGAGCGATCTCCCCGACCGCGAAGAGGAGGAGCAAGGCCAAGGCCGTCGCGACGCGCCACGCGACCGCACGAGGGGGCGTCCTGTCCCCCGGCCGCGAAAGGAGGATCCCGGCGAGGACCGCCCCGAGGAGCACGATCGCGGGTCGCGTCGTCAGGTCGTCGAAGAGAGCCTGCGCCCCGAGGGCGGAAAGCGCCGCGATCGGCCCGGCTCTCCCTCCGTTCCTCCGAATCTCGACAACGGCGAGCCCGGCGGCGGCGATCGCCGCGAGCGCTGCGGGCCAACCGAACTCCGCCGGGAGGCGGACGACGTCGGAGTGGGGCGAGCGGAACGAGCGTCCGAAGCGCAGGAGGTCTTCCTCCTGAGCGAAGTTGAGGTTCTGCGCGGCCGCCGCGAACTGCCCCGGGCCGGTGCCGAGCCACGGGTCGTCCACCGCCGCCTGGATCGAGGCGCGCCAAATCCGGATGCGCTCCCAGTGGTATGGGTCCGCGTCGCGAAGCCGTGCGACGACCGTCCAGCCGGAGAGGAGCAATGCGAACGCTCCGGCGACGACGATCGCGAGACGCGTCTGCCGTGTCGACCCCTTCCAGCGACGCGCGGCGAGCACGCCGGTCCCCGCGCTGAGGGCGACGAGAGCCCCTCTCGACCCGGTCGAGACGACACCCGCCAGGGCGAGCACGACCGCGGCCACCCCCGCAGCCCGTCGGGCGCCCTTCGCAGCGAGCGCCCGGTCGGCGACCACGAGGGCGCACGCAACGAGCCAGGCGCCGAGGTGGTTCGGGTTCAAGAAGGTCGTGTCGGGCCTGTGCTCGGCGGCGATCGACTCGAAGACCGCAGCCGCGCCGTGCAGCGCCGCACCGGTCGCGAGCGCGGTCGGGAGAAGCGATTCGAGGGCGGGAGCCGAACGGCTCGCGAGCCACAGCGCCGCGGCGAAGGCGCCGATCTCGAGAAGGACGAGCCACGCGGCGAAGGCGTACGGGCCGCGGATCGCCCCAACCGCCGCGAGCGAGGCGAAAACCGAAAACGCGAGCGCGGGCCGCCGCGCCACGCCCCCCCGGGCCTCCGGCGTGCGGCCGACGACCGCGGCGACGACGAGGACGGCGAGACCGCCGTGGACGAGGAGCGTCGCGCTCGGCGTTCCTCCCCCTTCGCCGAGGGTCGCGAGGAGGAGAAGCACGGCGAGACCGGCCGGGATCACCGCCCGCCTCCGGCCATTCTCGTGCGGACGGTTTCGAGGTCGGCTCGATAATCCGGGAGGACCGGGTGCAGCCGGATCGCCTCGGCGAGATCGGCGAAGGCGCCCGGCAGATCTCCGGCGACGAGACGGGCGCGCGCGCGCAGGGACCGCGCCGAGGCGCGCACCGGGCTCGCGATGACCGCGCGCTCGGAGTAGGCGAGCGCGCTGGATCGCGCCTCGAGATCCCGCGGGTTCCGCACCGCGGCGTCGACCCGCGCCGCCGCGACGGCGAGCGCGGCGTCTGGGTCC
>CAZVOE010000280.1:0-2332 GCA_964628935.1 uncultured Acidobacteriota bacterium
GACGAGGCCCGGGAGGAGAGAACGGCGAAGGGAGGAGAGCCCCTCGCTGATGGGATTCGCGAGGCGGAGCGCGGCGGGGGTGCCGGGGGCGACGAAGGGATCGTCTTCTCCCGCGCCGATCATCGCGTAGGAGACCGACTCGTGGAACCCGCGCCCGACGAGGAGATCCCGCACGCGTTCTTCGAGCCGGGGAGGAGGATTCACGGGCGTCGAGACGATCCCCGGTGGGAGGCGATCGGGAACGCGGTCGTAACCAAGGTGGCGTCCGATCTCCTCGACGAGGTCCGCTTCTCCCGCGAGGTCGACCCGCCACGAGGGGACCAGGACGGAGAGCGTGTCGGCGTCGATCCGTTCGGGCCGAAGTTCGACGGCGTCGAGCGCCGCAGCCGCGTCGTCCGCGGAAACGGGAAACCCGAGGAGCGCGGATGCTCGGGTGAGGCGCACGCGGGAGCGGCGAGGGGCACGCGGGGCGGGGTGGGCGTCGACCGGTTCCGGGGCGGGAACTCCGCTCGCGAGGTCCTCGAGGAGGCGCGCGGCCAACGCCTCCGCCGCGGGCGGCGCCTCCGGATCGGCGCCGCGTTCGAACCGCTGCGCGGCGTCCGTGACGATCCCGAGCCTCCGCGAGGCGGCACGGACGGCGGAAGGGGCGAACCACGCGGCTTCCACGAGCACGTCGGTCGTCCCGGCATCGATCTCGGTGTCGGCCCCGCCGATCACCCCGGCGAGCGCGACGGGCCGGGATGCGTCGGCGATGACGAGGGAGTTCTCCGGGAGCTCCCGCAGAACGCCGTCGAGGGTGACGAGCGTCTCCCCCCGTCGGGAGCCGCGCACCCGGATCTCCGGGCCCGCGATCTTCGCGAGGTCGAAGAAATGGACGGGCTGGCCCAGCTCCATCATGACGAGGTTCGACGCATCCACCACGTTGTTCACCGAGCGAAACCCGCACGCCTCGAGGCGCCGAACGACCCACGACGGCGAGGGACCGACCCGCACTCCGCGAACGACCCCCGCGACGTAGCGGGCGCAACGGGCGGGATCGTCGATACGGACGGGGATCGCGGCCCGGTCGCCGGCGCGGGTACGGGGCGGCGGGAGCGGCGCTACGGCTCCGCCGAACGCCGCGCGGACCTCCCGGGCGACTCCGCGGTGGCCGAGGATGTCCGGACGGTTTGCGGGGACGTCGATGTCGAGGACGACGTCGTCGCCCTGAGGCTCGACCGCGTCGACGGAAAGGCCTCGCGCGGTCAGGGCTTCGGCGATCGCTTCGGGCGAAGCGTCGATCGGGAGGATCTCCCGGAGCCAGCGGAGCGAGACGCGCACAGGACTCCTCAGGCGAATTGGGAAAGGAATCGCACGTCGCTGTCGACGAGGAGGCGAAGGTCGTCGACCTGCCACCGCTGCATCGCGATCCGATCGATGCCGAGCCCGAAGGCGAAACCGGTGTACCGCTCGGGGTCGATGCCCACCGTCTCGAACACCGCGGGGTGGACCATCCCGGCCCCTCCGAGCTCGAGCCAGCCGCTCTCCTTGCAGGCCTTGCAGCCCGTGCCGCGGCAGACGCGGCAGGAGACGTCGTATTCGCATCCCGGCTCGACGAACGGGAAGTAGCCGGGGCGAAGCCGGACCCGGACCTCTTCCCCGAAGAACCGGGACCACACCGCGGCGAGAGTCCCCTTCAGGTCGGCGAGGGAGATCCCCTCGTCCACGACGAGCCCCTCGACCTGATGGAACATCGGGAGGTGGGTGGCGTCGAGATCGCGACGGTAAACCCGACCGGGGCAGATCATCCGGATCGGCGGCTTCGACGCGAGCATCGTCCGGATCTGCACCGGTGAGGTGTGGGTGCGGAGGAGGAGGTCCCCCTCGAGGTAGAACGTATCGGTCGCATCGCGGGCCGGGTGGCCGGGGGGAAGATTCAAGGCTTCGAAGTTGTGAAAGTCGTCTTCCACTTCGGGGCCCGATTCGATGGCGAAGCCCATGCTCCGGAAGATCGCCTCGAGATCCCGGCGCACGGCGGTCACCGGATGCAAGGCCCCCCTCGGGCGTACGCGGGGGGGAAGGGTCGGATCGAGCCGCTCCGCCTCGAGCGCGAGGACGCGCTCGCGCGCCGCCGCCCGCTCGGCCGCTTCGGCGAGAGCCGATTCGATCCGCTCCTTCAGGGCGTTGACGGCCTGCCCCGAGACCTTCCGTTCCTCCGGCGGCAACGCCCCGAGCCCACGAAGGATGGAGGTGAGGATCCCCTTCCTCCCGAGGTACCGGACGCGAACCGCTTCGAGCGCGTCGGTGCGGTCGGCCGCGGCCGACAGATCCCCGCGGAACTTCTCTTCGACGC
>CAZVOE010000281.1:0-2323 GCA_964628935.1 uncultured Acidobacteriota bacterium
TGCGGGTTCCGGAAACTCTGACCCCGCGTTTTCCGGAAAATCTGGCCCCTTGAGGGGCTCCGATAAGCTGCCGTTCCGAACGCCCGGGAGTGCCTCCCGGCGTCGGGAGGGCAAGGAGGATGATCGGAGCCATGGCCAGACATCGGGTCCAGGTGTTGCGGCAAGGGGGCAAGACGTTGCGCCGGATCGCGGCGGAGACGGGGATCTCGCTGCGCAGCGTGAAGCGGATCGTGAACGAGCCAGCGATCGAGGGTCCCGGGGACGTGGCGCCGGCGAAGGCGCGCGGGGTCGGGCGACCCAGCGTGGTCGAGCCGTACCGCGAGCGGATCGTCGCCATCCTCGCGGCTAAGCCGAAGCTGCCCACCCGTGAGATCCTGCACCGCCTGCGGGGTCTGGGCTACACCGGTGCCAAGACCGCAGTGTACGAAGCGGTTCGCGAGCTGCGTCCCCGGCCGGTGAACTTGCTGGTCCGGTTCGAAGGTTTGCCGGGGGAGTTCTCGCAGCACGACTTCGGGCAGGTGGACGTGCGCTATCTCGACGGGAGTCAGGAGCGCATCCACTTCTTCGCCTCGCGACTCAAGTACTCGCGCTGGGTGGACGTGGAGTTGGTGGAGGACGAGCGCGTGGAGTCGCTGGTGCGTAGCCTGCTCGCGGGCTTCGCCTCTTTCGGCGGCATCCCGCTGGTGGCGGTGTTCGACAATCCGAAGACGGTGACGCTGGGTCGCGAGGACGGGCGCATCGTGTGGAACGAGACCTTCGGCCACGTCCCGCTCGACTACGGCTTCGGGGTCGAGCTCTGCACGCCCGGGCGAGGTCAGGAGAAGGGTTCGGTCGAGAACCTGGTCGGGTTCGTCAAAGGGAGCTTCTTCAAGGTGCGCTGCTTCCATGACCGGGCCGATCTGGTCGTGCAGCTTGCCGACTGGCACCACGAGGTGAACGAGGTCCGTCCCTGTCGGGCGACGGGCGTGTCGCCCGCCGAGCGCATCGCAGCCGAGCGCGCGCGGCTGCGGCCGTTGGCCATCGCGCCGGAGAGCTACGCGCTGCGGTTCCCGATCCTGGTGGGTCCGACCGGCGTCGTGAGCTTCGAGGGCTATCGCTACTCGATGCCCCCGGAAGCCATCGGCATCCCCGGGACCCTCTGGCTCACCCGCGAGCGTGTGCGCATCGTGGCCGGCCGTCACGTCAGCGAACACCCGCGCGTGCCGGCCTGCGGGCGGGACAGCATGCACCCGGAGCACCGCGCTGCCCGGCTGGCCAAGGTCGCCGGCGAGCGCGGCCGGCTCTACCTCAAACGTCAGGACCTGCTCGACCTGGGCCCGGCGGCAGAGATCTTCCTCACCGAGATCGTCCATCGCCACCGCTTCACCTGGAAGACCGAGGTCGAACAGCTTCACACGGCGCTGCTCGCCCACGGGCCGGCCGCCCTGCAGCGCTCGCTCATCGCCGCCAATGCCGAACACCTCTATGCCGCCCAGCATGTCCTTGATCTGCTGCCCCGGGGGGTCCAGTGATGACCACGCTCGATCTCGACGGCATGCTCCGACGCCTGCACCTTCCCACCGTGAGACGGCTCTATGCGGAGCTCGAGAGCCGCAGCGAAGCCGAGGGCCTCGGCTATCGCGACTTCTTGGCCCTCCTCATCGCCGAGGAAGTCGCCCATCGCGCCCAGACCCGGATCGAGCGCTCCGTCCGCAAGGCCCGCTTCCCGTTCCTGCGTACCATCGATGAGTTCGACTTCACCTTCCAGACCTCGGTGCGCCTGCACTTGCTCGGCAGCTACCTCGGCCCCGAACTGGTGAGCGAGGGCCGCAACCTCATCCTCTACGGACCCTCCGGGACGGGTAAGACCCACCTCGCGGTCGCCATCGCGTACCGCGCCATCCAGAACGGCTACGAGGCCCTGTTCACAAGCGCCGCCGCCCTCATCGAAACTCTCTCCGTCGCCACCCGCCGCGGTGAGCTCGCCTCCACCCTCGCGCGCTACACCCATCCACCCGTCCTCGTCATCGACGAAGTCGGCTACCTCACCGTCGGCGGTGACGCCGCCAACCTCATGTTCCAGGTCGTCAACGACCGCTATCTCCATCACCGCCCCATGGTCTTCACCACCAACAAACCGCTGGCAGCTTGGGGCCTCGTATTGCATGATCCCGATCTCGCGGAGGCGATCCTCGATCGGGTGCTCGAGCGCGGGCGCCTCCTCGAGCTACGCGGCGCGTCGTTCCGTACCCGGCACCTCAAACGTGCCGAACCACTCCGGAGCCCCCTCCCAGAAGGGGCCACAATATCCGGAAATCAGGGGCCAGACTTCCCGGAACCCACA
>CAZVOE010000282.1:0-2294 GCA_964628935.1 uncultured Acidobacteriota bacterium
GTCATGATGCCCATGACCGCGATCGCGACCATTAGGGCCGCCAGGACCCCCCCGCGCTCCCCGCGTCGCGTCATTGCAGCGGAGAGATCCGGACTTTCCGGACCGCGGGCGTCGACGATTTCTGATCGCAGTAGGTCCCGAGCACGGGGTCGATCTGGCCCGTCGCGCCGCGGTCGGTGACGACGAGCGTCGCCTCGTACTCGACCGCCACGCTCTGCACGCGGTAGGTGCACGCGACGATCGGCTGCCCCTGCACCTGGGGAAGCGAGTTGTTCCCGCAGGTCCACGTGTACGTCTCGAGAGGGAACTGTTCCGGGTCGCGCGAGTTCGACCCGTTGAGGGGAACGGTGACGTTCGTCCCCGGCGCACCCGAGGCCTGGATCGGGTCGGTCCCCTCGATCGAGGCGATCGGCGCCTCGTTGACCGCACAGCGCTGGATCTCGTAGAGCAGCGTGTCCTGGTACGGGCTGTAGGGGATCGGCAGCCCCTGCTGCTTGAGGCGCTCGGCGTCCGGATCGTCCGTGACCTGGAGGGTCACGACGAGGTTTTGCACGTTCTCGAAGACGAGGTCGAGCCCCGACGCGGCCGGGTCTTCCACGACGTACGGATTCGCCCTTCCTGGGTCGGGGTTCGTCGAGGTGATCGTCCAGCGGTACATCGTGATCAGATCGTCGTCGGGGTCGACGGACGAAGTTCCGTCGAAAACGACCGGCTCGTCGATCGCCTGGGCGTTTTGGGGAGCGGCGACGACGACCGCGGTCGGCGGCTGATTGGCCGCGACGAGGCTCCTCTTCACGGTGATCTCCGTCGTCAGTGCGGACGACGTCGCCCTGACGGGGATCTCCGCGGGGTCGGTCGCGGAGATCGTGAGGACCGCCTGCGCGATCCCGGAATCGTCGGTCTTCACCGTCGAGACCGGTTCGCCGCCCTGTCCCCCCGTGCTGAGCGTTCCCGCCGCCGTCGTGAAGAGGACCGCGATGTTCGAAAGCGCCTTCCCCTCGGCATCGAAGACTTGCGCGATGAGCGTCGTCGAACCCTTCGTCTGCGGCACGAAGATCCCCGATCCCGGCGGGTCTTCGACCAGCCGGTTCGAGTCGATGACGACCGTGGACGGGTTCGCCTTGAGCGTGAGCGAGCCGTCCCCGGGGGCGGTCAGATCGGAATCCTCGCAGGACGTCGCCGAGGCGAGAACAGCGAGGACGAAGGCCGCCATCGGCCATCCCCGTCTGCGTGGCTGTCGCATCGAAACCTCCTTCAAAATTCGGCGTAAGGCCGCCCGTCGAGGGACGTCCCCTCCGCCCCGCTCCGGACATCCGCGATCCCCGGCTCGGTGGAGATGTCCTCTTCCCCCATGTCGGCCGGTTCGGTGATCCAGGTATCCCGGCTCCCCGTGATCGGATCGACCGGAATGTCGCGGAGGTACCGGTCGTCGACGAGCGCCTGCAGGTCGGACGGATACCGCTGTTTGTCGGCGAAGTAGTTGTTGATCTGCGTTCTCATGACATAGAGGTTCTGCGCGAGCGCCGCCTCCTGCGCCTTCCGGATGCTCCTGCGGTAGTTGCCCACCGCCACGGTCGCGAGGATCCCGATGATCGCCACCACGACCAGGAGCTCCACGAGGGTGAATCCGCGCTCCCCTGCACGCTCACCAGGTCGCATACGGCGTTCCGTCCAGAGCGATCTTGTCGCTCTTCGAATATACGTCGAACACGTTGATCCCGTCCGAGAACGTCGACCCCGGCCGGTCACGGCTCGAGCGCGTCCCCCAATCCGCCTTCCCCGTGATCGGATCGCGCGGAAGGCGGCGCAGGTACTTGAGCTTGGTCCCTTTCAGGTCGCCGATGTCGAACCCCTCGTAAAGCTGCTCGAGCTCTTCGGGATAGCCGTCTTCGTTGACCGCATTCAGCTTCTGGCGCATGCCCGGATAGCGCTCCACGTCGTCGTGGAAGCGATTGATCGCCTCCCGGATCGTTCGGAGATTCCGGCGCAACTCGAGCTCCTTCTGCCGCTTCACCATCGTCCCGGCCACGGGAAGGGTGATCGCCGCGAGGATCGCCATCACCGCCGAAGCGGCGACGAGCTCCACGAGGGTGAGTCCCCGAGAGGATCTCGGCCTCGAGTGCCGCGCGAGCATCACGGCTCCACCCTCACGGGAGCGGCCACGAAGTTGGCCGGCAGGTTTCTCGCCTGTGGGTCCTTCACGCTCGCGCCGGTGAAGGCGAACCCGGCGTCCCCCGGATTCACCGCCTGGAACTGGAACGTCGCGAGCGACCCGGCCCCGGACACCCCCTCGC
>CAZVOE010000283.1:0-2289 GCA_964628935.1 uncultured Acidobacteriota bacterium
CCCCCGACCTGCGCCGGGATCTCGCTCCCGCGCACGACGACGGAACCGCCGATCCCTTGCAGCGAGACCGAACCCCCCTCGAGGTCGACCTCGACGTCCCCCTCGATCCCGGCGGCCTGGACCACGAGCGCGCTCCCCCGCACCTCGAGCCCGCCTTGGAGGGACGAGGCGACGACCTTCGATGCGGCCGCGGCGATCCGGACGAAGAGTCCGGGGGGCACGCTCGCCTCGACGACCCGTTCCTGCGCGGCTTCCCCCTCGGGGGGGACGAGGCGGATCGTGGCGCCGTCGGACCACACCTCGAGCGGAATCTCCTCCGCCTTGCGACCGCCGGGTTTGCGGGAGAGGAAGCGAAGCTCCCCCGGCTTCCCCACGCGGACGCCGATCTCGCCGCGCACCCCTTCGATCTCGACGCGCACCTCGTCCGAGACCGGGAGGATCGCGGCCGATTCGGTCGCGACGAGCGCGGAGTCCGTCTGCGCGTGGAGGGGAAGCGCGAGAACGGCGGCGAGGGGAATCGCGGCGCGGTGCAATCAAGCCTCCAGGAAATCGAGGACCCCGAGCGCGGCGCGCGCGGCGTCCTGTTCGGCCTGTTTGCGACTGGTCCCGAGTCCCGTGCCGAGGACCCTCTCCCCGACGAGCACCTCGGCCTCGAAGACCAAGGCGTGGGCGAGCCCCGACGACCGAACGATACGGTAACGGGGGGTCCGGTGCAACCGGGCCTGGACCGACTCCTGGAGGAGAGTCTTGAAGTCCTCCCCCGCCCCCGGCCACGCACCGGACGGCGCCGCGAGCGCGTCCCGGAGGTGCCGGCGCACGAACGCCCGTGCCGCCCGGATCCCACCGTCGAGGTACACCGCCGCGAGGACGGCCTCGAAGGCATCGCTCAGGAGGCTCGCGCGGGCCCGCCCCCCCGACCGCTCCTCGCCCCGACCCAGGCGAAGCTCGCGCCCGAGGTCGAGCCGCCTCGCCGCGGCCGCGAGCGACTCCATGTTGACGATGCGTTGCTTCCTCAGGGTGAGGGTTCCCTCGTCGGCGGCGGGGTCGGCCGCGTGGAGGAACTCGGCCACGAGAAACCCGAGGAGCGAGTCTCCGAGGAATTCGAGGCGCTCGTAGTCGTCCCCCGCCTTCCGCTCGTGGGCGTACGAGCGGTGGGTGAGCGCGCGCGCGAGGAGGCCGCGATCCTCGAAGCGGTACCCGAGGCGGGTTTCGAGGTTCGGCCGACTCCCCCTCATCGCCGCGGCGGATCGGCGATCGCGTTCGCCACCTTTTCGAACGTCGCCATCGGCCGCCCGTCCCCCGTGAAGGTCTGTCCCATCCGTTCGAGAGTGTAGCGGCGAAGGGTCATCCCCCCGTCCTCGACGACGAGCTCGTCCACGAATCGGTTCGTGAACCGCTCCGGCGCCACCCGCTCCTCGACCCCCTCGACCATCAGTCTCTTTGTCGACGCGTCGATCCACGTCCGGAAGGTGTAGGTCGCCTGCGGCTCCCCGTTGAGGGTCTCGCGGCAGTTCCCCTCCCAATCGCAGCGGACGTCGAGCTTCCGCTCCCCGCCGGGGCCGTAGGTCACCTTCGTCCAACGGAACAGATACCGGTCCCCGAGCTTCCGGATCGCGACGATCGAGTTCCCCCGCTCGTTCCCCCGCGACCAGGTCCCCTCGTAGCCCGTGTCGCTGCGCATGGGGGGAAGCGGCGGCATGCACGAGGCGGCCGCGAGGATCGCGATCCCCGCCGCCGCCGTTCGAGCCCATGGACGATCGCTCATGGTCCCTCGTCTCCCGAAACCGCTCCAGGATACCCGATCGCCTCGAGCAACCCCCGCTCGAGCGAGACACCTTGACCCGACGCTCGCGCGGCGGCGGCCCGCGCGCCCTCGAGATCCCCGACGCTCGCCAGCGCCACGACGAGGTTCGTCCAGCACGCGTGGTGGCCGGGCCGGTGCCGCAGCGCCTCCTCGAGGATCGGAATCGCTTCCCCGGGGGCTCCCTTCCGGACGAGGAGACCCGCGAGGTTTCCGGCCGCCTCGGCGTTCGAGGGGTTCGCGCGCACGATCCGGCGGTAGATCTCCTGCGCCTCGGGGGCCCGCGCCGTTTTCTCGAGCACGACGGCGAGGTTGTACGCCGCCGCTTCGCTCGAAGGGTCGCGCGCGAGGGCAAGGCGCGCCGTCCGCTCCGCCGCTTCGAGGTTCCCCGCCGCCTCGTGGACGACCGAGAGGTTCGCGAGGGCCCCCGCCTGCTGCGCGCGGAAGAGCCCCCCCGTCGGGAGCGCGAAGGCGCCCGCGGCGGCGCC
>CAZVOE010000284.1:0-2275 GCA_964628935.1 uncultured Acidobacteriota bacterium
CGAGGTGGCTATTGATCTCCTCAATCACGCCTGGGGTTACGAGCAGCCGGACCCCCGCATCGCGCGCGGCCTGGAAGAGTCGAGAGTAATGGCGCTCGTTCGGATCGAGCAGATGCTCCGCGCGGGGATCGTCACCGTCGCGCGCATGTGCATCACGTGCCGCCACTTCGAACGGAACGCCCACCCGGGGAAGAGAGCCCGTCACCACTGCCGGCTCCTCGACGTGCCGCTCCTCGAGGAGGAACTCCGCGTGGATTGTCCGGAGCACGGGGTCGCGACCGCGACCTAGACCGAGACGATCGCGAGGACGATCGTCGCGAGCGCGACGAAGGCGGCGACGACGGTCGCGACGACCCTGGGCGACGGCGCCGCCGCGAGGAACGCGGCCCCGGGGAGGAGGAGCAGGGTCAGGTAGCGGAAGTCCATCGAGGTCGCGTACGGCGCGGCCGGAAGGTAGGCGACCGCCCCGAGGACGACGACCACGGCGACGACCGCCATCGGCATCGCGTCGATGCGGTGTTGCCGGATCTCCCGCGCCGCCCCGAGCGTCGCGAGGAGGGTGATCGCCATCGCGAGCGCCACGAGGGCGCGGGCGAGTCCGATCGGGACCCGGGCGAACGTGAACTCCCCGAAAAGCGAGGAGCGGAGAGCGTACTCCCCGAGACGATCGCGAGCCGGGCCCGCGACGAACGGGTTCACGTACGGCTCTCGGACCACCCGCGCCGGGTCGAAGGCGAGGAGGGTCGCCGGCGTGACCTCGACCGCGAGGGAGGGGCTGAGCGCCCCGACGTTCGCCACGAGGTCGCGCTGGGATTCCTCCCCGAAGCGGCGCACGACGAGCCAGCCGGAGAGGAGAGCGACGATCGCGATCGAGACGACCCCGATCCGGACCTTCGACCGTCCATCCGAGGCCGGGTGGAACAGGACCAGGAGCCCGAGGATCGGGAGGAGCAGAAAAGCGACGTTCTTGGTGAGGAGGGCGAGCCCCGTCGCGGTCGCGGCGAGGGCCCAGTCGCGCATCCGTCCCTCGCTCCTGCCGCGGAGCGCGAAGAGGAGGGTCGCGAAGGCGAGGAGGCTCGAGAGGCCGTCGTTGTTGACGCGCGGCGCCCCGAGGACGAGCGACGGATGGGCCGCGAGGAAGAGGAACGCGAACGGGAGCCCCCCGCGCAGGCGGTCCGGGACGGCGAGCCGGGCGATCCCGAGGCCGACGACGAGGGTCGCGATCGAGACGACGAGCCCGAAGTTTTGGAGCGCCCGCGGCGTCACGAGGCCGAGCGCCGCGGCGATCGCGTGGTAGAGCGGGGGCTGGTAGGTCTGCCACCCCTCTCCGATCGCCGGACGGCGCCACTGCTCCGCGAGGAGGCGGACGTACTCGAGGTGGCCGCCGGCGTCATGGGCGAGCCAGTCCCAGGGCGTCCGCGCCCAGAAGACGATCCGGAGGAGCGTTCCGACGACAAGCGCCGCGAGCGCCCATGGTCCGGCTCCCGCGCGATGGAGGCCGATCCCGCCGGCCGCGGCGACGAGCGCCGCGAGCGCCGCCATCCCCGCAATCTCGCCCGGACCCGGAAGGGATCCCTGTGCGGTCGCCACGCGATCGTAGGGAACGAAGACCGAGACTCCGGCCTCCTCCCGCCAGGCCGCGAGCGTTCGTTCGACGTCGGCTCCGGCCGGCACGAGGGCGCCGACGAGCGAGTCCACGTAAATCGCCTCCCTCACCGACCCGGCGGGAAGCCCGGGGATGCGGACCCCCTTCGCGACCGCGTCGTCCGCGCGGGCGGCCGCCGCGACTCGCGCCGCCCCGCTTGCGCGCGATTCGAGAACGACCCGGTCGGCGAGTCGCAGGGCGACCTGGCTCGCGTAGGCGTACGCGCGGTCGGGCGCGATCCGGTCGAGGTCCTCGCCGCGCGCCGCGACCTGGGCCCGTGTCTCGCGCAAGACGTCGTCGAGGCCGATCGCCGTTCCCGCGACCCGAACGGCCGGGCGGTCCACGGTCGCACACCCGCTGGCGACGAGGAGCGCGAGCGGAACGACGCTCCTCACCGGCGGCCTCGCCTCGCCGCGAGACGCTCCCGCGCGAGCGGGTCGTCGATCGAGCGGAGCGCCGCCTCGAAGCAACGCGCGGCACGGTCGCGCTCCCCGAGGTCCCAGAGCGCATGCCCGACCGTCGCCAAGAGCTCGGGGGCGGAAAAGGTCGCCCGCTCGAGACCCGCGAGTCCGGCGGCCAGGGCCGCGTCGGGCCTTCCGGCCCGAAGCCAGGTCAGGCTCTCGCGGAGCT
>CAZVOE010000285.1:0-2241 GCA_964628935.1 uncultured Acidobacteriota bacterium
ATCTAACCAGCCGTTGGAGTCGACGCGCTAACGCGCGCGGCTCAACGCCAGCGTTAGACGCCCTACCAGTGACACGTGAGGTGACCACAGAGAACAGACCAGGCTAAAGGCCAGCGACCGCCCACAGAGCAAACACAGGCACCTGCGATGAGCCTGACTCCGCACCAAGCCAAGTACTACGCCTACGCCCTCACCCGACGCGCAGCCTCGGGGATGGACCGTCTTTCGATGGCGCTATTCGATGCCTCGGTGGACCTCAACCCGCATCAGATCGAGGCCGCGCTGTTCGCGCTCCAGTCACCGCTGTCGAAGGGCGTGATCCTGGCCGACGAAGTGGGACTCGGTAAGACCATCGAGGCCGGCATCGTTCTCTGTCAGTTCTGGGCGGAACGCAAGCGCTGCCTCGTCGTGATCTGCCCCGCTTCCATCCGGAAGCAGTGGGCGCTCGAACTCGAGGAGAAACTCAGCCTGCCGGCCGCGGTACTCGACGCCAGGTCATATCGCGAGGCGCGGCGCGAAGCCCGGGATCCCCTCCATCCCGGCGCCATCCTGGTGCTCTCTTTCCACTTCGCGAATGCCATCCGCGACGAGCTTCGCGCCGTCAAGTGGGACCTCGTCGTCATCGACGAGGCCCACAAGCTGAAGAACGCCTACCGCCCAAGCAACAAGCTTGGACAGGGCATTCGCTGGGCGACGGAGGATTGCCGCAAGCTCCTCCTCACGGCCACGCCGCTCCAGAACTCGCTGCTCGAACTGTACGGCCTCTCGACCCTCATCGACGAGCACCTCTTCGGCGATGTCAACGCCTTTCGCGCCCAGTACGCCGGCGCCGGCAGCGACCTCGCCGCCCTCCGCGCGCGTCTCGCCCCGTTCTGCAAACGGACCCTGCGCAACCAGGTCACGGAGTACATCCGCTATACCGAGCGCCGCGCCATCACGCGGCCGTTCCGCCCCACGGACAACGAGCACGCGCTCTACGAAGCGGTCTCTGCGTTTCTGCAGCGCGAGGACAGCTACGCCCTGCCACGTCGCCAGCGCCATCTCACGGCGCTCATTCTTCGCAAGCTGCTCGCCTCGTCTTCTCAGGCCATCGCCGCGACCCTGGACATCCTGCGCAAGCGCCTCGAAACGCTGCGCGATGAACGCGTTCAGAGCGATTCCGAGTTCGCCGAGCAGCTCGTCGAGGCCGAGGAGATCGAAGAGGACATCCTCGATGAACTCCTCGCCGAAGGCAATGGCTCCGAAGGAGACGAGTCGGCGCCCGAGCCGATCGACCGGCGCAAGCTCCGGGAGGAGATCGACGTTCTTCGCCACCTCGCCGACGAAGCGCGCCGCATCGGCGTGGATACCAAGTCGCAGACGCTGCTCAAGGCGCTGGAGATCGGCTTCGCACAGATGGCAACGACGGGCGCAGCACGCAAGGCGCTGATCTTCACGGAGTCGCGTCGTACGCAGGATTACCTGAAGACCTTCCTCGAAGCTCACGGCTACGCCGGCAAGGTCGTCCTTTTCAATGGCACCAACGGCGGTCCCGAGGCCACGGCCATCTATGAACGCTGGGTCGAGCGCAACCGCGACACCGGCCGCGCCTCGGGATCGCGCGCCGTAGACGTGCGGACGGCGCTGATCGAACACTTCCGCGACGACGCGACGATCCTGCTCGCCACCGAGGCCGCGGCCGAAGGCGTGAACCTCCAGTTCTGTTCACTGGTCGTGAACTACGACCTCCCGTGGAACCCCCAGCGCATCGAGCAGCGCATCGGCCGCTGCCACCGTTACGGCCAGAAACACGATGTCGTCGTCATCAACTTCCTGAACGAACGCAACGAGGCGGACCGTCGCGTTCTCGAGCTGCTGACCGAGAAGTTCAGCCTCTTCAGCGGCGTCTTCGGCGCCTCGGATGAAGTGCTCGGCAGCATCGAGTCCGGCGTGGACTTCGAGAAGCGCATCCTCGCGATCTACCAGGAGTGCCGGACGCCGGAGGCCATCGACGCCGCCTTCCGCGCCCTGCAGGAAGAGTTGGACGAACAGATCCGCACGCGCCTCGACGACGCCCGGCGCGCCTTGTTTGTCAAGCGACATCCAGTCTTACGCGTTAAGGCGACACCTACCTTTACGAGTTTCCTCGTCCGAGTGTGGGGTCGGGTTGCGGCCTGAACGGTCGATCTTGCGGCGGCGAGCGGCTTCGTGTCAACGAACATGAAAAAGTAGTCCAAGGTGAACAACGAAAAGTTGACCACC
>CAZVOE010000286.1:0-2227 GCA_964628935.1 uncultured Acidobacteriota bacterium
CGCCGCGGACCGGCCCCCGGAGTCGCATGTTCTCCTCGGTCCCGACCCAGAGCGTCGTCAGGTCGTCCTCCGTGATGTCGGGGATCCGGACGATGTACGGGGTCAGAGTCAGAATGATGTCGGTTTCCTGCAGGTTCGTCTGGTTGTTGCTGAAGATCCTTCCCAATCCCGGAGTGTCGATCAGGCCGGGGATCCCGCTGCGCGAGTCTTGGTCCTCGCGACGGATGAGTCCCGCGAGGAGGTTCGTCTCTCCGTCCCGGAGCCGAATCGTCGTCTCGATCTGTCGGGTCCCGATGATCGGCTGCGCAGCGCTGTTCTCGACCTCGACGTATCCCGCGATCTGGCTCACCTCGGTCTTGACCTTGAGCGTGATCTCCTTGTTGTGGTGGACGCGCGGTTCGATCCCGAGGGTGATCCCGACGTTCTGGTAGGTGAAGGACGTGATGGGAACGATGTTCCCGCCGACCGTCTGCGAGGTGTTGAACGAAGTGGTCGGGATCGGGACGCGATTGCCGATGAGAACCTCCGCTTTCTCGCCCTCGGTCACGCGGAGCTGCGGCTTCGCGATCGTCTTGCTGTCGGAGTCGGTCTTGAGGAAGCTGATGATGACCGACGGGATCGGTCCGATCGACCAGTTCCCTTGCTGGCGCAGCTGGCTCAGGTTGTTCAACTCGATCCGGCGGTCGCCGTCTTGAAACCGGAGGGTGAGTGTCTTGGTCGAGAGGTCGATCCCGAGGTTCTGCGCTGTCGTCCGGTTGATCTCGAGCAGCTCGACGTCGACGATGACCTCCCCCTTCGACTTGTCGTTCGCGGCGACGATCCTCTCCGCGATCGCGACCTTGTCCGGGGTGTCCTTGATCGTGACCGCGTTCAGCGTGTCGTTTTCGGCGACCTGCCTCGCGTTCAGGAGCGTGCGGAGGACCGATACGACCTGCTTCGTCTCCCCGTTCGAGAGGTAGAAGGTCCGGATCACCTGGTCGTCCAGTTCTTGCCTCTTCTGTCGCTGGTCCGGGGCGATGAGAAGGGTGTTCTCGTCGATCACCTTGTAGAAGTTCTTCGTCTGGAGCATCAGGATGTCGAGGGCCTTCTCCATCGTCACGTTCCCGATGTCGATGGTCATGGGCTTGTTGAGGTCGACCTTGTCGTCGAAGATGAAATTGATCTGCGACGCCTTGCTGATTCCCTCCAGGATCTTCCCGAGCGGCTGATCGCGGAATTGGAGGAGAATCGGAATGTTGCTCTTCGGAGACAGTTTGGGAGGCGCCAGGGCTTCCCGCCGGGCTTTTTCCTTCAGCTGGTCGAGCTCCGAGGGGCCGTCGGCGCGGCGCGCGATTTCGACCAGGGCCTTTTCGAGCTCGTTTTGAGCGTGTTGGTTCCCCGGGTTCAGGAGAACGGTCTGCTGGTACTCCGCCGCGGCGAGCTCCCACTGCTGCCCCTGCGCGTACCGCTTCCCCTTCTGGAAGTGCAGGGCGGAAGCCTTGAGCTTTGCCCGTTCGAGGGCGACGCCGTACCGCGTGTTTCCCGGATCGAGGGCGAGCGCCTTGCTGTAGCCGAGCACCGCCGCGTCCCAGTTTTGGCGCTCGGCGTCCTTCTCCGCGCGCTGATACGCCTTCTGGGCGGCGCACCCCGCCGTCAGCATCATCGCGAACACGACCGCTCCCGCCTTCGCCCACCGCATCGCGTGCACGTTCATTCCCACGCCCTCAGCGCCCTCCCGAGAGAGGGAGCTCCTTGACTTGTGATTGGAACTCCGGCCGCGTGTACCCCATGACGACCGCGTTGTGTTTGACGTCCACCACGCGGAACTGCTCCCGGACGATTTCGCCGACCCGGGCGACGAAAACCCCCTTGCCGTCGTCGAACGCCACGATCCGCGCCTCCTTCGGCCCGAAATTCCCGATGTACCGGAAGGTGATCGCCGGAGGTTGCGGTTTGGGAGGAGGGGGCGGATTCCGCGCGATCTCCTCCTGGCGCTTCGCCTCCTCCTCCGCGCGGCGGCGCGCTTCCTCCTCCGCGCGCCTCCGGGCTTCCTCCTCCGCGCGACGGGCGGCTTCCGCCTCCGCTCGGAGACGGCGCAACTCGGCGGGGCTCGGAGGGCGCGGCGCGTACTTGAACAGGTCGCGCCCCTTGCCGTCGTAGACCTCCGCCTTGCGCGCGAGGAGGTCCATCCGCACGCGGGGCGGCTCGTCGAGAGGTCCGGCCGCCCCCGCGGCGGCCGCCGCGCCGG
>CAZVOE010000287.1:0-2223 GCA_964628935.1 uncultured Acidobacteriota bacterium
CCGCCCCCTCGCGAGCCCCGCGGACTGGGAAGCGCTCGCTAACCTGTGCCTCCCCGCGCTCGAGCGCGCCCGCCGGGCGGATGGGAACTCCCCCGGACGGACCCTCGCCCTCGCGCACGCCCTCCTCGCGGCGGGGCGCCCCCAGGAGGCCCGCCCCCTCCTCGAACCGCTCGCCGCCTCCCACCCTCGCTGGGTCGAGGCGTGGAAAGCGCTCGCCGGCGCCCGCGCGCTGAGCGGAGACCTCCGAGGCGGACGAGAGGCGATCGCGCGAGCGATCGATGCCGCGCGGGCCGCGGGGTCGGAGACTCTGGAGCTCGAGGGGATCGCCCGCCGCCTCGGTCAGGGGGGACCGAGCGCCCGGTAGAAGGCGAGCAGCCTCTCGTCCGACGGATGGCGCTCGAGGAGCTCCTCGGCGAGGGAGCGCGCCTCCGCCCGGGCGCCGCGCGCGGCGAGGTTCGCGGCAAGACGGAACCGAGCGGTATCCGAATCCGGATGGAGCGCGAGAGAACGCCGGTAGGCATCTCCCGCCTCCTCGAGTCGCTTCGCCATCTCGAGCGCGCCGCCGAGCAGGAGCCACGCGCGGGCGTTCTCCGCGTCGATGGCGAGGGACCGCTCGAGAAGGTCGCGCGCGGTCTCGGCGTCCCCGCGGGCGAGCGCCTCCGCCGCACCGAGTCCGAGGCGGGAGGCCTCGGCGTCGACGAGGTGGGAGCGGCCCGGGATCCACGGGTAGACCTCGAGGATCTCGGGGCGGGGGTCGGCGACGAAAAGTGGCTCGACGTTCGTGACCTCGAGCCAGTTCCGGAGTGCCGCGACGTGGGTCACTCCCCGCTCGGTCAGGTGGGCCGCCAGCGCGCGACGGTCGCCGCCGCGTTCGAGAAACTCGCGGGGAACCCGCTCGACGACCCCGACCGTGTCGACGATCGCGCGCCGCGAGTAGAACCCGATCGCCCCGACGTCGTGCGTCGCGACCACGGCGCCGGGAGGGGTGTTCGCGGCGAGCCACCGGCCGACCCTCTCGTGTCGGTCGAGGTGGTAGTCGCAGAAGGTCGCGTACTCCCGTCTCGCTCCCGGAAACGCGATCCCCTGGCCCACGAACGCCAGGAGGAGAACGATCCCTGCCGCCGCGCCGGGACGCGCCGGGAGGACTTTGCGCGCGAGGTCGCGCGTTCCCAGGACGCCCAGGATCGCGAAGGCGGGGAGGATCGGGAGCAGGTAGCGCGCGAACCGATGGCCGAACGGGAGGAGGAGCAGGTACGCGAGGGGGAGCGCGGCGATCCAACCCGCCTCGGCCCGCAGAACCCCTTCCCGGCGCAGGACGAGGAGGCGGACCTCCCTCCCGAACGCCCACAGCGCCCCGGGGAGCAAGACGAGCCATCCGCCGTGGAGGAGCGGAGCGGCGACGCCGTCCCGGAGGAAGTCGAGGCGCGCGTTGCCCGCATAGAAGGCGGTCTTCGCGGCGAAGGTGTTCGGAAGGAGCCGTCCGCCGACGACCGCGTTGAACGCCATCCAGGATCCGATCCCCACGAGCGAGACCGCCGCCATCCGGAGGAGCGTCCGCCAGGACGGCGCGATCCGGGCGCGACGCCTCTCTCCCTCCTCCCGCGAGCCGCCCGGCAACAGACCGTCGAGGAGGACGATCGCTGCGAGGATGACCCCTTCCGGCCGGATCCAGGCGGAGAGACCGGCGAGTGCGGAAGCGACGAGCCAACGCCCCTCGGCGCGGGAAACGAAGGTGGCGGCGACCGCGGCGAGGAACAGCGTCGTCTCCATCCCCGACACCGACAGCAGGATCGTCCGCCCGTCGATCGCGACGAGAAGCGCGGCCGCCGCACCCCAGCGCAGCGAGCGGAAGCGGTGCATCGCCCACGGCACCAGCATCGCGAGGAACATCCCCTGCGCCGCCATCCCGGCGCCGTAGGCGAGAAACTTCTCGTCCGGAATGAACGGCCAGACGAACGCGAGGAGCAGGGTGAAGAGCGGGGAAGTCGAACCCTGCACGTCCGCCGAAGTCTCGGTGAATGCGAACCGCCCGGCTTCGGCGAGGGTTCGCGCGTAGCCGAGGTGGATCCAGGCGTCGTCGAGGGGAAGCCCGAACCCTCCCGCCGTCCTTCGCGCCTCGGCGATGAAGGTGACGCCGAGCGCCGCCGCGAGGACGAGGGCGAGGGGGGCGACGACGAACGGCCCCCACCGGTGCGGGTGGAACGCTCCGGCCCCCTCCGGGGG
>CAZVOE010000288.1:0-2205 GCA_964628935.1 uncultured Acidobacteriota bacterium
CCGGACGCCGGGTCACGAAGACCCCAAGGGCGCCACTCGGATCGCCGCGAGATCCCCCCCTCGGCCGTCAGCGAGTACCCCCTGCGGTTGAACTCGGCCTGGAGTCCGGCGGTCGCGACGCGGTGGTCCGCGGGGAGGACGAACTCGAGCGTGGCCGGCAAGGCGTCGCGCCCCGCGTCGCTTTCGTAGAAGGACCGGAACTGGAGGGCGCCCGTGACGGTGATCTTGAAGAAGCTTCCGAGCGGTTTCCCCAGTCGCGCTTGGAGGAACTGCGACCTTTGCTCGAGCCGCGCGAAGGTCGCCTCCTCCCCCGAAACGAAGACCTTGTCCTCGGACTTCAGCAACGAGCCGACCCCTTCCACCGTCAGGTCCATTCGCGTCCCGAACGCCGCCGGATCCGTGAGGTTGAGGAACGCGACGACCCCTCCGAACAGCACGTTGAACTGCGCGTCCCGGCCCAGGAAGCGGTAGTCGAACCAGTTCACCCCCGCGAGGGGGATGACCCCGTCCGTCGAGTCGTCCTTGTAGGCGCCGGCCGCCGCGAAGAGCTGGCTCGTGTCCATTTCCTGCTTGACGACCCGGCCGCCGTCCTCGGTGCGCTCGAGATAACGGTAGCCCTCGTCGGTGTCCCGGAGCATCCGGTTCGTCGAGGCGTAGGCGCGCGCGCGTTCGGCCTCGAACCGCTCCTGCGGCGGATTGATCTCGTACGACTCGAACCGGAGCCGCCTCTCGACGACGAAGTTTCTCCCGCCGGCCGTCCAGAGCTGCTGCCCGGTCGCTCGGTCGATGAGCCAGGCGGAAGAGCCGTCGGGGGCGCGGAACGGGGCGAACCGGTCGACTTCCTCGTTCGAGAGGACCGGCGCCTCGAGGTCCGTCTGGACGACGTTTTGTCGGCGGAGGACGAAGATCTCCTTGTCGATCCAGACCCGTCCTCGGTAGAGGCTTCGACCCGCCGCCGCATCGATCGGCTCGAACCCGACCACGTAGCAGGGGTGTCCGTCGACTTCGTCCTCCCCGAGCATGCGGTACGCGTAGGTCTTGTCCAGGTTGAGATCGAGCGGAAGCGTGATCACCTTCTCGGGCTGGATGAGGGGAAGCTCCGGAATCTCCTTCCAGCGGATGAGGTTCCCGTTGAGGGTGTACCGCGTCTGCTCCCACTCGACGGGCTTTCCCCGCTCCCAGAAGTAGTTGGCGTCGATCCCGACGTCGACCGAGGCGCCCGTCTGGGCGAAGCGGAAGGTGAACTCGATCTTCGCCTTCGCCGTCCAGCGCAAAACGCGATCGTCCTGGACCTTCCAGACCTGCCGGTGACGGGCGAGCACCTCCTCGACCGTCAACTCGCGCCGGGCCTCGATCCTCAGGTCCTCGGTTTCCGTCTCGAGACCCGGGATCCCCGCGGCCGCGCGCTCGTGCGCGAGGAGGAGCGGGCGGTCGGCGCGGAGCACCGCGATGGCCCGGGCGCCGTGTCCGGGAACCGCGCCTCCGCCGGTCGGCGCTTCGGTGCGCGTTTCGGGATCGGCGACCCGCGGCGCGCGAACGTCGGCCGAGTCGAGGAGAACGCGGGCCGGTTCCGCCGCCGAGAGGTCGCCCGGCGCCCGGTAGACGATCACGGTCGAGAAATCCTCGCCGTCGAGGAACCGCCCGAGGACGGAGGCGCCCGGAATCGGCGCGCCCATGGGGTCGGTCACGGAGAGTCCTTCGGTCGGAGACGGGGCGTGCGCGGGGCCGAGCCAGTCGGCCAGCCCGTCGCACCAGCGGGCGATCCGCGCGATCGCGGCCTCGTCCGGCCGCACCTCGACGAACGCGCGATCGGCCGCTGCGGCAAGCGCCCGCACCGCCGTGGCGACTCGGTCCCATCCGCTCGCCCGTCCGGCGTCGTCCCCTTCGACGACCACCCAAAGTTCGGGAGCCGGGGGGTGGTCGGCGGCCGCGAGGCGGAACGCGTCGATCGAGGCTGCCGGGTCCCCGCCGCCCTCCGGGACGTCCGTCCACAGGATCGGAAGGACGTCCACGTAGGGGGCGACCTCCGCCTCCCAGAGCGCTTCCTGCACGGCGAGCCGGTCGGCCGGGATCGCTCCCTGCGCGAGCCTCAGGGAGACCCCGATCGCTTCCGCCTCGGCCCGCGCAGCGAGCGCGACGTTCTTGAGGACGAAGGCATAGACGGCGGGATCCTGGTCCACGCGCGGACCGTCGCCGAGTTCGAGG
>CAZVOE010000289.1:0-2169 GCA_964628935.1 uncultured Acidobacteriota bacterium
AAGGCCAAGACGCTCGTCCTCGACCTCGCCGACCGGATCTTCGGCCTCCAGGGAGCGATCCCGGCTCTCTAGCGCTTGCGGCCGGGAGCGGCGCGCCGGGCCTCGCTCGCGTCGCTCGCCAGCGCCGAGTCGCTCCTCGGGGGACGCATCCCCCGTACCGCCGCCCGCAGGCATGCCTTCCTCCTCGCCGTCGTCGACCGTCCGCAGGATGGCGCGCGGCTCGTCGGCCGTGCCCTCTGGCCCGAGCCCGAATGGCTCGCGGCCCGCTACGGCGAGGGATCGAACCGAATCCGGCACCTGCGCGCGCTCGCGGGGCGCGAGGAGAACCGACGATGAAGACCCCTCCCGACGGCCGTCTGCGCGCCGAGTCGCACGTCCTCTGGAAGGAGATCGACGGGGAAGCGGTGCTCCTCGATCTCGAGACCGAAAGCTACTTCGGCCTCAACGAAACGGCGGCCCGTTTCTGGTCGCTCGCGACCGCCTCCGACACGATCGGCGAAGCGCTCGAGAAGATGCTCGAAGAATACGACGTGCCCCGTGAGGCGCTCGAGCGCGACCTGGACGCGATCGTCGCGCGGTGGGTCGAACTGGGACTCGCGAGAGTCGAGCGTGGGTGATCTCGCGCGGCTTCGCGCTCTCCGCCCGGAGGAGCGGCTCTTGCTCTTCGAGGCGGCGGTGCTCCTGCCCCCGATCGCGCTCGGGGTGAGGCTCCTCGGATTCGAGCGGATGCGGCGCCTGCTCGAAGGGCCCATACTCCGTGGCTGCCAGGCGAACGACCCCGACGCGCGCGCCGAAACGATCGCGCGCATGGTCGCGATCGCCGGCCGCCGCATCCCGTTCCGCGCCTCCTGCCTCCCCCGCTCCCTCCTGATCTCTCGGCTCTTGCGCCGCGAGGGGATCGACAGCGCGCTCCGGATCGGGGTCGCGCGCGAAGGGAGGCCCTTCCGGGCCCATGCGTGGGTCGAAGTCCACGGCCGGCCTCTCGGCGAGGATGCTCTCGCGCGGGATCGATTCGCGGCGTTCGACGCCGACGTCGGCCGAAGGGCCGCGGGCGATCCATGACGGCGCGGCTCCTTTACGCCGACCTCCGCCTCGACGACCCGGCCCAGGGCGTCTTGGCCTCCTACCGCCGTTTCGGGGACTCCTGCCCCGATCGGATCGCAGGCGATTTCGCCTTCGCGCTCCACGATGAGACCTCTGGGAGGGTCTTCGCCGCGCGCGATCCGCTGGGTGCGAAGCCGCTCGCCTACCGTGTCGTCGGAGAGACGATCCACTTCGCTCCGTCCGCCCGCGCTCTCGTGCGGGCCGGAGGGATTCCCGCGACGCTCAACGAGGTGCGCATCGCCGACGCCTTGGTCCCGGAACTCGAAGGGGCCGACCGCACGAGCACGTTCTTCCGGGAGATCCGGCGTCTCCCCCCCGGCCATCGGCTCGTCTTCGAGCGCGGACGCGTCACCACGAGCCCTTACTGGACCCTCGACCCCGCGCGCGAGATCCTGTTCCGCGACGAGGCGGAGTCCATCGAGGCCTTCCGCGAGATCTTCCGGCGAGCCGTGCGCGTGCGGCTCACGGACGACGCCGGCTCGATGCTCAGCGGCGGGCTCGACTCGTCCGCGATCGTCGGGTTCGGACGGCGGCCCCTCGCGACCTTCTCCGCCGTACGCGACGACCCGCGCCGCGAGGAGAGCCGGCACGTCCGGTCGATGCTCTCCCTTCCCGGCATCGATGCAACGACCTTCCGCCCCGAGGATCTCGACGCGTACCGCCCGGAAATCGACCGGTTTCTCGACACTCTGGAGGAGCCGTTCGACGGAACGATGGTCATCCCGTTGCTCTGCTACGCGGCGGCGGCGCGGCGCGGCCTGCGGGCGGTTCTCGACGGGGTCGACGGCGACGCCGTCGCCTCGGCCGAGCCAGGGTTTCTCGACTCTCTGCTCAGGGGTCTGCACTGGAAGGTTGCCGTTCACGAGGCTCGCGGCCTCGCGCACTTTTACCGCGATACCTATCTGCCCTGGTCGTCCGCGACGAGGCTCCTCGCCTTGAGTGCGCGACGGGCGTTCACGCCGCGCGCCGCTCGCGACGCGTGGCGCCGGCTCCGTAGACCCGCGCGCGTCGAGGCCGCGCTTTCGGGAACCCTGATTCGCCGCGAATTCGCCGAGCGGGTCGCGG
>CAZVOE010000290.1:0-2134 GCA_964628935.1 uncultured Acidobacteriota bacterium
CTAGCGGGAGTTTACAAGTTACGGCAGCGGATTCTGAACAGGGTGATCTGACGGTTTAAGGCTCGGCCACGCCGGAGGTTGATTCCGATCCGTGTTTGCAGGCTTCCGGATCGCCCCGCGGTCTTCCCCGTCTCGCTTCCTTCATGGCCCCAGATCAACGGCTCATTGTATGACCTAACTATGGCCGGCGGGTCGCTGCCCGCCGTTTCCCCGGGGGATTTTTGTCGGCTTCGGGAAGCGTTTTTCGGCTTGACCAGCAACATCGGTACCGTTTTATCCTCTCCCCACTATGAATGCAGGGCCACACCCCCTCAGCATACACCCAGTTGTATGACCTAACTTTGGGCATGCCAAGCCTCACCCGCAAACTCATCAAGGGCCTCCCTTACTACTACGTCCGCCACTGCCAACGCGTCGACGGCCGACCCACCATCGTCAAAACCACTTACCTCGGCTCCCTGGAGCGGATCCTCCAGGCCCTGGAGCAGGCCGCTCCAGCCCCCTTGCCCCAGACCGCCGAAGTCTTGGAGTTTGGCGTCATCGCTGCCCTCTACGACCAGGCCACCCAATTGGGCCTGGTCGACTTGATCGACGCCCAACTTCCCAAGCGCGACCAGGGCCTCTCGGTCGGCCAGTACCTCCTTCTGGCCACCCTCAACCGCGCCGCCGCCCCCACCAGCAAGGCCCAGTTGGCCCGCTGGTACCAGCGCACCATCCTGACCCGCCTGCTGCCGGCCACCGCGGCGCAACTCTCCAGCCAGGCTTTCTGGAACCATATGGACCGCGTCGGCGAAGCCGACATCCTCGCCCTGGAGACCCAACTCTCGCAACGGCTGGTGCGCGACTGGAAACTCAACCTGCGGACCCTGGTTTACGACGGCACCAACTTCTTCACCTACATCAACACCCGCACCCCCGCCACCCTCCCGGCCCGCGGCCACAACAAACAGAAGCGCGGCGACTTGCGTCAGGTCAACCTGGGGATGCTGATCAGTACCGACTTCCATGTCCCCCTCTTCCACAAGGTCTACGCCGGCAACCTCAACGATGCCACGGCCTTCCGGACGGTGAGCGAGGAACTGTGTCAGCGCTACCGGCAACTGGCCCAGGACTGTGAACACATCACCCTCATCTTCGACAAGGGAAACAACTCGGCCCAGGCCCTCCAGACCCTGGACCAATCGCCGTTCCATTTCATCGGCTCGCTGGTCCCCAGCCAGCACCAAGACTTGTTGAAGATCCCTCTGGCCCGGTTTGTACCCCTGAGCGGAGAGCGCTTGGCCGGTTGCCCGGCCTACCGCACCCGCAAGACGGTCTTCGGCCAGCCACGAACCGTGGTCCTCACCTACAACGAGCATCTCTTGGACGGTCAACTCCAAGGCATCCAGGCCAGCCTGCAAAAGGCCCGCCGCCAGCTGGATGAACTCCAAACTTCATTGCGGCGGCGTCAGCAGGGTCGGATCAAGGCAGGCCCGTCCCCCACCCCCCAGACCGTCTGCCAGCGCGTGGACACCATCCTCAGCGGCCAGTTCCTCAAGTCGCTGCTCCGTTGCCAGGTGGTCGGCGGGGCCGTACCGACCCTGACCTATCGGACCGACACCGCCGCTTTCTCCCGTCTGCTCCGGACGCACCTGGGCAAAACGATCCTCTTCACCGACAACGACAGCTGGTCCAACGAGGAGATCGTCGAGGGCTACCGGGCCCAGAGCCAGATTGAGAGCGCCTTCCGGGACATGAAGAACCCGCACTTCCTGGGCTGGTCCCCGATGTTCCATTGGACGGACGACAAAATCCGCGTTCACGCGTTCTACTGCGTCCTGGCACTGACCCTGACCTCCTTGCTGCAACGGGCCCTCCACCAGAAGGGCCTGGATCTGAGCATGGCTCGCGCCCTGGAATTGCTCAGTGGCATCCAGGAAGTTCTCTTGCTCTATCCGCGCCAACCCGGCCAGGCCCAGCCCCGCACGGCCACCTGCCTCTCCCAGATGGATCCGGACCAGCAGGACCTCTTCCGCAAGCTCGATCTGGGCCGCTACCAGCGCGTTTAGGTCATACAGTCCGGAAACCCATCCCAGCCCCATTCTACAAGCCTCCCCATGCAATTTCCTCGCTCTAACTTGTAAAGTTCCGCTAG
>CAZVOE010000291.1:0-2130 GCA_964628935.1 uncultured Acidobacteriota bacterium
ATCTCATCGGGTCGGAGACCGCCGTCAACTTTCAACGCTCAGCGGGACAATCCCAAGGCCGTGTCCTTCTGTCTACAGTTTCCCCGCGGACTGGGCCGAAGACGCACGTCGAAACCGCGAGCGCTACGGTCGCGGCACGTACGACCCGCACCTTGGTACCGACGTTCTGGAAGCCCTCGTGCTCGGTTATCCGTTCTACCAGTCCTGGGGAGTCACGGTGTATCTGACGGAAGACTCGCGGGCTACCATCCGGCTTCGGGAGGAGACCGCGGTGGCGTCTTCAACCTTAGAGGCGGAGAAGCCCACGAGGTCACTGATCACCCGTCAGATGCAGATCACAGGAGATCTAGCGTTGAGGATGAACAAAGTCTGGCGTGTCCACCTGTCCGGGGCGCACGAGCCGATCAGCTCGCTACCGCCGCCGGGAACGATGCCTGGCGGCTGCCTGGATGGAAGCTCTTACGTGTTTCTCTACGGCGGAGTATGCGCGACGGCTAATCTGTGTGAAACCCGCCCGGACTCCGTGTCTCAACGGATGGTCTCCATGGTCGACGCACTTCGAGAAGTTGTCCGCTCTCCCAACGAACGGAGAGACGCTGCGCTCGAATACCTGCTCACTCGCGTAGCGGCGCTGGAAGCAGTCGCCGTTGGGAACTCGCGTCCCGGTGAGTGAGCGTCCTCTCGTACGCGAATATTCTAGGGGGGAGGCTGTCGTCCGTCACCCGAGTTCGAGAACCGACTGCCTTGTGGGCGCCTGGCCCCCGCTCTGAGGTGGCGTCCACAAACTCGCGGTCTCGGCTAGAGGAGAACTCAATCGTGGCCAAACGCAATCTCATATCCGTATCGGCGATGCTGGGCTTGATAGCGCTGGTCACCGGGGGCGTTCCAACCGCGGGCCTCGCCGAGAACCGGCCGAAACAGAGAATGAACGACCTTCGCCCATGTCTGTCTGTTTACCACTATTCGCCGAGTCATGCCGAATCGGAATGGACGGCCCGAGAGCGTCTTGGAGCAGGAGAGTATTCGCCCGAACGCGGTGAACCAATCCTGGAGGCGCTCGTATTCGAAGCGGAAGCCTGGGGTGTCTCGGTCTATCTTCCGGGCGACGGCGCAGCCAACGTCATGCTTCGCCTCGATGCGGGGGGTTCGACCGTTGACGAGCGTCAGCGCGAACGCTCGCACAGCGTTCGCACATACACCACGACCCTTCCTCGGGAGCTCGCACGCCGAATAAACGACCTATGGCGGCTTCGTTTGTCGGAGGCGCGCGTAGACCTTGCGACTCTACCGCCGCCTGGCCACGGCGTGATCGGCGGCTGCGTCGACGGCACAGCGTACACTTTCATGTACCTGGGCGCATGCGCGATTCCGACGACGTGCGGCGCGGGCGGGGACTCGACTTCCGGCGAGTTGATCAATCTTGTCCACTCGCTTCGGCGGCTGGCCATCGCGACCGATGAGGAGAATCGTGATGCCGAGTATGAGGCGTTGCGTGCCCTGGTAACGCGTTGCGAGAGCAGTCCCAACGCCGACTGAGCCGTTGTTGCTCGCTGATGATCGCGGAGTGCAAGTACTTGCCCGCGGACGGATCCGCTCTAACATCCGAGACGTGTTCGGCCGTCTGACGTCGGTCACTACCGGCGGGACGAACCTCCTGTCGAACGTCGCCTGGAGCCCGGCCGGCCTCCCGACGGGCTGGACGTACGGGGACGGGGTCACGGCCTCCTTCCGCTGGACTCCCGAGAGCCTGCTCCTCTCGGAGATCCGGTATGATCGACCGCAGCAGGGCGGGACGATGATTGACCTGACCTACGAGTACGGGACCGCGGCGGGGAACGATGGGCGCATCAAGAAGATCAACGACCTGGTCGTACCCGACCGAACCGTCCACTTCGAGTACGACGGCCTGTCGAGGCTGAAGCGCGCGCACACCACGGGCGGAGCGACCTACCCCGCATGGGGGCTGACCTGGAGCTACTCCGCCGCGGGGCGGACGATCGGGTACACGTGTCAACGAACATGAAAAAGTAGTCCAAGGTGAACAACGAAAAGTTGACCACCCTTGCCGGGTCGGGTGTAAGCGTCCGGTAAACCCCACCCTTTCGCGCGGATAGTACCGCGACGATGATC
>CAZVOE010000292.1:0-2114 GCA_964628935.1 uncultured Acidobacteriota bacterium
CCTCAGACGCGGGGGCTCTTGCGGGACGACTTGGCGGCGCTTCGAGCGCGCCTCGAACGGCTCTCCGGGCGGGGGTGGGCGCTCGCGCTCCACGCAGTGGGAGACCGGGCCGTCGCTGTGGCGATCGACCTCTTGCGCGGGCTTCCCCTCCCCGGCGGCGAACGGCGCCACCGGATCGAGCACGCCCAGGTCGTCGCCCCGGCCGATCTGGAGCGTCTTGCCGCGTGCGGTGCGGTCGTTTCGATCCAGCCCGCGCAATGGAACGTGGACCGCGCGTGGCTCTCCTCACGCCTCGGAAGGGGACGGGACGCGTGGGCGCATCCCTGGCGCCGTCTCATCCGCGCGGGAGCGGTCGTCGCGTTCGGGAGCGACTGGCCCGTCGCACCGCTCGACCCTCGCGAAGCGCTCGCCGCCGCGGTCCACGGTGGGCCCGGTCGCGACGGGGAGACGCTCGATCTCGAAACCGCCCTCGCAGCGCACACGGCGGGGCCCGCGCGCGCGACGGGGGACGCTCGGCGCGGCGTCTTGCGGGAGGGGGCGCGCGCCGACTTCACCGTCCTCGGCGATCGAGGGCCTGCGGGAAGCCGGGATCCGCGGAGGTTCGAGGTCCGCGCGACCTACGTCGACGGCAGGCGCGTGTGGCCAGACCCCGAGGAGCCCGAGGGCCCCGAGGTTTGACACCCCTTTCCGGCGGCCGCTACACTCGCCGCTCCGCGAGCGAACGTTGACCGATCGCATCTTCATCGAGGGGATCAAGTTCCACGGTTTCCACGGCCTCACCCGCCTGGAGCGCCAGGTCGGGGTGCGCCTGTCGGTGGACGTCTCGCTCCACCACGACCTCGAGAAGTCGGGGCGCTCGGACCGGATGGCGGACACCGTCGACTACGCCAAGGTCCACCGGAAGGTGATCGAGGTCGGGCGCGGGCCGTCCCACAAGCTCCTCGAGAGCTTCGCGCTGACCTTGATCGAGGCCCTGCTCGCCGAGTTTCCCGCCGATCGCGTGAGCGTGACCGTCCGGAAGGAAACGCCCGTCCTCGACGGGATCGTCAGCTGCGTCGGCGTCGAGATGTCCCGGGGCCGGAAGAGGGGGAAGCGGGCGTGAGGGTGCGGCGGCGGTTCCGCTTCGAGGCGGCTCACGTCCTCCCGAACCACCCCGGGAAGTGCAGCCGCCTCCACGGCCATTCGTACGCGCTGGTCGTCACCGTCGAACGCCCCGTCGATCCGCAGACGGGGCTCGCGATCGATTTTTCCGATCTCAAGGCGATCGTCCGCGAGGAGGCGATCGACCGGCTCGATCATCGCCACGTGAACGACCTCATCGACAACCCGTCGGCGGAACGGATGGCCGTATGGATCTGGAACCGGCTCGCGCCGGTCCTCCCCGGCCTCGAGGAGATCGAACTTCACGAGACCGAGAGCTGCTCGGTGGTCTACCGGGGGGAGTGATCCATGGATGCGTCGAAGATGGAGGAGGGGATTCGCGCCTTCGTCGAGGGGATCGGGGAGCGGTTCGCCGGGGACGACCTCGAGAACACCCCGTCGCGCGTCGCGAGGGCATGGATCGACGATCTCGTCTCGGGGTACGGGATCGACCCCGAGGAGGAATTGACCTGGACCGCGGCGCCGCCCGGATCGGGCGCCGTCGCCATCCGCGACGTGCGTTTCGCCTCCGTCTGCGTCCACCATCTCCTTCCGTTCTCCGGGCGTGCCCACGTCGTCTATCTTCCCGCGTCCCGGCTCGCCGGCTTGAGCAAGATCGGGAGGGTCGTCGACGCCCTTTCGCGGCGGTTGCAGATCCAGGAGCGACTGACGGCGCAGATCGTCGACGCGCTCTGGCACGCACTCGAGCCGCGGGGGGTGCTCGTCGTCCTCGAGGCGGAGCACACCTGCATGACGCTCCGCGGAGTCCGGAAGGAGGGGAGCCGCCTCGTCACCGAGGGAGCGAGGGGAGTCTACCGCGACGACCCCGCCGCCAGGGCCGAGGTCCTCGCGCTGCTCGGTCCCTCGGGTGGAATGGCCGGTTGAGCGCGCGGTCCCGAGGCGCGGCGGCCGCGATCCTCCTCGCGGCGGCGGCCGCGCGGGGGGAAGGGCCCACCGCGGCCGCCCGCCGTGGC
>CAZVOE010000293.1:0-2106 GCA_964628935.1 uncultured Acidobacteriota bacterium
GGCGAGAGGGACGAGGGCCGATGCGACGCTCCAGGGGGAGAGGGCGAGGTTTCCCGGCTCCCCGCGAAGCCGGGCGTACAGATCGAGGGCGAATTCGCCGAACCCGGGCGCCGCCGGAGCGGGCGACGAAGCTTCCGAGGAGAGCGTGGCGGCGATGGCGAGAACGAACGTTACGGATCTCATGGCATCCTCCGAGCGCTCCGGATCGTCCGGCAGCGCTCGACGTGGCCGGCGGCGGACGGGTTCGATTCGAGTCGGGCGATCTGTGCGGCGGCGCACCCGATGCGGTGGAGGTAGAACTCGCTGCCGGACGATTCCTCGATCGCCCGGAGGTTCTTCGCCGGATCGGACTCGACGGCGGACGCGAGGTAGAGCCGGAGGGCGCGGTTCTCGCGCTCGACGCGGTCTTGAAATCCCGCGCGCGCGGCGATCCCCGCGACGAACGTCCAGTCGCCCTGCGGCTCGGCGAGAAGCGGCGCCGCCTCGGGGATCCGCATCGTCCTCCCCTGGTTTCGGAAGAACTCCATCCAGGGGCGGTCGTCCGTGATCGGCGGAACGTTCCCCGCGAAGCGCTCGACCGGGGCGCGATCCGCGAGAAACGTCGCGAGCAGGGCCTCCGGCGTCTCGAGATAGGCGTGCACGAGCGCCTCCCGCGCGGGCCCGGTGGCGTAGGCCGCTTCGAGGCGATCGAGATCGAGCTCGATCGGATCCATCGACCCGACGAGGATGGCGTCCCGCGCCGACGGCCACCACAGCTGCACGTGCGGAAAGGCCTCGAGGAAGGTCCGTGCGGTCATGCGCGCCGAGCGGAGGCTCTGCGCGTGGAGCGGCAGCCACTGCACGACGACGCCGCCGGGCGCGAGATTCCGCCGGCAGGCCCGGTAGAAGTCGAGGGAATAGAGGTGCACGGAGCCGGCGACGATTGGCGGGGGCGGTTCGAGCGTGATCGCATCGAAGGGGCCGGCGGTCCGTTCGAGAAAGCGACGACCGTCGTCCCGCACGATTCGAACCCGGGGGTCCCGGTGCGCGCCTCCGTTTTCGGCCTCGAAGAGGTCGAGAGCGCGGAGGACCCCGTCGCTGAGCTCGACCGCCACGATCTCCTCCGCGAGCGCGTGGGACGCCATCGCCCCCAGAGTGATCCCGGTACCGATCCCGATCGCGAGCACGCGGCGCGGATTCCGGGCGAGGAGGATCGGGAGGTGCCCCTCGAGCGCCATGTACCGGCGGACCGGAAGCACCGTCGCGGTCATCGCGAAGCCGTTCGTCACGAGGCTCTTCGCTCCCGGATCGAAGAACCCGTAGTCGCGGGTGACGACCGCGACCGTGTCCGTCGCCCCCTCGTGGAACATCAGGAGTTCGAGCACGGGGGCCTCCGTGCGGGTTGCGTCGAGGAAGGCCCGCACGAAGGCGTCCTTCGAGGACAGGACCGGGACGAGGAGAGCGCACGTCGCAATCGCGGCGAGTCCCCACCGCGCACGCGAACGGACGGAAAGGACGAGGACCGCGACTCCGGCCGCCGAGTGCGAGACCGCGAGGAGCCCAAGCGAAGCGGGCGCGCCGAGCGCCGGGAGAAGGAGAAGCCCCGCCGCCAGGGATCCCACGATCGCCCCCAGGGTGTTGACCGCATAGACGCCGCCGACGCTCCGCCCGACGCGGGGGACGGTCTCCGCGAAGCCGCGGGCCGCGAGCGGAAGGGACATGCCGGAGAGGATCGTCGGGGGCACGACGATCCAGGCGACTTCGAGCGAGGCGCGGAAGAGGAACGACTCGAAGCTTCCCGCCTCCGCCGGCGCGAGCGAACCGGGCATCGCGTAGAGACTCCCGGCGACGTACGCCCCCATCGCGACCTGGAGCCATCCGAGAACCCCGACCGGATCCCGGATCCGCCGCGCGACCATGGCGATCGCGAGCGAGCCGACGACGAGACCGATCAGGAAAAGAGCGAGCATGAGGCAAAACGAGTACGAGAACGAGCGCAGCGGAAGGGTCAGGAGCCTCGTCCAAACCACTTCGTACCCGAGGACCGCCGCCCCGCCCGCGCCCGCAGCGAGCAGGCATGCGGCGCGGATGCGCGCGACCGAGCCGAGGGCCGTCGCGGGCGAGGCG
>CAZVOE010000294.1:0-2076 GCA_964628935.1 uncultured Acidobacteriota bacterium
GCGGGGCCGGCCGAGGCCCCCCCCGCAGCATCCCTGCCCGGGGAGGTGACCGAGGCCGTCCCCCTCGAGGACGAGGTCGCACACGCCGCACCCGAAGGCGCCGCGGCGGTCGAGCCCGGAGCGTCTTCCGGCCCCGAAGAGGGGGCCCTGGGCTCGGAGCCGTCTCGCAAGCGGAGGAGGAGGAGGAGGAGGAGGAACCGTCGAGGAACGGGGGACGGCGCGCCCCAAGGCGCGGGGACCGGCGGACCGGCGACCGAACCCCGTCCGGAGGAGGCTCTCCCTGAGATCGAGCCCGTCCCCGCCGGAATCCGCTCCGACGAGTTGATGCCTGCCGCGACGGGCGGCCGCGGGCGCCGGAGGTTCCGCCGATGATCGCTCTCGCCGCCCTGACCGCCGCCCTCGGAGCGGATCTCCCCGCGCGGCCCGTCGCGACCTATTCGATCGTCGCGAGGGACGCGGCGACGGGGGAGCTCGGCGTCGGAGTGCAGAGCCACTGGTTTTCGGTGGGAGCGGTCGTCCCATGGGCCGAACCCGGCGTCGGCGCGGTCGCGACGCAATCGTTCACGGAACCTTCCTACGGCCCGCTCGGCCTCGCGGCGATGAAGGCGGGGAAGGAACCGCGCGAGGCGCTCGCGGCCCTCCTCGCGAAGGACCCTCACCCCGAGGTGCGGCAGGTCGCCATGGTCGACGCTCGCGGCCGGAGCGCCGCCCACACCGGAGCCGGGTGCATCCCCGCGGCCGGCCACAAGACGGGCGAGGGCTACAGCGTCCAGGCGAACTTGATGCTCGGAGCGGAGGTGCCCGACGCGATGGCGGCGGCGTTCGAGCGCGCGACCGGCCCGCTCGCCGAGCGGATGCTCTTCGCGCTCGAGGCGGCTCAGGCGGCCGGCGGAGACCTCCGCGGCAAACAGTCGGCCGCCCTTCTCGTGGTGCGTCCCGCGCCGAGCGATTCCCCCTGGACCGACCGGATCGTCGACCTCCGCGTCGACGACCATCCCGATCCCCTTCGGGAGTTGCGCCGGCTCCTCACGCTCCACCGCGCGTACGAGCACATGAACCGCGGTGACGCGGCGGCGGCGGCGGGACGGCTCGACGAGGCGCTCCGCGAGTACGCGAGCGCGAGGGAGAAGGTTCCCGACAGCGCCGAGTTCGTCTTCTGGACCGCGGTGGCGCTCGTCCGCAACGGCCGCACCGACGAGGCGCTTCCGCTCTTCGGCAGCGCCTTCCGGATGAACCCCGCCTGGATGCTCCTCGTGCCCCGCCTCGCGAGTGTCGGTCAGCTTCCGGGAGACGAGGGGATCCTCTCGAAGATCCTCGCGGCCGGGCCCTCCGCAGGAGGCGGCGCGCCCCCGCTCCGATGACCCGACGCGGCCTCGCCGGGGCAGGGGTCGCCGTCGCCGCGATCGCGGCGCTCGCGGTCGCCGCGGGAGCGTACGCCGTTCGCCGACCGCTCCCTCTCCGCGACGGGGTACAGAGGCTTCCGGGGCTCGCGGCTCCCGTCGAGGTTGCGTTCGACTCGGCGGGGATCCCCCACGTCCGCGCGAAGACCGCGCTCGACGCGTGGCGGGCCCTCGGATTCCTCCACGCCGAGGACCGGTTTTTCCAGATGGAGCTGCGCCGACGCGCGGGGGAGGGTCGCCTCGCGGAGATCTTCGGCCCCGCGGCCCTCGACCTCGACCGCGACGCGAGGAGGAGCGGTTTCGCGCTCCGCGCCCGCATCGACGCCTCACGGATGCCGTCCCCGGAGCGGGCCGTACTCGACGCCTACGCGGAGGGGGTCAACGCCTATCTCTCCCAGCGGCCGCGACCGCTCGAGCTCGTCGTCCTCGGCGTGACGCCCGAGCCGTGGACGGCCGAGGATTCGCTCGCCTTCGGCTGGAACCTTTACGCCGAGTTGAGCGATTCGGGCACCAGGGAACTGCAGGTCCTCGAGGCGGTCCGCGCGCACGGCGCCGACGCGGTCGCGGAAATCCTCCGCGCCGCGGGAGAGACGCTCGAACCGATCGACCCCGCCCTCCGATCGCTCCCGCCGCGGCGCGGATCGCCGGGGCGGGAAGCGGAGCGAACGATTCCGCG
>CAZVOE010000295.1:0-2027 GCA_964628935.1 uncultured Acidobacteriota bacterium
ATGCATGCACCCGGAGGGGGCGGTTGCGGTGGTGCGGGCGGCCGGCCGCTTCGGGAAGTCGTCGCGTCCGCGGTGGCGAAGATCGGTGAGAACATCCAGGTCGGGCGCTTCGTTCGATTCGAAGCCGCCGAGGGAGGGTTCGTTTCCTCGTACGTCCACACCGGGTCGAAGATCGCGGTCCTCGTCGAGGCGAAGGGCGAGCGCGGCCCGGCGAGCGAAGCGCTCCTCCGGGACGTCGCGATGCACATCGCGGCGGCGTCGCCGCGATTCGTTCGGCGCGAGGAGGTCTCCGAGAGGGTGCTCGAGGACGAAAAAGAGATCGCGCGCGACCAGGCGTTGAAGGCCGGGAAGCCGCCCCAGGTCGTGGACAAGATCGTCCAGGGCCGACTGGAGAAGTTCTTCGGGGAAGCGTGCCTCGTCGAGCAGCCGTTCGTGAAGGACCCCGAGACGACGGTGGGGAAGCTGCTCGCGGGCGCGCTCGAGATCCGGCGCTTCGCCCGATTCGTTCTCGGCGAGAGCGTCTAGGCGCCCCGCGGCCATGGACGGCGCCCCTTCTCTTCGCTACCGGCGGGTCCTCCTCAAGCTTTCGGGCGAGGCCCTCATGGGGGGGGGATCGTTCGGGATCGATGCGGACGTCCTCGATGCGCTTTCCGAGGAGATCCGCGAGGTCCACCGGCTCGGGGTGGAACTCGCCCTCGTGGTCGGCGGGGGAAACATCTTCCGGGGGGTTCGGGCTGCCTCTGCGGGGACGGACCGCGTCAGCGGCGACCACATGGGCATGCTCGCGACGCTGATCAACTCGCTCGCTCTCCAAGACGCCCTCGAGAAACGGGGACTCACGACCCGAGTCCTCTCCGCCCTGGAGATCCGTCAGGTTGCGGAGCTGTTCATCCGACGCCGGGCCCTTCGGCACCTGGAAAAGGGCCGGATCGTCATCCTCGCCGCCGGGACCGGGAACCCCTACTTCACGACCGACACCGCCGCCGCGCTCCGGGGGATGGAGATCAAGGCGGAGGTCCTCATGAAGGCGACCAAGGTCGACGGCGTGTACACCTCGGACCCGGAGCGCGATCCGAAGGCCGCACTGATCCCCCGGATCGGATACCTCGAGGTTCTCGAGCGCGGACTACGCGTGATGGACACCACCGCGATCTCGCTGTGCATGGAGAATCGCCTCCCCATCGTCGTGTTCAACATTCGACGGCCGGGGAACATCCGCCGCATCGTCCTCGGAGAGGAGATCGGATCGATCGTCATGGAGGATTCGCATGCTTGAGAAGCCGATCCTCGAGCAGACCGCAAAGCGCATGGCCGCCTCCGTCGCCGACGCGCGCCACAAGCTCGCGAGCGTCCGGACGGGGAGGGCTTCGCTCGCGATGTTCGAGGGAGTCTACGTCGACTACTACGGCACGATGACGCCGCTCAACCAGGTCGCCAAGCTGTCGATCCCGGAGCCGTCCCTGGTGGTGGCGCAACCGTTCGACCCCTCGACGCTTCCGGCGATCGAGAAGGCGATCCATGCGGCCGACCTCGGCCTCAATCCCGCGAACGACGGGAAGCTGATCCGGATCCCGATCCCACCCTTGACCGAGGAGCGGCGGAAGCAACTCGTGAAGAAAATCCACGCGATGAACGAGGAGGCGAAGACGGCGATTCGTCAGGTCCGCCGGGACGCGAACGAGGAGATCAAGAAGCTCCAAAGGGACGGCAAGGTCTCCGAGGACGACGGCCGCCGGGCGATCGACGAGATCCAGAAGTTGACGGACAAGCACGTGGCCGAAATCGACGATCTCGGGAAGGCCAAGGAAAAGGAACTGATGGAGGTCTGATGCCCCGTGTGGCGGCGATCGTGGTCGCCGGCGGGCGGTCCGTCCGCTTCGGCGGCGCGGTCCCCAAGCAGTTCCTCGACCTGGGGGGCGATCCGCTCCTGTTCCGGTCGGTCCGTGCGGTAGCGTCGCGCCCGGGCGTGGACGGTGCGGTCGTCGTCCTCCCTCGGGAGGACGTGGCGGGGTCGATCGCCACTCGCC
>CAZVOE010000296.1:0-2019 GCA_964628935.1 uncultured Acidobacteriota bacterium
GAAAATGGGTCGGAGCCGCTGGCCACTTTCAACGGAGGCTGGGACATTCCCCACGGCCTTAGATCGTTCAGGTTGGGCCGTAGCGCCTCCTCTGCGCTAACGGGCAAGACTCCCAATGTCGGCCCAAGCATCACTGTGAACAGGCACGGGGCTCGTAGGCGAACTTGCAGTGCGCTGCTCATTCCGTACGTTCGCGTCGGTCCCAATTGGCGATGTCGCATTACTCTCTCTCCGGTGGCCAATCGCCCACTAGACAGTCGGTCCTGGTCGTTCCCCCCTGAGTCGCGCTCGTCGCTCGCAAGATGCCGTCCGCTGTGAATAGGTAATGGCGTGCGCCACCTCGAAGGAGTGCGTTATATGCATTGTCCACGTTGGACCACATGAGGGCGGAGGTCGTTCCCCCAAGCCGCGACCAGTCGTGAGTATGCGCCGCGACGTTCGCCTCTGGGACGGTCGGATACGTGATGAGCGGCTGCCCTCTCGGTCCTGCGACGGACCCGATCGGTCCCACGAGCAGTTCGTTGGATAAGCAAGCTTCTTTCTGTAATTTCGCGTGAGGATCAGCGGTCTTCTCCCATCGCGAGGTAAACGCGATCGGTCTCCCATCCGTCGCTCACCTCGACCAGCACCGCGCTGACGAGACGGAGCAACGAGGCATCGTTCGGAAAGATCGTGGCCACGCGGGTCCGGCGACGGACCTCGCGATTGAGGTTCTCGAGCAGGTTGGTCGTTCGGAGGTTGCGCCGTGGATGCTCGGGGAAATCGAAAATCGTCAGGCCTTCCGAGACGTTCTCCTCGATCCACGCCGAGAGCTTCGGTGCGGCCTTCCGGTAGGACTCGACGGCAAGCTGGAGACGTCGGCGCGCTTCCTCGCGATCGGGTGCATTGAAGACGCTTCGGAGGACGCGAGCCACCTCCCGCCGCATGGCGATCGTCGGGACGTGCGCCGCGGCGTTTCGCTGCAGAGGGAATTGGCCGCGCTGCCTGAGCGACGCGAGGAATTGCCGCCAGTGGACCTCAGCCTCCGACAACGACACGCGGACACCCAAGATCGTGCGCTTGCCTTGCGGGGTCACGCCGATCGCGATCAGCACGGCACAGTCGATCACGGCACCGGCCTGCCGCACCTTCTCGTAGCGCGCGTCGAGGATCAGGTACGGAATCTCGCCGATCGGCCGGTCCCGCCAGGACTGCAGTTCCGCGTCGAGTGCCTGCATCGCCCGGGAAACCTGGGTCGAGCTCACTTCGAAGCCGCGGAGTTTCTCGGTGACGGCGAGCACCTTGCGGGTCGAGACGCCCTGGACGTACATCTCGGCCAAGGCCAGCTTCAACGCTCGCTCGCTGCGAACGCCTCGCTCGAGGGATCTCGGATAGAAGCCGGGCGCGCCGTCCTCGAGCCCACGCACCTGTGGGATCGCCAGTTCCAATGGGCCGACACGCGTCTGAAGCCGCCGCGGCTTGAAGCCGTTCGCATGACCCACGCGTTCCTCGGTGCGCTCGAACGGCCCCGCACCCAAGAATTCGGCGCGCTCGAGCTTCATCGCGGCGTTGAACACGATTTCGAGAGCCCGCGCCATCCCTTCCATCCCGTTCTCGGTGAGGATTTCCAAAGCTCTGCCAATCGTCCTAGAATCCGTCTCGTGGTGGGTCACTCGGTTCTCCTTTGCGTTTGGCGACAAAAAGAAGAACCGATCTGGTCCACCACATTCAAGCCCTGATCTCTACCCGGCTGGTCCCTCCCGGACCAGCCGGATTCGGACCCGGACGGAAACTCCAGAAAGGACGTTACACCCCCTGCTGGCCAGTCGGACGACGGACCAAAGCGACCGAGTCCTATGCGTGCGAAGGTCCTTGACGGACGCAAAGGGGATGAACGTCGAACAACCGAGAGGGACGGAGAGGAGGATCCCGTCATCCGCAAGCACGATCCGGACGATCGGCCATGTGACAATCATGCGGTGCACCGTAAGCGGTCACGGAGCGGCGTTCTTGAAGGGCCGGTCGATCGCGGATCGGAGC
>CAZVOE010000297.1:0-2012 GCA_964628935.1 uncultured Acidobacteriota bacterium
CATCGGAACTTCCAGACGAACTCTCCAAACAGGCCATCTTGCCCACCGCTGAAGTCGATATCTCGAAACCGGGTTCGCGGGTGTTTTTCATGCCGGTGAGCACGCCCCCTCGGCTGATCGAGGGCGCCGAGCGTCAACATGCGGTTGACGACGCCGGCGACGAACTGGCTGCTATCGACGAGAGCGTCGCGCCGCTACTCAAGTTCTTCGACGAGCGCGCGATCAAGGTGCGCACAGGTTCAGCCCGTGACTACACGCCGCTTGCGCAGAAACTGGCGCCCATGGCAGGAGGTGGCCTCGTTCGGCGACCGCGTCAGGCCGACCTTATCAACGATGCCCTGATTCCTGCATTGACCGAATGCAGGGACGACAGCGACAAGGCGCTTGCTCTCCTGCGACAGGCCCTGGTCTGGCTGGTCGCCATGCCGCAGAAATCCCGCCAGCGAGTCGCCACCGACGAACTGCTCGTTCCGGTCCGTGCTACCGGTGCGAGCTGGATGTGGATCGCGCCGGAATCCACCTACCTTGGAGAAGGGTGGACGGACGCCCCGAACGTCGAGCTCCTCACCAAAGCGTACGGCGGTCGAGCCGGCAGCCAGCTTGTCCCTTGGGAGCGATTCGAGCGAAGGGCGATGCAGCTGTTCGGGTCGGTGGACCGGAATTGGTGGCTCCAGGCGATGACAGAGATCGGTGTGTGGGACTGTCCACGCGTGATCCGCGTGGATCGCCGCATCGAGGTCATGCGCGCATATAGCTACTCGTCTCTGACTGTAATCGACGGCGTGCGCTGTCCGACACCCTGCACGGATGGAGCATGGCCACGCTATCTCGCGCAGATTGGCCAGCGGAGAGTGCAGACCAAGACTGGGCAGGACTTCTACCTAAAGGAGGTGGCGTGGATCGACGGTCTCGAAAATGACGAGATTCGACCCATCGTCGTCGAAGCGATGTTGCGTCGCGCGGACCGGTACAAGTCTCATCAGACCACGACGTTGTCGCGCTGGGGCGGCGAAGATAGCAGCACGGTGCCGGCGCTCTGGGTCCATGCGATGCGATCAGAGAACTGGGATGTCATCCCAACGTCTCACGGTCTGCGCAAGCCGACAACCGCGTGGTACCTGCCGCTCGAGTCGAGGAGCACGAAGGCCGATCGCTTCGTATTTCTGCCCTGCGTGAAGGCGGAGTTGAGCGCCTCCCGCGAGTTGCTCCGGACGTTGGGTGTCGTGACGCTTGAGGAGGCTGAAATTCCTCGCCTCTGCCGAGCGTTGCACGAGCTGGCGGAACACAAAGACCAAGCGGAGTTAGAGACGCTGCGCCACTACAGTGCCCTCGTGCACGATCTTTACGAAGCAATTCAGGTCCGTTTGAAAGCACAGGACGCCCCGGACGCGCTTAAGGCAATCGTGGATCGGCCGGTGCCCTTGCTTCGCGGCGAGCAGATCGCATGCGTCGCGCTGCACGAAGTGGGGCGGTTGTATGTCGACGACGATCCGGTACGGCGTCGCTTCCTAACCGGGCTCGACGATGCGTGGTTTCTCCCCAAGCGGTCGCACCAGACGTATGGCGAACTCATCGACGCGCTGCGCGTGCTACTTGGGACGGCCAAGGTTCTGAGGGTGAGCGAATGTCCTATCGCTCTCCGCTTCGATCCGCTCGAAGCCGGCGCAGCGCTCCTCGACTTCATCAGGCATAACTATCCGGGGCGCTCGATCGCTGAGGAAGTGGGCCTGCTGATCGTCAAGGGTGGAAACCAAGCGACCTCGCCGCACGAGACTGCATTCCGCCAGGCGTGGGGCGAGATCGGACAAACGCGGGTAGTGCGCGGGACGTTCGTGGAAGGGGCGCCGCACCGGAGCTGCTACGACGCTCACCGTGAGACAGGCCCCGCACTGCTGGTCGACGCACGACTTGAGCCGCACGAGATCGTCGCGGAGATCTGGCAGATCCTCGGTTCGTCATATCGAGACATTTGTGCCGCGTACGCCCAAGCACTCAAAGATGGACGCACCGAC
>CAZVOE010000298.1:0-1983 GCA_964628935.1 uncultured Acidobacteriota bacterium
CCTGGATCCCCTTGAAACTCTTGTCCCCCTACGTGCCGAGCTGGGAGCGATCTCCGAACTCATCCTGTGTCCAGGGAGAGTCGGGCTCATCGCGACTGACGCATTCGCGCTCGGCCTTCCGATAGTGACCACACATTGGCCGTTCCACGCTCCAGAGTTCTAGTATCTCGTCGACGGTGTCAACGCCGTCGTGAGTGAGAACGATAGGGATGAGTATACTAGATCGATTGTGCACGCTTTGCGCGACGAACGTTTAAGAATTAAACTGAAGAATGGATGCTCGCAGTCCGCTTCCGTCTATACGGTGCAGAGCATGGTCGATAGATTCAATAATGGGCTAAGGATTGTAATAGAAGATTCCCTGCGATTCTATAATCGGTCGGAAAGGAACGGGCTGTAAACCTCGGTTAGCGTATTTTGGATCTGGTTTTCCTGAAGTAACGTCAGCTTGGAAGGTCCAATCGGCCGAGCCTTCTCGATGAGCCCGGCGAGGTGTCGCGCGGTTGCTTCTCGCCCCGTTGCTGGGGTGGTGATGACCGGACCCCGTTCGTCGGTCCACTCGCTATGAGAGTCGTGTTGTCAGGGTTGGCTCCAGGCCGCGGCGTAGGCGGCGGGGGTTTTCCAGTCGAGGCTTCCGTGGGGCCTGCGGTGGTTGTAGGTGTTTCTCCATTCTTCGATGACGATCTTCGCCTCAGTCAGCGAGTCGAAGGCCTCGACCGCGAGCACTTCGTCGCGGATGCGTGAGCCGAACGATTCTACGAACGGGTTCTGCCAGGGCGAGCCGGGCTCGATGTAGGAGGCTCCGCTGCCGCCGAAGCGGCACCAGTCACGGAGCGCGTTGGCGGTCAGCTCGGGCCCGTTATCCATCCGCACGAGCTTCGGCCGGCGCCGCTCGCGGGCGACGATCCGGTCGAGCACGCGGACGGTGTGGTCGGCGTCGATCCGTCTGTCGACCTCGATCGCCAGCGCTTCGCGGGTGTGCTCGTCGACGACGTGCAGCAGCTTCAGGATGCGGCCGTCGACGGTGGTGTCGAACTGGAAGTCCAAGGCCCACACGTGGTTCGGCCGCTCGGCGCGCAGCCTTACCGCCGGCGTCGTCGAGCTCCCCAGGCGGTAGCGCTTGCGCCGACGACGTGGCACCCGCAGTCCTTCCTCGCGCCACAGCCGCTGGATCTTCTTGCGGTTCGCCTCCCAACCTTGCTCGCGCAGGCATGCCCACGCCTTGCGATAGCCCCAACGCGGATGCGCACGCGAGAGCTGACGCAGCTCGGCCCGCAACGCATCGTCGCGATCCGATCGCCGCGGCTGGTGGCGCTGCGTGGAGCGGTGCTGGCCGGTGATCCGACATGCCCGCCGCTCAGACACACCAAGACGGTCGTGCAGCATCTGCACGGCCGCGCGTCTGCGCGACGGGCTCACCAGTTTCCCTTCGCTATCTCCTTCAGCGCGTCGATCTCGAGCAGCTGATCGGCGACCATCCGCTTCAGCTTCCCGTTCTCACGCTCGAGCTCCTTCAGTCGCTTCGCATCGTCGGCCTTCAAGCCACCGTACTGGGCGCGCCACCGGTGCAGCGTCTGCTCCGACACCTCGAGCTGCTTGGCGACCTCCGGCACCTCGGCACCCTCGCCGAGCAGCCGGTCGGCCTCGCGCAGCTTCCTGATGATCTGCTCCGGCGTATGCCGCCGGCGTCGTCTCTGACCCATCGCTCCGATTGTCCTCCTCACCCATCGCTGGGCGGTAAGACTCACGTAGCGGTCGGACCGATCTCAGGGGGTCACGTCACAAAGCTAGGGACTCGGTCGCGAACAGTCTTGGCCCTAAGAGCCGCACGACGCGGTTAGGCTACTTCGGCCACGGAGTCTTCGTATTGTGGCGTACGGACTGACGTGCCCGAATCCTGACCAAAGAACTCAAACTCGTCTCCGATCGCAGATCGATATGCTTCGTCTCTCGATGCCAGGACTGATAGGAATGCCATCACCA
>CAZVOE010000299.1:0-1972 GCA_964628935.1 uncultured Acidobacteriota bacterium
GTCACTACCCCTTCGGCGAGCCGTGGTACGAGACCTCCCCCGAGACGACGCGGATTTTCACGACGTACGAGCGGGAGGCGGGCGGAAGCCTCGACTACGCGATGTTCCGTTGGATGGGGCCGGAGGCGGGGAGGTTCCTCTCACCGGACCTGGTACCCGGGAGCTTCGGAAATGGCCAGTCGTGGAACCGCTACGCGTATGCGTGGAACGATCCGGTCAACGTCTGGGACCCTGAAGGGCTGAAGCCTCATCCTTTCACGCCCGAGCCCACAGCTCACTTCTGGGCGCTCGATATGCAGACCGGCGCGTTCATCGGGGACGGGATCGATACGCCCCTTTACTACTACGTTACGAATCCGTCGCTAGCCTTCGACGGCGCAAGCCCAAGCGATCACTGGTGGGTATTCGTTGGTTACGATAGGCGGGGGCCGTGTACCTTCGTGGTCAAGGACTACAGGTGGGGTGCTGTCTCCACGCTCACATGCCCCGCGTACGTGGCGATGTTCGAGCCGAGAGAACCGCCACCGGATTCGGAGTTCTTGGAGGCGTGGATCGAGGGGAGCCTTCGAGGGGGATACGTGGCTGTACCAGAAGGTGGGCAACTTCCCGACCGATTCACTGAGATCTCACCGCATGTGGAAGCGGAGATCGGGATAAGGAGCGGGCTCGCGAGGGCGGCTCACGCTCTGGGGAAGTCCCTCGGTCCGAATGGTGCACTTCTGGGCAGAGGTGGGAAGGTGGGCGGTTACCTGAATCGGTGGAGTGCTTTCCGCTTTGGCTGGAGTTGGGAGGGAACCGCCACAACCGGACGCAATGTCCTACGATTTGCTTGGAGAGACAAAGGGACTCCTGGTCACGGCCACCTCCGCGTTTGGCCGCCACCGTGGATCAAGATCGACTAGTAATCGCGGCGCGCCGCCACGGCAAACGCGGAGCCGGTCGGCGCGACGGACGCGCGTTCGACGACAGGACAACGCAATGATAACGATCGCAAGCGTGGAATCCGAGGTGAGGAGGTTCCTAGTGGACTTCTTGAGATCTCGGGAACTGACGGGATCAGCGACACTGACTGAATACCCTGCGGGAGGACGCCGGAGCGGTATCGCGTTCAAGCTCACCGCGGCCAATCCTGGTGCCGCGGCGGTGTCAATTATCGTCGAGAATGGAATCGATCTTATCTACGCCTTCGTAGGGAAAGGCACGCCGCTCGAGATTCCGATCGACGCCGGGCGCTATACGGACTCTTCAGGACTCGACGAGCTGCGCGAAGTCTTGGAATGCGTGGTGACGGGAGGATTCTCGGAGGACTTCTGGCAACTGGGCCGCTGCGACTTGTTGATAGTTGGAGAATTCTCACTGAAGGGTGGGGCGGTCCGAGTTTCTAACGTCCGGCTGCCAGTCTTGGCACGACTCGTCGGCAAACGACGACACGTGTCGTATGCACCGTACGGGAGGGGTGAGGCATGCGAGTGAGCTACGTGGTGAGACCATGTAGCGAAACTCGGCGGGAATCGAGGGTCAGAAGGGGCTTGAAGTGACCGTCTTGTCGTTCCGAGATCGACGATGAGATGGTCGATGGCGACCTCGTCCGTCGCCTTCGAGGGCCGATTTCACGCCCGAGTCACACGTCCGCCTTCGCGACCCGACTCGTTCGGTGCTGGGGCCCAGTTCTTACGCGACGCGTCGGAGCCAGACGACCGGCAGGTGCCTCCGTCCCCCGCGTCGTTCGATCATGAGTACGAGCTTGGCGCGTCCGTGACGACCGGCGGGACGAACCTCCTCTCGAACCTCGCCTGGAGCCCGGCCGGTCTCCCGACGGGCTGGACGTACGGGAACGGGGTCACGGCCTCGTTCGGATGGACTCCCGAGCGCCTGCTCCTCTCGGAGATCCGGTATGATCGACCGCAGCCGGGCGGAACGATGCTGAACCTGACCTACGAGTACGGAAACGCGACGGGGAACGATGGCCGCA
>CAZVOE010000300.1:0-1967 GCA_964628935.1 uncultured Acidobacteriota bacterium
AGTACCACCACCAGGACCACCTCTCGATCCGCGCGACGACGTTCGCGGACGGGATGGTCGGGGAGGAGCAGGGTCACTACCCCTTCGGCGAGCCGTGGTACGAGACCTCCCCCGAGACGACGCGGATCTTCACGACGTACGAGCGGGAGGCGGGTGGGAGCCTCGACTACGCGATGTTTCGGTGGATGGGGCCGGAGGCGGGGAGGTTCCTGTCGGCGGATCCTATTCCCGGGAGCATGGGGGACGGGCAGTCGTGGAACCGGTACGCGTATGCGGGGAACGATCCGGTGAACCGGTGGGATCCGTGGGGGCTCGATCCGACGCCGAAGGTCCAGGTCCACGAAGTGCACACGGTGTGGGGCGAAGGCGGCGGAAGGCGTTACTGGGATCTCCCGGGGGGCGGGACCGTCTACCTACTCACCGAGGCGGAACTCTGCAGGCTATACGGCGTGGACGTCTTCATGTTGCCATGCAACGACGGAGCACCGGATTCGCCGCTGCGCGACCCCGGAATCAGAGAAGGGAGGGACGCCGATGAGGCGAAGCAACCCAAGTCCTGCGGACTGAATCCGGTGACCGGACAGCCGGGAATCAACGCGGTGCCGTCCGGAGTGCCGGGTGAGGTTCGTCCAGGGGTCGGCGGTGGAGGGTTCTTCGGTGATCCGCGGAAAGGCTATCCACACGCCGGGCTCGATCTTGCTGGTGTAAGGGGAAGCGCTGTGGTCGCAAACCGTGATGGGAAGGTCGAACTGGCCGGGAGCATGCGGGGATACGGCTATTCGGTGATTCTCTTACACGATGGCGGCATTCGCACGCTCTACGCGCATCTCGACTCTGTTCGGGGGTTGCGTGTCGGTTCTTCAGTCGCACAGGGAGCCGCAATCGGCGCCGTAGGGCGATCCGGCAACGCAGGGAATCTGCCCACAGCAGAGACCCACCTCCATTTCGGCGTCGCGAGCGGACGAATCACAGCAACGTCCGGGACCACGTGGCTCGACCCAGTCACATACTTGAACAACCCCTGTCCGTGGTTTGAGGCGGAGGGGACGTCCGTTCCAGTGTAATCGAGGGAGAATGCGCATGTTTCGAGTCAATGGCACCGTCCTCCAAACCGGCTCGTTGGTGTCAGCGGCCGTCCTGTCCTTAGGCTGTTCCTGGGGAGAGCCGAAGTCAGAAGTTCAGTCGTGGTCACCCGGACGTGTCTATGGGATCGAGATCGGTCGTTCGACGAAAGCAGATGTGGTGACAAAGCTCGGGACACCAAGCTATGAGGGGCCCAGATTCGACGAGGAAGCGGATCCTGAAGCAGAGACAAGCATCTGGCTCGAGTACTCCGGTGTCGATCCAGAAAGAACTAACCGCGTGGCATTCGTCGCGGACCCACGGACGTACCGGATCGTCGAGGCGGAAGTTACGCCACGTGCGATGTCGCTCCGTGAGGCCGAAGCGTTATTTGGAAGCGATTACATTACTCGTACAATGGCCACGGGACCATGCCCGCCTTTCGCGAACGACTCCTCTCATCGCGACGTTGGTAGCTCGATGACCGGCCCGAGATTCCTGGTGTATCCGCAACTGGGACTGTACTTGATCGTCGAGCCGACGAACAGCGTTCGGCGTATCGTGTACCTCTCTCGGTGCGGTGCGGGACCTGAATCCTGAGCCGTGTGGCAGGGAGGCCATCGGGCCAAAGTCGGCGGTACTCGTGGTCAGCAAGGTACCTGCCGTGACCGCCGTTTCGGTTCGAGGTTGACGACGATGTTCTCGATCGACGCCGCGGGGAGGATGAACGGGTACACGCCCGCCTCGGGCCCGGCGTTCGGCTTCGCCATCGACGCGACGGGTCTCTGGACGAAGGAGTACGTCTGGCTGGGGAGCACGCTCCTCGCGACGATCGAGGGCTCGACGATCGAGTACCACCACCAGGACCACCTCTCGATCCGCGCGACGACGTTCGCGGACGGGAT
>CAZVOE010000301.1:0-1912 GCA_964628935.1 uncultured Acidobacteriota bacterium
GAGCATCCCGCCCAGGGCGTTCGACTCTTCGGCGGTGAGGTTTCCCCTGGTCTTTTCCTTGAGCATGGCCATGGTATCGATCGTGTGCTTGGCCAGGGCCAGGTCCTGCTTCTTCTGGTTGGTATAGGGGTCGGCAATCTCCCCCAGATGGAGCAGGGCCGATGAGCTCAGGCTGAACAGGAGGGCGCTGAAACTCGCCTCCGGGAGCGGGACCCTCTGGCCCTCTTCCTTCCGGGGGGCGGCTTTCGGCTCTTCCTTCTTTTTTTCCTGGGCCTGTTACGCTTCTTTTTCCTTCAAGTCCCCCTTCTCGTCAAACGATCTTCGGTCTTTGATGACAAATCCCTTTTCCTCTTCAACCATATATCCCTTGCTCCTTTCACAAAACCTGACCTTGTGCATCAGATGATCTCTCAAAATACTCAATGACACTGCTGTCCCAATGTTAATTGAATAAAGTCAACTGGTTGTCGTCATGGACATCCGAGTTTTGATAGTTTTCGTTCGATAGAGCTTGTAATAACGGGGTTTTCTCGAACAGGGTAACGCTCAAAATCTGTAGAATTGTGTAGAGGCTCCGTTCGGCCCTCAGACGTTTTTTCACGATGGCCACCAGGACGTAGACCGAGATGGCAATCCAGATTTGGGTCTTTACGGCATTCTCGGATGTCCCATAGAAGGCCTTGATTCTCAGATGCTGCTTGATCCATTTGAAGAACAATTCCACTTGCCACCGGCAACGATAGAGCTGGGCGATCGTGATGGCGGGAAGAGAGAAGTTGTTGGTCAGGAAGACCAGCCGCTTGTTTTTCTGGATATCGAAGAAGCGAATGCGTCTGAGCTTCTCGGGGTAGTCTTTTCTCGAATAGAAGGTTCTCAGTAGAACGGTTTGGTCGCACTGAACCCCAGTGGCCTTGTCTACAGGATGGGAGTAGAGGCGGCCGAAATTGAAGTTGGTCTTGGCTCGGATGACAAAGAACGCCCGCTCTTGATGGACGGCATAAAGGCGGGCAAAGTCGAGATACCCTCGATCCATGATGTAGATGGCCCCGGGTTCGACCAGGATTCTGTCGAGGATGTTGACGTCGTGGGTCTTTCCGTGAGTGATATAGATCATCGTGGGAAGGCTCCCACGTAAGTCCAAGAGCGTATGCAGTTTGACGGCGCCTTTGCTCTTTCGAAATCTGGCCCATGGGAACAAAGAAAGACAGAGGTCGATAACGGTGGCATCCAGGGCATAGACGGTCTGCTCGAGTTGAACGCCGAAGTCCTCGTTGGCGTAGAGGGGCCTGGCGATTGAGATGAGCACTTGAGCGAAATCCGCATAGATGCGCCAGTCTCTGCTTTGATTCGCATTGGCCAATGTGTTGCGGGAGACCTTGCCACGAAAGCCCATGTGATAGAGCTTCGGCTCTGAGGCGCGAAGACAAACCTGGATGTCCCGGAGACTCTCCCGATAGGTGAGTTGAGCGAAGGCCATACACAGATACTGGTCCCAACACGAGAAGGACTGGACCTTGTAGTTGCCGTCGTATCGATCCACGCACTTGTGAAACTCGTACATGGGCAAGAAGTCCATCAGCTGGCTGAAAACAGTCCTTCCGGAATTCATGGTGGTCGACCTCCTCGTCAGATAACCGAGGAGTATGCCCGGAGAGGCCCTGTGCTTTCAAATCGAAAAATGCCATTTTGCCCATTAAATATATTGACACCAATAGGTTATAACTACCCTTGATACGAACATTGGGACACTACTGATGCAAAATGATAAACGATAAACTACAGGTTTCGGGTGTCCGTAAACCCGAATTCCTGTAACCTGAAACCCAGTTTGTTCATCTTCGCATCTTCCGAAGGAGTTTCGCACCAAGATTCTAATTGGGTTGCGGTCCAGGGTCTGCATTGGGTATAACAG
>CAZVOE010000302.1:0-1813 GCA_964628935.1 uncultured Acidobacteriota bacterium
GTCTTGCTGGGGGCGATGCCCTGCGCTGCCGGGAACTCGCCGGCCGGCGCCTCGGTAACGAACGCTCCGGTCATTCAGACGGCGGGTTCGGAGCAACGCGTGGTGCATCTCGACACGGTCCTCCAGCTCGCACGTGAGCGGGCCCCTGCAATAGCGGCGGCCCGCGCGCGCGTATCCCAAGCCGAGGAACGCCGACGCGCCGCCACCCTCGTCCCAGACCCCGTGTTGAGCGTCGGGTTCGGCCGAGGCGAGCCTCGGAACGGCGGCGCCACCCGCTCGGAATCGAATTTCGAAGTGTCCCAGTCGCTTCCGGCGCCATGGGGCCTTCGCTCGCGAAGGACCGCCGGGAACGCCGCCGTCGAAGCAGCGGCCTCGCAGGTCGACGCCGTGATCCTCGACGTCCTTTTCGAGGCGAAGGTCCTGTACTACGAGGCCGCGCTCGGAGCCGCACGCGCGGACGCGCTGTCGCAAGCCGCGGTCGATGCACGGTCGTTGAACGAGCTCGTGGCGAGACGCGTCGAGGTTGGGGAAGCGCCCGGAGCGGAGCACCTTCGGACGACCGTCGAAGCCCTTCGCGCGGAGTCCGAAGCGCGCGCGGCTGCCGCGCAGGCCGCGGGTGCCCGGGCCGCGCTGAACCGTTTCCTCCTCGGAGAACTCGGTACCGAGTACTCCTTCCCCAGCGAGCTCGATCCGAGCGCCTTGCCGCCGACGCCTGAGGGCGCCGTCCAGCTCGCCGTCTCCCGCAATCCCGCAGTTGGCGCCGCGCAATCGAGAGTTGAGGCCGCGAGGTCGGTCGTCGACGCCGAGCGCGCCGCCCGGCTTCCCGGCCTCGAAGTCTCCGCGTTCCGTTTGAAGGAGCTCGACCGACAGGCCACGGGCGCGGCGTTTGGAATCGCGATTCCCCTGTGGAACAGGAACAAGCCGGGAGTCGGACTTGCCCGCGCCGAGCTCGCGGAAGCGGAAGCGGAGTTGGGCGTGCTGCGCAGCGGCATCGAAGCCGACATCGAGCGCCTGGTCCGCCGAGATCGCGCCGCTCGCGAAATCGCCGTCGACTACAGAGTCCGAATCCTCCCCGCCGCGCGCGATGCGCTCGCCGTCTTCCAAAATAGTCTCGAGCAGGGGGAGGCGAGCCTGCTCCAGTGGTTGGAGGCGCGACGGAGCTTCCTGGAGACGCTGCGGGCGGCATACGAGGCCCAGCTCGACGCCTTCGTCACGCGAGCGGAGTTGGAACGGCTCACCGGAGATTCCCATGCGAGCAACTGACCGCAACGCAACGTCCTTGCTTCTCTCGCTCTTGGCGCTGGGCCTCTCGGTCGGCTGTGGGCCTGACGGCGGGAAACCCGCCGCGGCACATGGGCACGCCGACGAATCGGAGCACACGGAAGAGGATGCGCACGGGCCACAGATCCCGGACAGCGTACGACTGACGGGCGCCGCGATCGCGGAGTCGGGCATCCAGACGTGGAAGGTGCGGTCGATGGACCTCGAACACCTCTTGGTGCTGACCGGGACCGTCGGTCATGACGAGAACCGGCTGCTCTATGTGGCCTCGAACCTCCGAGGGCGGGTCGCGGAGATCCCGGTCGACCTCGGCCAGCGCGTCCGAAAGGGCGATCCGATCGTCTGGATCGAGAGCGTGGACCTGAGCCGGGCCTGGGACGACTTCGTGAAGGCCCTGTCCGACTTGCGCATCGCCGAACGCGCCTACGAGAGAGCCCGGTCTCTCCTCGAGACGAAGGCGATCAGTGCTGGGGAGTACCAGAGTCGCGAGGGCGTCTACCTGGCCCGGAAGGTCGAGGCGGCGACTCTCGAG
>CAZVOE010000303.1:0-1804 GCA_964628935.1 uncultured Acidobacteriota bacterium
TTCCGCTTTTCAGCGGGCCAGCGGCCGACTGTCGGAGAAATACGGAACTACTTCAGTCTTTGGTTGGGCTGGAACCTGCATGGTTGCTCGTCATTTCGCACAACAGCTCGAACATCGGATCACCGTTTACGCTTGGTCTCCTCGGCGCCCAGGGGGCTCAGTTGGTCGATGAGTTCAGGACTCGTCAAGTGGTACAGATTGTCGCTCCGAAGTGAGCTGAGCCGGTTAGCGACCTGTGAGGGGAACGAAGACTCTGTTACCCTGGCCGGATCCTTCAGTGGGGCCGAAGGAGCGGCTTCTTGATCGCCGACGATCTCCGACCGCGAGTACTTGCGCGCGGCCGGATTCCCGGAAGCCCGTCGGATACGAGTCCGACGATGCTCGCGGGCCCTGACTGGTACGCATCGGTGGAGAATGAACCATCACCGTGACACTTCGCACCGCCGTGCTCGCCTTGTTTCTCTGCGTTGGTTCGGCCGCAGCATCGAGCGGAGGATCCGCGAGCGTCGCCATCGCCGATGAAGTTCCGAAAGGGCTGCACTGGATGTTCCAGCATTATGACTCCTTGCTCGCGCGGTGTTCCCGCTCGCCATCTCCGACGACGATCTGGACGTGAAGCGTGTGAACTGGAGAGCGGCGATTCGGGTGGTCGCCAACGGTGAGACGCCTGAAACGCTCGTTCGGATCGTCCGATCGCATGCCGGGACAGTGGCTGCGCAGGTCGTACAGATTGAGGACATGTCGCTCCAGTCCGCGATACTCCGTGCCATCGCGAATGGCACAGCCGAAAACGAGGATGCCGTGATCGAGGCGCTGCCGCTCAGGGATTTCCGCGTGGACGGGAAGCGCTGCGAAGGGCTCCGATCCCTCGTCGACCGGGTCGAGAATGGCCGGATCCGCCTTCAGCCGTATCCAGGTGCCTACCTGCACGCCCGCGATGTGAAGTTACTCGTCGAGTCTTGGGGTGGGTATCGGCTGCAGTGGAAGTATCCCGCCGTCCAGGGAGGCGAGACTCACGACGAGGCATTCGCGAATGAACTCGCCGCCCTCGCGGAGGCGATCGCCCTCTGTCCACGTTCGGAGTGAGTCGCTTGGCCGTAGACCTGCTGTCCGCTGAAGGACGGTGGGAAGCCGTGCACCCGATGGTCGGCGTCCCTCACGACCGGCGGGACGAGCCTCCCCTCGAACCTCTCCTGGGATGCCTCCGGCCTCCCGACGGGTTGAACCTATAGGAACGGGGTCAGGGCCTCGTTCGGCTGGACTCCCGAGCGCCTGCTCCTCTCGGAGATCCGGTATGATCGGCCGCAGCCGGGCGGGACGATGCTGAACCTGACCTACGAGTACGGAAACGCGACGGGGAACGATGGCCGCATCAAGAAGATCAACGACCTGGTCGTACCCGACCGAACCGTCCACTTCGAATACGACGGCCTCTCGAGGCTGAAGCGCGCGCACACCACGGGCGGAGCGACCTACCCCGCATGGGGGCTGACCTGGAGCTACTCCGCCGCGGGGCGGACGATCGGGCACACGCCCGCCTCGGGCCCGGCGCTCGTTTTCGCCTTCGACGCAACGGGGCTCCGGACGAAGCGCACCGACGGCGCGAGCACGACCCTCTACCTGCGCGACGGCGGGCAAGTGATCGGCGAGTGGAACGGCACCTCGTGGAGCAAGGAGTACGTCTGGCTGGGGAGCACGCTCCTCGCGACGGTCGAGGGCTCGACGATCAAGTACCACCACGCCGACCACCTCTCGATCCGCGCGACGACGTTCGCGGACGGAATGATCGGGGAGGAGCAGGGTC
>CAZVOE010000304.1:0-1803 GCA_964628935.1 uncultured Acidobacteriota bacterium
GGCTCCGGTCATGCCGACGTCCGTTTGGAACGCGGTGCCGCCGGGGAGGATGCGTTCGTCGGCGGTGGCGACGTGCGTGTGCGTGCCCAGAACGGCGGCGACCCGACCGTCGAGGTGCCAGGCGAGGGCGCCCTTCTCGCTCGTCACCTCGGCGTGGAAGTCGACCACGATGACGGGGCATCGTCCGCGGAGTCGCCTCAGGATCGCGTCGGCCGCGCGAAACGGGTCGTCCACGTCCGAGAGGAAGACCCGGCCCATCAGATTGACGACGCCGACCGGGATTCGGTTTCGCGCCTCCGCGACGCAAACCCCGCGTCCGGGGGCGGGCTCGGGGTAATTGGCGGGACGGAGAAGGCGTTCCTCCTCATCGAGATACGGGAGGATCTCCTTCCGATCCCAGACGTGGTTTCCGGTGGTGATCACGTCGGCCCCGGCGCGGAAGATCTCTTCGGCCGTCGCGGGGGTCAGTCCGGCTCCGCCAGCGGCGTTCTCGCCGTTGACGATCACGAGGTCCGGACGGTGACTCGCCCGCAGCGAGTGGAGGCCTTTCCGAAGGGCGCGCCTTCCCGCGCTCCCCACGACGTCTCCGACGAGGGCGATGCGCATGGCTCAGACCGCGAACTGGACCGCGCGGGTTTCTCGAACGACCGCGACACGGACCTCTCCGGGGTAGTTGGCCTCGTGTTCGATGGCGCGCGCGATATCGCGGGAAAGCGCGGCCGCGCGCTCGTCGGAAACCGCCTCGGTGTCGACCGTCACGCGAAGCTCCTTTCCCGCGCGGATGGCGTAGGCCTGCACGACTCCGGGGAAGCGGCGGGCGATCTCTTCGAGGCGCGAGAGCCGCTCTAGGAACACATCGAGGTTGTCCTTCCGCGCCCCGGGGCGGTTTTCCGAAACCCGGTTGGCGGTTCTGAGGAGGAGCGCCTCGACGATTCGGGGCTCGTGGTCCGGGTGCAGGGAGCGAATCGCCTCGACCACTTCCTCGCGCTCCCCGTGACGAGCCGCCAATTCGGCGGACGCGAGGATCGGATGGCCGGTGCTCGATTCGTCGACGCGCCCGATCTCGTGGAACAGCCCCGCTCGCCGCGCGATCTCCTCCCGAGCACCGAACTCCGCCGCCATGTGGGCGGCGATCAGGGCGGTCTCGACGCAGTGCTGGAGGAGGTTGTGACCGTGGTGGTAACGGAGCCTCATCCGTCCGACGAGGCGGGCGAGGCGGGGATTCAGCTCCGCGAGACCGAGGGAAAAGACGGCCTCCTGCCCGGTCTGCTCGACGTGGGCGTCGAACTCTTCGCGGATCTTCGCCACCGTCTCCTCGATGCGGGCGGGGTGGATGCGCCCGTCCTCGATGAGCCGAACGATCGCGAGCCGAGCGATCTCGCGGCGCGCGGGATCGAACGAAGACACGAGAATCGCCCGCGGCGTGTCGTCCACGATGACGTCGATCCCGGTCGCGTGCTCGAGCGCGCGGATGTTCCTGCCTTCGCGGCCGATGATCCGGCCCTTCATCTCGTCGCTCGGCAGTTCGACGAAGGTCACCGTCGACTCGACGGCCTCCCGGACGGGGATCCTCTGCGTCGCTTGAACGAGGATGCGGAGGGCCTCCCCGCGCGCCCGGTCCCTGGCCTCCTCTTCGATCCGTCGCGCGGCGCGGGCCGCCTCCGCACGGGCGGCCTCCTCGGCGCGCGCGATCACCTCCGCGCGGGCCTGTGCCGCGGTCAGGCCGGAGACCGACTCGAGGGCGGCCGTACGTTCCGCGAGGAGCGCCTCGGCGCGGGAGAGCGCCTCCGCGCTGCGCTGCTC
>CAZVOE010000305.1:0-1798 GCA_964628935.1 uncultured Acidobacteriota bacterium
CATCAGCATCATTTCTCGCATGCCGTACAGCCGCGCCTCCGCGAGAGCGGCGCCGACCGAGCCGGTCAGGCCTTGACCTCTTCCTTGAGGCGCTCGGCCTGGTCGCGGGCGGCGAGGGCCTCGACGAGCGGTTCGATCGCGCCGTTCAAGACCGACGGAAGATCGTGGAGGGTGAGGCCGATCCGATGGTCGGTCACCCGGTCCTGCGGGAAGTTGTACGTGCGGATCTTCTCGGAACGGTCTCCCGAACCGATCATCCCGCGCCGCTCCTGAGCGATCTTCTCGTGCTGCTCGCGCATCTTCATGTCGTAGAGGCGCGAACGGAGGACCTGGAGTGCACGCGCCTTGTTCTTGTGCCAGGACTTTTCGTCCTGGCACTGGACGACGAGGTTCGTCGGGAGGTGGGTGATCCGCACCGCCGAGTAGGTCGTGTTCACGCTCTGCCCGCCCGGTCCGGACGAGCAGAAGGTGTCGATCCGGAGGTCCTTCTCGTCGATGTGGACCTCGACGTCGTCCGCCTCGGGGAGGACGGCGACGGTGACCGCCGAGGTGTGGATCCGCCCCTGCGCCTCGGTCTCGGGGACGCGCTGCACGCGGTGGACGCCGCTTTCCCACTTGAGTCGGCTGTAGACGCGCTCTCCCTCGATGAGGGCGATCACTTCCTTGATGCCGCCGACGCCGCTTTCCGACACGTCGGTCGTGTCCACTTTCCACCCTTGGGCCTCGGCGTAACGGGTGTACATTCGGAACAGCTCGGCGGCAAAGAGCGTCGCCTCGTCGCCTCCCGTCCCCGCGCGGATCTCGAGAACGACGTTCTTCGCGTCGTTCGGGTCGGTCGGGAGGAGAAGAACCTTGATCCGCTCGCGAAGATGCTCGATCGTCTCCTCCAAGGCGTGGACCTCCGCCGCCGCCATCGCGCGCATCTCCGCGTCTTCGGCGCCGGAGAGGAGTTCTCGAGCCCCGGCGAGATCGGCCTCCACCTTTCGGAAGTTCCGCCAAGCCTCGACGACCGGCGAGAGCTCGGCGTACGCCTTGGTCGTCTCGCGGTACTTCGCCTGATCCGAGACGAGGGCGGGGTCGGCGAGAGCTTCCGACAGCGCCTCGAACCGCCGCTCGATGCCCTGAAGCCGGCTTTCGATGTGGGGGTCGAGGGAGCCGGACAAGTTTCAGCTCTTGGCTTCGGCCTTGGTGTAGCGCTTTTGAAAGCGCTCGACGCGGCCGGCGGAGTCGACCAGCTTCTGCTTTCCGGTGAAGAAGGGGTGGCAGGCCGAACAGATCTCCACGCGGAGGTCCTTCTTCGTCGACCGGGTCGGGAAGGTGTTCCCGCAGGCGCAGACCACCATGACTTCGTGGTACTCGGGATGGATATCAGCCTTCATCGCTCGAACCTCGTTGGGAGAGGGCCCGGAAAAACCTTGGGAGTGTAGCACGGAGGGCGGCACTCCGCTTTTTGTTTCAATTCTTGAAAGGCGCCTTGCACCATTCAAGAATTGAAACAAAAGGCGGAATGTCCCCCTAACCTGCCATCGAGTCCAGGAATTCGGCGTTGCTGGCCGTCTTGACCATCCGATCCCGCAGCAGCTCCATCGCCTCGACCGGGGACATCTGTTGGAGGACCTTGCGGAGCACCCAGGTGCGTTCGAGCTCCTTCTTCGAAAGAAGCAGCTCTTCCTTCCGGGTCCCCGAGCGGAGCAGGTCGACCGCGGGAAAGACCCGGCGATCGGAAAGCCTGCGGTCGAGGTTGATCTCCATGTTCCCCGTCCCCTTGAACTCCTCGAAGATCACGTCGTCCATCCGG
>CAZVOE010000306.1:0-1797 GCA_964628935.1 uncultured Acidobacteriota bacterium
AGACCTCCCCCGAGACGACGCGGATCTTCACGACGTACGAGCGGGAGGCGGGCGGAAGCCTCGACTACGCGATGTTCCGCTGGATGGGGCCGGAGGCGGGGAGGTTCCTGTCGGCGGATCCTATTCCCGGGAGCCTGGCGGACGGGCAGTCGTGGAACCGGTACGCGTACGCGGGGAACGATCCGGTGAACCGGTGGGATCCGTGGGGGTTGCAGACCACGATCTTCTACGAGGCCCACGAGGTCGTAAGTACGCCCTTAGGCGGGGGTGATCGGTTTACCCATCAGGTCCCATGGGACATCTACTGGCTGATGATGAGAAGTGCGCAGGCCGAGAGGGAGAGGCAGCAGGCGAAGCCTCTTGGGCTGGGGGCCCGAGTCGGACGCGTCACCGTGACTCCTCGCCTCATCAAGCAGTGGTACTGCATGTACATTCAGGCGATGTTACTCTTGAAGGATCATAAGGAGATCTCCGCGCACATCGTTTACAAGGACGGTGACTTCCACGTCTCGCGAGCCGGGTGGAAGTCCTTGGGCGGTGATCGCGCGTCCTTTGAGGGAAAACGTCCATCCGGGACCAAGGGAATGGCCCACACCCACGTCCTCGACGGCCCACCCTCCATCTACGATCCGATCACTCGGGGACGAGGGGATTGGGGGGCCGCTGTTGAGGCTGGACTCCCCAACTTCGTTGTCAGGAGGAACAGCGTCGATGTCGTGATGCCGAATGCCGCGACCCCGGAAATCTACACCGTTCTCGACGGAGACTGGTGGGATCACGCCGACAAGGAGGCACCGTGCGACTAGGCGATTCGCGAAACGTCGGCGGAGGACGCTGTCGCCGATTCTGCATGCCGATTGGCTCTGTTTTGGCCATTTTCGTGTCGCTGGCGCTGTCATCGCGACCTGTCGGAAGCAACGACTCACTCGCCAAGTGGGACGCGAAGTACGGAGATCGATTGCTGGAGATTGTTCTCCCGCTGGGTCTCGAAAACACTCATCGAGAAGGAGTGAATTGGCGTTTCGGCGTGCGGGTGATCTCCTCCCAACGTCCGCCGGAGCTCTGGCTAGTGGAGGAGGAAGAGTGTGGCGTGGTCCGCGTGGAGCGCAGGTGGATGCCGGACGGGTTTTTGAACACCCAGGCCAGAGACGCGATCGAGAAGGGTCAAGGCGATGATCTTGATCAGCTCGCGAAGCTTACCCGTGTCACAACCAACTCGTGGTCGTCAGAAGAATGCGTCGACATCGGAGCACATTCAAAGCGACTCGAAGCACAGACCATCCCGTTGACGCCTATAGTCGGCTTCGTCTTGAACGGAACGACGTATGAGTTCGTTCACGAATGGGTTGATGGCTATCGAGTGTCGGGCCGCGCGTACGCCGACGATCTCGACGCACCGCGGGACAAGATTCCACAGTGGGTCGAGAAGCTGCGTCGCATATGCTTGAATGAATGCAATTCAGCCCAGTAAGCCAACCGCGACCCCCGACGGCACCTTTTCGATCGACGCCGCGGGGCGGACGATCGGGCACACGCCGGGTGCCGACCCGCCGATCACGTTCGCCTTCGACGCAAGGGGTCTCCGGACGAAGCGGACGGAAGGGTCGAGCACGACCCTCTACTTACGCGACGGCGGGCCAGTCATCGGCGAGTGGAACGGCACGTCGTGGAGCAAGGAGTACGTCTGGCTCGGGAGCACGCTCCTCGCGACGATCGAGGGCTCGACGATCAAGTACCACCATCAGGACCATCTCTCGATCCGCGCGACGACGTTCGCGGACGGGATGATCGGGGAGG
>CAZVOE010000307.1:0-1785 GCA_964628935.1 uncultured Acidobacteriota bacterium
ACGTCGAGTCGAGCGAGAAGGGGATCCGGGCGCCGCACGAAAGGTCGGGGGAAAGGGTGGCGCGGAAGTGCGGGACGAGCGAGGTCCCCGTCGCACCCGGGGCGAGATCGGCCCAGTCGGCGCGCTCGTCGGTGATGCGGACGAGGGACGGAACCCCCGACCGCAAGGCGGCCGAGATCGCGGTGAGGGTCTCCGCGCTCGCGTTCCGGAGGTCGACCGGGATAGTCACCGTTTCGCCCGGGTCGGCGACGGCGTCCCCGTTTCCGCCGGGGGGTGGGTCCTCGACGCGGTGGCCGGCGTACCGCAGCGCCCCGGCTCCCGCAGGTTTGACCTGTCCCGACGCGACGACCGCGAACCCTTGCGTTCCCTCGTTCACCGCGGTCCCCTTCATGCGCACGATCCAGGTCCCGGCGGCAGGGGAGGCGACGATCACCTGTTCCACGTTGTTCCTCGGGTCGGGGGACCCGCCGAGCGTGGAGAGGCCGGTCGCGGTGTCGACGACGTTCCCGAGATAGGTGTCCCCCGTCGGGCTCACCACCTCGAGGTCGAGGTCGTTCACCGTCGCAGGGTTCGCGAGAAGAGAGGCGGGGGGCTCCGTCCAGACCGCGGTGATCCGCAGCGGCTCCTCCGTTCCCTCGACGACGAGCTCGTAGGTGGCGGCCTGCCCGGTCGAGAGCCCTTCGGAGTTCCTGAGGTCGTCGAGGACCGAGAGGGTCCGCACGTCGCCCGGGAAGGTGAGGGCCTGGTCCAAGAGGACCCTTCCCCACCCCTCTTGGTTGCTCGGATACCCGCTGATCCCGGTCATGTCGACCGCCCCGTTGAGAAGGACGGCCTTGACGAGCGCTCCCGTCGGGGAGACGGGGTCCACCGATCCAGCCGAGCCGTCGGGGTAGCGCCCCTCAACGAAGTACTGGCGGACGAGGGCCCCCGCCGCGGTCACCGCCGGACAGGCCATCGACGTGCCGGTGAGGGTCCGGGTCCCGCACGACGAGCCGCTCCCGGCGGAAACGATCGAGCACCCCGGGGCGAAGATCTCCGGCTTGCGTCTCCCGTCGTTCGTCGGCCCACGCCCGCCCGAGCAGAAAGTGTCGTCCGAAGCGCCGTTGCCGGAGGCGCCCACGGCCACGACGTTCTTCGCGTTCTCGGGGGTCTTGAGCGTCGACGTGTTCGTCACCGCGAAGAAGACGAGCGACTCCTCGTAGTCGTGGGAGAAGCGATCGATGTCGCGCGCCCACGTCGTGTACGCCGTCGTCCCGTCGTCCCCCCAGGAGTTCGTGTGCATTCGCGCGCCGTCCGCGTGGGCGGCGGCGAGGTAGTCGTAGAGGTTCGACGGGGCGGTTCCGGACCCCTCGATGTCGTTGAGGTTCGAGTGGGAGATCTTCGCGGCGTAGGCGTTGCCGTTGTGATCGAGCGTGCCGTTCAAGGGGAACTGGTCCCCCGCAGAGGTTCCGGCCGTGTGCGTGCCGTGCGAGTCGGCCCCCAGCCCCGTCGAGGAGCGATAGGCGACGACCTTCCGGTGGCCGGGGCCGGGGGTGTTGTTCGTCGGGTCTCGGAAGAAACAGGAGTTCATGTCGATCCGGCCGTCGATGTGGCCGATCACCTGTCCTTCGCCGTGGAGGCCGGCGTCCCACAGGGGCGTGAAGTCGGGGACGTCCGATTGGATCACCCAGCGGGTCGTGTTGTTCCGCGGGGTGATCTCCGCCATCTCCTCGATCCAGGCGACGGCTTCGAGGCGCGCCGCGGCGTCGAGTTCCTCGCGGGTCGCGTGGACGCGCAAACGCGAGG
>CAZVOE010000308.1:0-1775 GCA_964628935.1 uncultured Acidobacteriota bacterium
CCCGGCCCGTCGAGTCATCGCTGACGCGACGGCCGAAAGCCAACGTCTCCGCGTTGAGGAGGTGAACATTGGCCCTCGGCCACGAGTCTCGAAGAACTTGTCAGGCACCGGACCCGGAACTCGTTCGCAGGATCCAGACATCCGATACGAAGCGCTATCCCCCGCAGGCCCTTCCGCGCCACGGTACGCCGCTCCGGCCCGGCGAGCGCAAGTACCACGACGAGTGCCGAGAGAACGCGCGTAACGAGCGGCGACGCCTGGACCCACAGAGCCGCTCGGCGAATCGCGCGGGGGTGCGCAAGCATCGCATTCGGTATGCTCCTGCCGTACGGACCGAACGGAGGTTGTGCGAACTCGTCGACGAGTACAGCAGTGGGTTGCTCCAGATCCGGCCCCAGCAGGTTCATACCGCGATCAAGGAGCTGTACGACGCGCGTTGCGCGACGGAGGGCGAACCCACGATCTTCGGCAAGCTGGTCGTGTATGAAGGTGTCGCGGCCGTCCACGCCTGGCTCATCGCTCACCGCAACGAGGCATGTCCGTACGACCATCCTGGGCTGCACTCAGAAGAGTGTCAAGGAGACCGCCTCGTCCGAGCTGCCGTCGCAACGCTTCCGCCGGACACCTTCGAGACCATACCGAAGTACGCGATCGATCGGGTGCGAAGACCCGCGCAATGGGACCGCCTTCCCGGCTTGATTCAGGGCTACAACGTCGAGCTCGATCCTCTCGCGGTCATCGAAGACTACGCTGGCGTGCCCACATGGTCGGCGCACGGCCTTCGCCTCGTCGTCTCGAACAAGATCCCGAGGCGGGTTGAGGACCCGGTCATGCGCTACTTCCAGTTCCACGACGACACCCTTCCGATGCTGCGGCTGCCGGCGCCGGCGTCACGGGCCGTCGCCTACTTCGGTCGGGCCTGAATGGTGAGCCGAGGGTCCGGCAACGACGGAACTGGACTTCCGAGGGGAAGCCGCGACAGAATTCGGGGGACTTCGACTACCTGACGGCCGCAGGGTCGGAAGTAGGCACGCGCTATGGGCAAGTCTCGCCTCGAAATCACCGCAGGTTCGGTCGTCGCGGCGGGCTCCGTCGCCATCCTGGTCTTGATCGCTGGAGCCCTCGCTCTCCGCGCTGTCACGCGGTCAAGCTGGTTCCAGTCCGGCATGGGCCGCATGGACTGGAATGCGCCCGGGGGCTACATCGCCGCCGCGATCCTCATCCTTATGGTCGCGGTGCCCCTGCTCATCCTTGCGCTCGGGGTTCTGCAGGTGTTGGCCAGCATGCGGAACGCCATCACCTTTGCCGTCGGCAGCTTGCTGCTGTTTGGAACGCTCGTCGTCGGCTATCTGCTCGTCGACTGGATCGCACACACTGCGTGGTTTCAGCGAGGTACCGCAAGGACGGACTGGACCAAGCCGGACAACCAAATGGCCGCTGTGCTGATCCTCTTCGTCATCGGGGTTCCAGTCGCGCTGTTTGTATGGGGTTTCATTGCGACCGTCATGATGATCGTCGCCTCGAAGACCGAGAAGCGAACTGCGACGCCGGCGCGGAGACGATGATCAAGAAAAGCCCCCGGACTCGAGGTTCGAGCCGGAGGCGGAAGAAGGGGGCGTGCTAGTGCCCGACGGAGCCGAGCGCGATCAGGGCGCCCGCGATGTTGCCGACGAGATACGCGGCGAGAACCGAGATGATGAGGAGCTTGCCCATCCCACTGGGAGGTATACCCAAGAGGTGTGGAAATAGAGTGAAGGCGATGTAGCCTCCCGCTC
>CAZVOE010000309.1:0-1704 GCA_964628935.1 uncultured Acidobacteriota bacterium
GCTCCACCGCGCCTACGGGGTGCGGCGCGTGTTCGTCGCGACGCTCCAGGCGCTTTCCGGGGCGGGCGCGGAAGGACCCCGCGCTCTCGACCTCATCGACAACGTGATCCCGCACATCGGGGGGGAGGAGGAAAAGATCGAGTCGGAGCTCGGAAAGCTCCTCGGCACCGTGCGGGACGGTTCGATCGTTCCGGCCGACACGGCCGTGGCGGCGCACTGCCATCGTGTGCCCAGCGTCGACGGGCACCTCGAGGCGATCTCGGTCGAGCTCGGACGGGACGTCGACCCGGAGTCGGCCGCGTCGCTCCTTTCGGAATTCTCGGGCGACGTCGCGGCGCTCGGCCTTCCGTCGTCGCCGCCATCGCCCATCCGTGTGCGGACCGAGCCTGACCGGCCTCAGCCCCGCCGGGACCGCGACGAGGGGCAGGGAATGACCGTCGTCGTCGGCAGGATTCGGCGCTGCCCGCTCTTGTCGCTGCGGCTCGTCGTCCTTTCGCACAACACGATCCGGGGCGCTGCCGGAGGCACCCTCCTGAATGCGGAGATGCTCGCGGCCCTGGGCTTCCTCGATCGGGGCCCCCGATGATCGTCCAGAAGTTCGGCGGTACGAGCGTCGCCGACGCCGAGCGGATCCTCGTCGTCGCCCGCATCGTGAAGGCGTCGACGGCGCAGCGGCCTCTCGTCGTCGTCTCGGCGCTGTCGGGAGTCACCGATCTCCTGATCCGGGCCGTCGATCTCGCCAAGCGCGGCGATCGGGAGGGACTCGATCCGATCCTCGGAGACCTCGGCAGGAGACACCGGTGGGCGGTCTCGGGCTCGATCCGCGACGCGGGGAAGCGGCACGACCTCAGCCTCGAAATCGACGCGCGACTGGAGGATCTGCGGGCCCTCCTCCGCTCGGTGCGGATTCTCGGGGAGGGGACGCTCCGTTCGGCCGACGCCCTTCTCGCGTTCGGGGAGATTCTGTCTTCGCGGATCGTGGCGGCGGCGCTCGAGGCGGAGGGGGTGCGATCGAAATGGGTCGATGCCCGCGAGGTTCTCGCGACCGACGACCGGCACGGCGACGCCGAGCCCGACGTCGCTCGAACGGCCGAACGCGCCCGATCGGTACTCGTCCCGTTGCTCGAGGCCGGCGAGGTCCCGGTTCTCGGAGGGTTTTTCGGGCAATCGCCGGAGGGCCGCACGACCACGCTGGGACGGGGAGGGTCGGACACCTCGGCCGCGGTGCTCGGGGCGGTTCTCGGCGCGGCGGAAGTGCAGATCTGGACCGATGTCGACGGGATCCTGACGGCCGATCCGAGGCTCGTTCCTGGGGCGCGCCTCCGGCGTTCCGTCTCGTTCGCGGAAGCGGCCGAGGCGGCCCATCACGGCGCCAAGGTTCTCCATCCCGCGTCGGTCGCCCCCGCCGTCAGCCGAGGAATCCCCGTCCGGGTCCGGAACACCCTCCGCCCCGATGGCGACGGGACGACCGTGCTTGCAGAGTCGGCGGACGGGGCGCCGCCGCTTTGCTGCATCGCGAGTCTTCGAGGACTCTACCTCGAACGGGCGAGCTCGTCGCGCTGGCGGCACGACCCCACCCTCGCCCCCGAGTTGTTCCGCCGGCTCGGGAGCGTTTCGATCGCCGGGGTCGGTCCGCTCGCCGTCGCGGCGGTCGGCGACGCTGCCGTTCGACCGCCGGAGGCGGGCGATCGAGCGGTCGTGTGC
>CAZVOE010000310.1:0-1700 GCA_964628935.1 uncultured Acidobacteriota bacterium
GGCAATTCCTTCGTTTCTGATCCGCTCGGAATCGACTTTGTCAGCAGCCTGCTAAGGTGAGTTCAATAGCAGCCAGCGATTCGGTGAGCTGGTCGCGGCGCCTCGCCCCGATCAGCGGGACGATATCTGGGCCGCGAGAGAGTACCCAGCCGATGGCGATCTGCGCGACGGTTGCCCCCCTCGCCGCTGCGATCGGACGAAGGGCCTCTACGACGGCGAGATTGTGATCGAGATTGTCGCCTCGAAAGCGAGGGAGAATGCTGCGAAAGTCCCTGGTCTGGCGCTTCTTCGACCAATGGCCGCTGAGCAGCCCGCGCGAAAGCACGCCATAGGCCGTCACGCCGACTCCCAGCTCACGGCATGCAGGCAGGAGTTCGGCCTCGATACTCCGCGAGAACAGGGAGTATTCGAGTTGCAGATCCGTGATCGGGTGAGCTGCGTGTGCCCGGCGCAGTGTCTCGACGCCGGCCTCCGAGAGGCCGACGTGTCGGACGTAGCCTGCCTTGACCAGGTCTGCCATCGCCCCGACGGTATCTTCGATGGGCACGGACGGATCGACCCGTGCCGGTCGATAGATATCGACGTACTCGGTATCCAATCGTCGCAACGTGTAGGCCAAAAAGTTCTTCACAGCCGCTGGACGCGCATCCATGCCGATCCATCCGCCCGCCGGATCGCGCAACGCTCCGAACTTGACGCTTAGGACCATCTGGTCGCGCGGTCGGCTGCGCAACGCCTCCCGCAATAGCATTTCGTTGTGCCCCATGCCGTAGAAGTCTCCCGTGTCGAACAGCGTTACCCCGGCGTCATGAGCAGCGCGAATCGTCGCGACGCTCTCGCCGTCGTCCGCCGCGCCATAAAGATCCGACATTCCCATGCAGCCCAGACCGAGGGCAGACACGCGAAGCCCCTGAGATCCCAAGGTGCGATTGTCCATCGGCATTTCTCTCCTCGTCATCGCGGCATTGAGGGACGGGGACGTCTTCCCGTGCAAACGAGCCGCGCACCGCCGTGACAGGATCGCACACGGAACCGCCCCGGCTTCTCTGGAGACCTGGTTGCTCCGTTCAAGGCGCCACGGCCAGAGTCGCGAAGGCACGATGATCCGCTTCTTCGACCTGGACGGGAGGAAGCTCGCCGTTCGGCTCTGGGAGCCGCTGGGTGTCGAACCGGGACGCCCATCTGAGCGTCGCGAACTCGACGCCCTCGATTCCACGCCGGGGACCCGGTCGACGAGCGACCCCGGTCTTGAACGGCCCGATCCCGCACTCGGCGGGGGCGCTGTCGTACGAGTCGCCGACGCTTCCGATCGAGGGCCCCATGCCGGCCTTGGTCCAGCGCTCCGTGTGGTGAATCGAGAGGTACTGGCTGCCGCGGTCGCCCCGATGCACAAGAGAGCATCGAGGGCAAGATCGGTCCGCAGCGGGCTCGATGGGCGCCAGCCGACGATCATCCTGGCGGAAACGTCGATCGCGAAGGCGATCGAGACGAAGCCGCCTTGCACGGGGCCACGCCCTTCCCTTCGCGATTCCGCTGCCTCCAATCCTTCCGCGACCCGTGAACCTCGAAGTTCCCTCCCAGACGCGCTCGATCTCGCCGCGCAGTTCGATGTCCCGCTTCTTCCGGTCCGGAAACGAGGAAGGATCGTAAGCGGTCACGCAGCGGCGTTCTTCCCCTCGATCCCCTCGCCGCGTAGAAAT
>CAZVOE010000311.1:0-1696 GCA_964628935.1 uncultured Acidobacteriota bacterium
TCTAGGATACGGCGCCGCCCATGGAACATCCATCCCAACCGACCGATATTGCGCGCGAGGCCCTCAAATGGCTGTCTCAGCGCAAGCTGCCACCGACCCCGGATAACTATCGTCGGGCCTATGCCGAGGTCTCGGGTGAAGAGGTCAAGGCCGCGCCCTGGCCGGAGGCGATTCGCACCCTGCTCAGCCAGTGGGACATTCGCCAGGTCGGGCTGTCGCAAATCAAAAAGCGGGAAATGGTCGAGCGGGTGCTGATCAACTTCGGCAATCAGCCCAATGAATTGCACGAGAAAATTACGGCCCTGGCCCGCTCCTGGTCGGAGACCCCGGGCTCGCGCAAGGTCTTGGAAGGCGAGGAAACCGCCGCTGCGGGTGAGGCGGCGGAGGCCGTCGGGGAGTCCGCCGGAGCTGAAACGCCCGAACGGATGGTCACGGCTGCGTTGCCCTCATATGAGTTGGGCCAGGCCTTCACCGACAATATCCGGATGTTCATTGCCGGCTGCGAGGTGCTTTGGCCCGATCTGGCCCAGCGGGGCCGGTCCTTGGTGGCGGAGATCGAGGCGGCGCAGTTGCAACTGGCCGATCGGCACATCACCGATCTGGGCCGCTTGTGGCGGGAATTCATCGTCCGGTCCGAGGACAACGTCGAGTTGCTCGAGGGCCTGAAACGGGTCGTCTCGCTGCTGTTCCGCAACGTCGGCGACATGTTCGCGGACGACCCTTGGGTGCAGAACCAGGTGACCGCCATCCATGCCATGGTCGGCGGGCGGCTCAATTACCACAGCCTGTTCGATGCCGAGCGTACCCTGGAAGAGGTGGTCAGCCGGCAAAAGGCCCTGCAAGTCAGCCTGAAAGAGGCAAAGTCGCGACTGAAAGGCCTGATCTCCACCTTCGTCGACCGCGTCGGAGAACTGACCGATACCACGGGCGAGCAACATGAACGCATCCAGGCCTATGCCGACAAGATCGCCACGGCCGACGATCTGGGCGAGCTGAACGAAGTCATGGAGGGCCTGACCGCCGAGATGGGCCGCATGCGCGACCAGATGCGGCAAACCCATGGCGAATTGCTCGATGCCCGCCAGCATGTGGAACAGGCGGACGAGCGGATTCAGCAACTAGAGCAGGAGTTGCAGCAGGTTGCCAATCTGGTGCGGGAAGACCAATTGACCGGCGCCCTCAACCGGCGCGGCATGGAGGAGGCCATAGAACGGGAACTGGCCCGCACCGAGCGGATGGCTGCGCCCTTGTCGCTGGCACTGCTCGATATCGACCATTTCAAGAAGATCAACGACAGATTCGGCCACCAGGCCGGCGACCAGGCCCTGGTCCATCTTTCCCAGGTGACCAAACTGCTGCTGCGGCCGTCCGACTCCCTAGGCCGCTGGGGCGGCGAGGAGTTCCTGATCATGCTGCCCAATACCGATCTGGCCGAGGCGGAAAAGGTCATGCAGCGCCTGCAGCGGGAGCTGACCAAGACCTTCTTCATGCACGACAACCAGCGTGTCCTGATCACCTTCAGTGCCGGTGTCGCCGAGCGGCAAGCCGGCGAGGAGCGCGATCCTTGGATCCGTCGGGCCGACCAGGCCATGTATCAGGCCAAGGAGATGGGGCGTAACCGGGTCGAACGCGGCTAGGCGGCAAGCGGCAATTCTTGCCGGCGGCAGCCTGGCTCTTGCCAGCCTGCCGCCGGCAC
>CAZVOE010000312.1:0-1694 GCA_964628935.1 uncultured Acidobacteriota bacterium
TGGATCGGGGACACGAACGGAGCGCTCGGCCCTCTCGATGAGAACCCTTACTTCGCCGGAGAGCGGGGTGGGGGTGGCGGGCCGGTCGATCTGGACGTCCTCGTCATCGACTCCGTTGCCCTGACCCTAGACCTTCTCGCCTGCACGGTGACGATCGTCGGCGGGGTGACCGGCGTCGGCGCTGGCGCGCCCGGCGGCGGGACGGCCATTTACTTTGGAGCTGCGGGATTCGGGCTGGCCCAATTGATAATGCAGCCCGTCAACCAACTGAGCAACGCTCTCAGTTTCATGGCCACATCACTCGCGTGGTCCCGAAACCCCGGTTGGTCGCGTGAGAACACGATTGCCGTTTCCCTGACGGCCGTCGGATTCGCCATGCCGGTCTCCTGCGGCTCACTGGTACTTCAAGGAGGCGCGGTGGCAAACGACCTCGGCGCGTTCTCCGGCCGGAGGTAGCCGTGGCGAGATTGTTCGGTTGGGGGCTCTTCGGGATTCTCCTGTGGATTCTGTACCGATCGATTCAGCGTGAAACGCGAATCCAGAGGAAACCGCGGTACCTAAGGTTAGGGCTGATCACGTTCGCAATCTACGGACCAGGTATGGGGCTTGTCCTTTTCCTCCTGACTCTCGAGGAAGCGCCGTCCGCGAGAGCTTTCTCGCACACGTTCTTGTTCTTCCTCCTGGCGATCGCGGGTGCCTTCGGCACCACGTTTTGCCTCTGGATGAACCGACGCTTCGTGGATCGCGAGATGCGTCGACGAAGTTAGGAAACGAGGACTCGCAGGTGTGTGAACGCCGGGATGAAACCTCGAGGGGGTTCGAAAGAGGTTCGTCATGATCCGATCCCCGATTCGACGATCGATCGCCGTTTCGCTGTTCCTATTTTCCGCGGGATTTTCTGGCTGGAGCCCTGGGTACGCGGAGACACCTAGAATCTCGACGAGCTTGGAGGAGTTCGAAGCGAAGTTTCTGATTCTCCTCGCGCCCCACGTACGGAGCGCGGTTGAACGCGGTGCGAGCGTGGGGCTGGTTCCAGAACTAGGTGACGGATGGGACCAGCAGTCGTACTACGTCTACCGAGTTGCCGTCCGCACCGATTCGCCGTCGGGCCTGATCGGTTACTACGCAGTCAATAGGTTCACGGCTGACGTTTGGGACGGCCAGCCGGCCATGATCGTCGCCGCGGACTTGTCTAGTGTCCAAGAAATCGTCCGAAAGGTGCATGGGGTATCTGAGGAGACGATCCGGAAGTGTCATGACCGGCCGGTGCATCGGAAGAAGTAGGGCCACGCTCCACGCAAGAAGCGCTGGTTCGAGTATCATTGGAAGGCCAAATCGGAAGTCAAGCTGCAGTCTGGCCGGCACATGGTCTTCGCAATCGAGGCGCAGCCCGATGGACATCGGGACGCCTTTCTACCCCCCCGGCTTTCACCTCCGCTGGATGGTCCGCGTGGAAGGCCTCCACGTGCTCTTGGAGCTCCGAGAACCGCTCCTCCCCGACGAGGAAGACGCAGGCGCGCAACGCTTCGACGCGGCGGCTTCCCGTGGAAGAGGCCGACGAAGGTGACCCGACCCGACGGGACGGAGTTCACGACGGCGTACGACGACGTCGCCCGGACGGTCACGACCACGGCCCCCGTCACCGCCACGACGAGCCGGAAGTCGAAGACGTACTTCGACACCTATGGCCGGCC
>CAZVOE010000313.1:0-1683 GCA_964628935.1 uncultured Acidobacteriota bacterium
GCGCCACCCCGCGCCTCCTCGCGTCGTACGCGAACGCCGCGCTCCGTGCGCGGGAGCCCGCGCGCCTCCTCGCCGGGCTCGAGCGGGTCGGTCCGAAGGACGACCCCTCCCTCGAAGTGGAACGGCTCGTCCAGCGATCCCGTGCCCGCCAAGCCATGGGCGACCTCCCCGCGGCGATCGAGGACGCCCGCGCGGCGCGGGCTCTTTTCCCCGAGGTGCCTCGATACGCCGAGCACCTCGGGACCCTTTCGGCCGCCGCGGGTCACCCCGACGAGGCGATCGCCGCGTACCGCGCGGCCCTCTCCCACGTCGCCCGCGGGTCGGGTCGCGACCGCGACCGCGCCCGCCTCTACCGCCTCATCGGCCAGGCCGAGGAGGCCGCGGGCCGCCCCGCGAAGGCGTACGAGGCGTACAGACGGGCGGTCGAGGCCGACCCCGGGGAGGGTTTCGCGGGGAGGAAGGTGCGGGAGATGGAGGACGTGCTCGGTGCGCACTGATCATCGGGTGCCGATCCGCCCCGCGGCGCGGCGCGGCGCGAAGAACGTGGCGTCGCGCGTACGCCGCAGGTCGACCTCCGCCCCCCTACCTCGGAATCGTCTTTACCGCCTCCTCGACACTCCGGAAGAGGTCGAACGCCCGGTCAAGGTGGGTCATCTCGAGGACCTTCCGCACGGGGCCGGTGTCCTCGACGACGAGGCGCATCACCGCCGCGCGGTCGGCGGCGCGTTTCGAGCAGGAGACGACCGCGCCGATCCCGGAACTGTCGAGGTAGGTCACCTTCGACAGATCGAGGACGATCCAGCGTGAACCGTCGGCGAGAGCCTCGTCGCACGCGGCGATCAGCTCCTCGTCCCCTTGCCCCAGCACGATCCTCCCCGTGCACGCGAGGACGTGCGCGGGTCCCTGGACGCGTTTGACGACCGTCATCGGGTTCCTCCGCGGCGGGGAAGATACCGTGGAACCGGCGGACCGGCGCGTGCCGGGTGCGTCGAGGCCGTATCCCCCCGGCGTGCGAACGCGACCGACCGAAGCCGGCGAGGGAATCGTGGCGTGGCTCGCGTCGTGCCCCGTGAAGGGTACCTTCGTCCCGATCGAGAGCGAGTCGACGGACGAGGTTTGACCGGCGTCCGAGGTCGCCCACCCGGGGACGCCGCATCCTCCGCTCCTTCCCCGTCTCGGATCGGAAACGGTCGCGGGCGGAAATAGGCTCGACGCGGCCGCCCTCCCCCCGTAAGGTGGACGCATGGCGATCTCGGAGCGGCGCGGCCCGTTCACCGCCGACGCTTTCGCGTCGATTCCCGACGACGAGACCCGGCACGAGTTGGTCGCGGGACGGATCGTCTCCGAGCCTCTCCCCGTTCCGCGTCACGACCGGATCCGGCGGCGGCTCGAGCGCGTCCTCGACCGGTTCGTTTCCGAGCGCCGGCTCGGGGAGGTGTTCGGCGAGGCCGGCTTCGTCCTCGCGCGGGACCCCGACACCGTCCGCGGACCCGACCTCGCCTTCGTCCGCGCGGAGCGGCTCCGAGGCCTCGACGAGGCGCGGTTCTTCGAGGGTGCCCCCGACCTCGCGGTCGAGATCCTCTCCCCCTCGAACCGCCCCGGCGCGGTGCGCGCGAAGGTCACGGAGTACCTCGCCGCGGGCGCGCGCCTCGTCTGGGTCGTCGACCCGGCGTCGCGGGCGGT
>CAZVOE010000314.1:0-1632 GCA_964628935.1 uncultured Acidobacteriota bacterium
GTTCGAGGACTTCCGCGACCCGGTCGGTCCCCGACGCGTGCGAGGGTGAGGTCCGAATGGCTTCTGCTCCGAAGTTCCGGCAGGCGGCGACGATCCGGTCGTCCTCGGTCGCGACGACCACGCGCTCGATCCGACGGGAAGACGAGGCCCCGCGCCAGACTTCCTCGATCATCGTCCGAGGGCCGAGAGAGGCGAGTGGCTTGCCGGGAAACCGGGTCGAGGCGTATCGGGCCGGGATCACGCCGAGGGCTCGCGGCATCCGGGTCCTTCCGCGTCGCCCGGGAAAGGGGGGCGACGCGGAATCCTAGCGCGCCCCCCTCAGGTTCACAAGACCGAAATGGTTGCGCCCCGCTTCCGCGTTCGGGTACGTTGCCCCTCCGCCGCGACGATGAGCCGCGCCATCCCGAGGGAGAGCCGCCCATGAATGCAACCGCCCCGAAGACCACCGTCCTCGATCGCTTCCTCCGCTACGTGAAGATCGACACGCAGTCGAAGGAGGACTCGGAAACCTATCCGAGCACCGCCAAGCAGAAAGACCTGCTACGGCTGCTCGTCGACGAGCTCGCGGCGATCGGCCTCGCGGATGCCGCGATGGACGAGCACGGCTACGTCATGGCGACGATCCCGGCGACGACGAAGAAGGCGAGCGTCCCGGTGATCGGCCTCATCGCGCACGTCGACACTTCGCCCGAGATGCCGGGGGACGGGGTGAAACCGATCCTCTGGGAGAACTACTCCGGCCAGGATCTCGTCCTCCCCGATGATCCGACCGCGGTCCTCCGTCTCGCCGACAACCCCGCGCTGAGAGAACAGATGGGGAACACGATCGTCACCGCGTCTGGAAAGACGCTCCTCGGCGCCGACAACAAGGCCGGTGTCGCGGAGATCATGGCCGCCGCCGAGTTCCTCGTCGCCCATCCCGAGATCCCGCACGGGGCGATCCGGATCGGATTCACTCCCGACGAGGAGGTCGGGAACGGGACGAAGCACTTCGACGTCGCGAAGTTCGGTGCCGCGTGCGCCTACACGATGGACGGGGAGACGCTCGGCGAGATCGAGATGGAGACCTTCTCGGCCGACCTCATGACGGTCACGTTTCAGGGGTTCAATACCCACCCCGGCTACGCGAAGGGAAAGATGATCAACGCGATCAAGGTCGCGGCGGATTTCATCGATCGGCTGCCCAAGGACGGACTCTCCCCGGAGACGACCTCCGGGTACGAGGGATACGTCCATCCCTACGTCGTCGACGCCTCGGTCGAGAGGACGACGGTCAAGATCCTCATCCGGGACTTCAGGACGCCCGCGTTGAAAGAGAAGGAAGACTTCCTCGAGGCGCTCGCCACCGAGACGGCGAAGGACTGGCCCGGCGTGAGGGTGGAGTGCAAAGTCGTCGAGCAGTACCGGAACATGAAGGAAGTCCTCGACAAGCACCCGCAGGTCGTCGAGAACGCCCGCGAGGCGATTCGGCGCGCCGGACTCGAGGTGCGCGAGCATCCGATTCGCGGTGGCACGGACGGTTCCCGGCTTTGCTTCATGGGCCTCCCGACGCCGAACATCTTCGCGGGGGAGCACAACTTCCACTCCCGCCTCGAGTGGGTGTCGGTCCAGGACATGGAGAAGGCCGTCGAG
>CAZVOE010000315.1:0-1631 GCA_964628935.1 uncultured Acidobacteriota bacterium
CCAACTGGGTGCAGACGATTCCCGGCAAGGCCTGGTTCACGATCCTGCGCCTGTATGGCCCGCTCGAGCCGTGGTTCAACAAGACCTGGCGGCCGGACGACATCAAGGCAGTGAAATGAACCGGCTGACTCGCCGGTGAACCGCGGACCGTTCACGCGGGTGACCCGCAGACTCACGAGGCACGAAGACATCCAACTGCAAGCGACGAGTTCAAAGAAGAATTGGCGCCGGCTGGCCGTGACTGCCGTGGTGCTGGCAGGGTTCGCGACTCCGGCCGCGCAGGCGGCCAGAACTCAATCGGACTCGTGGCAATTTGAAGTCACGCCGTATCTGTTTGGCGCGGGAATGACCGGCACGGTTGGCGTCGGCGGTGTCAGCGCCGATGTCGATGCGAGCTTCGGCGACATCCTGGAGGATTTCGACAGCGGCTTCATGATGATGGCCGAGGCGCGCAAGGGTCCGTGGGGGTTTGGGTTCGACGGCATCTATTTCAAGCTGAAGGATCAGAAAACCAGCTCGTGGCAGGGACCGGGCGGCATCGGCAGCGCCACCGGCGATCTCGAGGCCACGATGACCGAGCAGGTATATCAACTCGCCGCGATGTATCGCCTGTCGGATGCGGCCATCAAGATCGATGCCATCGGCGCGGCGCGTTATACCCGGCTCGACACCGATCTCAATCTGGTCACCACCACCGGCCCGTTGCTGCCGGGCGGCACGCGCAGTCTCAGCGCCAGCGAGAGCTGGTGGGACCCGGTGATCGGCATTCGCGTAATCGCGCCGTTCGCCGAGCACTGGTCGTTCGTCGGCTATGCCGACATCGGCGGCTTCGGCGTGGGTTCGGATGTTACCTATCAGGCGCTCGCGGGAGTGAACTGGCAGATCTCGGAAATGTTCGCGGCCAAGGCCGGCTACCGCTACTTCTACCAGGACTACGAACACGACGGCTTCGTCTGGGACATGGCCTCGCACGGGGCCTATCTCGGACTGGGGATCGGCTTCTGATCGTGTGACGGCGATGTCCCGGGTTTGAATGACGCGCCGCGCTTGCGTTGGCCATCGACCCCTGTGCGTCCGGTGCGGGGTTGATCAAGGCGAGGGCGACGCGTTCTTTCGCGGCGTCTGCGCCAATTGAGCATTCTCGTTTCACTTGCCAGTGTCGGCATTTGATTTGGTTGTGCCTGGCTCCAGAGGCAATGGGCAGCACTTGTGGTAGTGAGCGGAGGATGTTCGGCGCCACACCGGCACCACCCCACCGCCTTCGGCGGCACCCCTCCTCAAGAGAGGAGGGGAGACACCACCCCGGCGCTACGCTCCACTCCTCCTCAAAGGAGGAAGGGAGGCACCACCCCGCCCTGCGGGCACCCCTCCTCAAAGAGGAGGGGATAATATGGATCTCCCCTCCTTGAAAAGGAGGGGTGGACGCGCAGCGGACGGGGTGGTTGCAACGGAGGCACAGCTCTGGAATCGGGCGCACGGTCCAAGCAGATCTGGGCAGGAGAACAATAACAATGCACACCGAACCTGCGCACCAGGCGCGCCAATCATGAAAACGTTCCCGCGCCGGTTGCTGGTGGTGTTGTTCACCGGCCTGGCCTCGGCCTGTTCGCCGTCTCCCGATGCGACCCGCG
>CAZVOE010000316.1:0-1627 GCA_964628935.1 uncultured Acidobacteriota bacterium
TCCGATCCGCGATCGACCGGCCCGTCAAGAACGCCGCTCCGTGACCGCTTACGATGTCCTCGGCCAAAGTGGCCCCCTTCACGCGCGTTTCCGTGACCCGGTCCTTCTGGTCATAAAGGTAGGTCGTTTCGACGCCGTTGGGGTCGCTGACGCTTCCGACATTGCCCAACGCCTGCGATCAGCGGCGGGCCGCAAAGCCGACAGTTCACTGCATCGCTTGCTTGAGCGGATGGTCCCGTATTCAATCGGATTCTTTCCGGTCTATGCGATCCTTGCCGACCTCGACCCTGGCGAGCCAAGCGACCGTTACGATGAGACCTATCAGCGCAAGCCATGGTGACTGAATGGGGAGCATCGGTTTTCGCCAATCGACGGAGTTCAAGTCGAATAATCCGAACCAGGACAACATCCAAACCCACCAGTCCCGCGCGTGGGTGCGCAAGATATCGACCAGCAGCAGTAGCTGGTAGGCGACGAGAAAGAAAGACGTCAACAATCGGTTCCTCCCGCTGAGGTGGGCTTTGGACAACTCCACGGGAAGCGCGCTCAGGCCACCGGCGATCAATGCCACGAACAGTGCCGGCACGCAGGATCTCACGTCCGTAGTTGTGGAACCCGCGGGCAGAGCGACGAGCGGTAGGGAAGGAGAGTAGACTGACGTGACCAACCGCCACACCAGAGATGCCCACAGCGGGGTAAGGGCGTCGACCACCCAGCCCGCGACGACTGGAGTGGTGAGGACCAAGGCGCGCCTCACCGCAGCTCGAGATCGCATGATGCGCCTCCTCACCACCCGGTGCAGACTGACTCGACTTCATAAAACGTGCTGCCGTGGTCGAGTCCGCAACTGTGGATGGTTTCGTGGAAGATCGTCTGGGCGATGCCGAAGGCAGGGTTGTATCGGGGGCACTGTGGACCTCCCCGGTACAGGTGAATGGTCCCTGGGATACCGGCAAAAGGAGCTGTGTACTCACCGCAGTCCTCCCCGCCCCCACGTTCATCCTGGCACCGAATGAGAGGGGGCTTGCCCACCTCGTCCGGACTGCAGCGCCGTCGCATGCACTCACCGAAGACTCCCTTCGACGAGAGAAGTGCCTGGCATTTTGGTTGACGAAGGTAGCGGCATGCCAGGGCAACCGCGCGGTGCACGTTCTCTGGCGGAGAAAAGCGCGCCGCCCCCATGCAATCACATGATCCATGAACTACAAATAACCCACGAGGGTCGATTGCCACCGTGGGCTGCGCCGCGACATAGAGGTACGGGTTTGGCTCACGCCAACGAATGGGGATGAGCCGATCAGCCTCTTGATAACGGCCGGTGCCGGGACTGTAGGTCCGGAATCCGTTCTGGTACGCTGCGATCTCCGCGTCGTTGTACTGCCCTGGGAAGCGAAGGTGGTTAGCGACGGTCGATACCGGAAGGGTGTGGACGCCACCGAATGGCCGGTACTCGGCCCGCCACACGAAGCTCGCCGCCCCGCCTGTCATCCCGATCGGCGTCCCGAGGTGGTCGGTGTGGTAGAAGTAGAGCGACTCGTCAAGAGCGCGCCGGAACACCCGGTAGTTGTAATCGTTCCCGTTGTTCAGAACAGGATCGTCGTAGGTCCGGGTCGGGTCGGTGACCGTC
>CAZVOE010000317.1:0-1618 GCA_964628935.1 uncultured Acidobacteriota bacterium
CCGAAGAACCCGCCCCGCCCCCGCCCCCCGCCCGAGAGCCCGCCCGCCGCCCGCCGATCCACCGCGGGCCGGCCGTGGTCCACCACCCGATCGACGAGAGCGAGCTCGACCCCGACGCGGTCAAGATCTTGAAGCGGCTCACCCGCTTCGAGCACACCGCGTATCTCGTCGGCGGGTGCGTGCGCGACCTGCTCCTCGGGCGCCGGCCGAAGGACTTCGACATCGGGACCTCGGCGACCCCGCGTCAGGTCAAGCGCCTGTTCAGCAACTGCCGGATCATCGGCCGGCGCTTCCGCCTCGCGCACATCTACTTCCAGAACGGGAAGATCCTCGAGGTCGCGACCTTCCGAGCCCTCGATCCCGACGAGACCGGGGAAAGGGAGTCGGGGGAAGACCTCCTCATCCGGGAGGACAACGTTTTCGGAACCCCGGAGGAAGACGCGCTCCGCCGCGACTTCACGGTGAACCAGCTCTTCTACGACGTGAACACCGGAAATGTCCTCGACCACGCCGACGGGCTGGGCGACCTGAGGCGGCGCGTCGTGCGGACGATCGGCGACCCGGAGGTTCGCTTCAAGGAAGACCCGATCCGGATCCTCCGCGCGATCAAGTTCGCGGCGCGGCTCGACTTCACGATCGAGGAGGAAACGCTCGCGGCGCTCCGGCGGACGCGCGGGGAGATCCCGAAGGCGGCCCCGCCGCGCGTCCTCGAGGAGATCAACCGCTTCTGCCGCGGCGGCGCCGCGAGGCGTTCGTTCGAGTGGATGTTCGACACCGGCGTCTTCGAGGTGGTCCTCGAGGAACTCGCCCCCTTCTACCGGAACGACCCGGCGGCGCGAGGTCTCCTCCTCGCCTCGCTCGCCTCGTTCGATCGCAGGTTCGGCGACAAGGACGTCACGACCGGGGAGATCCTGTCGGCGCTTCTCCTTCCGCTCGTCGCGCGGCGCCTCGGCTGGGGGGCCGACGGGAAGGCGAAGCCGCTCCCGAGGGGCACGGACATTCGCACCCTTCCGGACGAATGGTTGCGCCCGCTCTCCCTGCGGCTCCGCGTCCCTCGGCGGGAGCAAGAGCGTTGCCGCCAGGCGCTCGCGACCCTCGTTCGCATGGTCCCGATCTCGGCCGTGCGGCGCGGGGCGCGGCGCACGCTCCCGGAGCGCGACGTGTTTCCGGATGCTCTCGCGCTCCTCGCCGCGCTCGCCGCGCGGTACGGGGGCGACCATCGCGCCGCACTCGACGCGTGGGCCCCCACCGGGACGAAGCAGGACGTTCCGGCGGCGGCGCCGCGAGGGGAGACGCCCACCGGCGACGCCGAGGTGCCCCGAGAGGCGTCCGGACGCAGGCGACGCAGGAGAAGGGGCGGCCGCGGACGGCGAACCGCTCAGGGAAGCGGCCCCGCGGCGGCGGGCGAGGCGCGACCTGCCGCCCCGCCGAAGCCCGCGAAGTGGGACGACGACTACTTCTTCTCCGCGCTCCCGTCCGTCCCCGATCTCGGCGTCGCCGACGAGGGGGACCGCTACGGCGCCGATCGCGTTTCGCCGAAGAAGAAGCGCTAGGGGACATTCCGCTTCTTGTTTTAGAGGTTCCAGGGCCGCCGGGTGACGACTCGCGCCGGGTGACC
>CAZVOE010000318.1:0-1584 GCA_964628935.1 uncultured Acidobacteriota bacterium
GGGCTACGCCGAGCCGGTGCTCGAGCGCGGCGCGAACTTCTCCGCGGGAGAGCGCCAGCTCCTCTCGTTCGCCCGCGCCCTCGCGTTCGATCCCGCCGTTCTCGTCCTCGATGAGGCGACCTCTTCGGTCGACCCGGAGACCGAACGGTGGATCCAGGAGTCGCTCGAAACTCTCCTCGCGGGCCGCACCTCGATCACGATCGCCCATCGCTTGTCGACCGTGCGGCGGGCGGATCGGATCCTCGTCCTCCACAAGGGGAAGGTCGCGGAGGAAGGGACGCACGAAGCGCTCGTCACGCGACCCGGGGGGATCTACCGGACCCTGTGGACCCTCCAGCACGGCGGGTCCTGAGGCGCCGTCACCCGCCGTCACCCGGAAACGACCGACGGCGTTACCGCCCCGGTGGTAGATGGAACATGTGTCCATCCTTCTCGATCGCCTGACGAAGGCCTACGACGGCCACGCCGTCGTGCGCGACGTCTCCTTGGAAGTCGATGACGGGGAGTTCTTCGTCCTCCTGGGACCGAGCGGGAGCGGAAAGAGCACGGTTCTCCGGATGATCGCGGGCCTCGCCGACGCCGACGCCGGGCGCGTGGTCCTCCACGGCCGGGACGTGACCCGGGAGCCTCCGCAGCGTCGCGGAGTCGGCCTCGTCTTCCAGAACTACGCGCTTTTCCGGCACATGACCGTCGCGGAGAACATCGAGTTCGCGCTCCGGATCCGCAGGGTCCCGGCCGCCGAACGGCGTCGCCGCCGGGACGAGCTCCTCGAAATGGTCGGGCTCGGCGGGCTCGGGGAGCGCCTCCCACGACAACTTTCGGGGGGACAACAACAACGAGTGGCGCTCGCGCGCGCCCTCGCCCACCGCCCCGAGGTGCTGCTCCTCGACGAACCGTTCGGTGCACTCGATGCCCGGATCCGATCCGAGCTTCGCGGGACCATCCGCACGATCCAGCGGGAACTCGGCGTTGCGACGATCTTCGTCACGCACGATCAGGAGGAGGCCTTCGCCCTCGCCGATCGAATCGGGGTGATGAACTTCGGCTCCCTTCTCGAGATCGGGAAGCCCGAGGAGCTTTATCTCCGGCCTCAAACGGAGTTCGTCGCGACCTTCCTCGGGACCGCGAACCTGATGCTCGGCGAAACCGCGCCGGACGGTGTCCGATTGGGACCCGTGCACTTCGCGCTCGGTACGGAGGCCGCGAGCCCCGCGGGTGCCCGTCGGGTCCAGGTCCTGTTCCGCCCCGAGGACGTCGCGGTCAAGGACGCGCGCGACGCCTTGGATTGGCCGCTCCTCGGCCGCGCGACGGTCGAAGCGGTCGGTTTCCAGGGTTCCTTCGAACGGCTCCTCCTCAGGCTCCCGAAGCTCGACGGCGTCCGTCCCATCTCTCCGCCCGTGGCCTTCGGCCGCGATCACGTGCTTCTCGAAGCGAGCCGCTCCCAGCACCAGGCGCGGCGGTTTCCCCTCCGGCCCGGGGACTCCACGTGGGTGGGGGTCCGGCGCGTGCACGCCCTCCCCAATCCCGGCCTGGCGCTCCTTCTCGTGGGCGACGATTCGACCGAGTCGTCGGCCGCCGTCGAGC
>CAZVOE010000319.1:0-1571 GCA_964628935.1 uncultured Acidobacteriota bacterium
GCAGGGTCACTCCCCCTTCGGCGAGCCGTGGTACGAGACCTCCCCCGAGACGACGCGGATCTTCACGACGTACGAGCGGGAGGCGGGCGGGAGCCTCGACTACGCGATGTTCCGGTGGATGGGGCCGGAGGCGGGGAGGTTCCTGTCGGCGGATCCGGTGCATGGGAGCATGGGGGACGGGCAGTCGTGGAACCGGTATGCGTACGCGGGGAACGATCCGGTGAACCGGTGGGATCCGTGGGGGCTGGCGGACGACACCGTGACGGTTTGGGCCGATCCGCCCCCAATCTCGAAGATGCGCCACCCTCCACATCCAATGCTCGAGTTGTTCGGGTGGACGTTCTTTTTCCCCGACTGGCAGATGGGCCAACGGTCTCCCGACCTGTCCCGGCTTCGTCGACTTCCTCGTGGGGAAGGTACTCCCACATCGAAATCACAGTGCGGAACCGTTCTTCGGTTCATCGTCGCCGCCGGTCGTCTCGAAGTCTTTCCGGAATCTGGTGAGCCGTACGTCATGTCCGCGACTTCGGGACGCGGACCGTTCGCGATGAACAACCCTTTCGCATCGGATCAGCGGGATGTCGGCCCGATTCCGAACGGGCGGTACATCATCGATTCGTCGCGCATCTCGATTCCGAGCGTGGCAGAGAAACTCAACCTGAACCTGCGATACGGCGACTGGGGCGACTGGAACGTGGCGCTCGAGTCGACATCCCCCCGCGAGCGCTTCGGATTCTACCTGCACTGCGGTGCACTTCCCGGGAGCGCAGGTTGCATCGACGTCGGAGGCGGATGGTTCGGAGACTTTGCGTCGGACCAACTTCTCAACGATCTTCTGCTCGATCAAGACGGAACGATCTGCGTCGAAGTGGAGTGAGCAGTGAGACGCCTTCGCGCCAGCCTCATCGATTTGGCCTGCGTGCTTGGCTGCTGGTTTTTCTTGTTCTGGCTGCCCGTTCTGCTGCTCCCGATGTCGAGCCCGACGAGTGAGGCGTGGATTACTGTGCTGGCGGCCGTGGCCGTCGTCGTTGTTGCGGCGGGCCGACGCCTTTCGTTTGGAACTGTTGTCGTGTGCTTCGCCCTCTACGCTTTCTACGCCCTCATTGGGTTCCGCACGGGAAGCAACTGGTTTTATCACGATAATCCGGGGGAGTTGTCTCCTATCGTGACCGCGATCGTGTTCGTGCGATCGGCAGCGTTCACATTGCCTGTGCTCGTCGGGGCACTCCTCGCAAGAGGTTGGGGGGCCCTCTCCGCGCATCGGGCTCTCTCGCGGGGTGGATCAAATGCAGGACGCGATTCGACATGAATGTTGCCGCCTTTGCGAGGTCTCATGGAGATCACGTGGTTCAACGCGTTGTGGGTGCCTGGACTACTCTCGATACCGGTCGTCGCCATCCTGGCGCTTCGACGTCGAATCCCGCACGCCATGGGAATCGACACATCGGCGGCGGCCCCCATTTCACGCCCACTCGGATCGATTCCTGTCTCAGGGCTCTGCGGACTGCAGGTGCACCGTAAGCGGTCACGCAGCGGCGTTCTTCCCCTCGATCCCCTCGCCGCGTAGAAAT
>CAZVOE010000320.1:0-1568 GCA_964628935.1 uncultured Acidobacteriota bacterium
TTCGTGGCTATCGTTTCTGAAACAAAAAGCGGAATGGCCCCCTCACCTCACCACCCGCGGCAGAGTTGGGTGAATACGGGACAGGATCTCGTAGGGGATCGTGCCACACCACTGCGCGAGCTGTTCGGCGGAGACGCGCTCGTCCCCCTGCGCGCCGAGCAGCACGACTTCGTCTTCGAGGGCCGCGGCGGGGATATCGGTCACGTCGACCATCGTCATGTTCATGCAGACACGACCCCGCACCGGGGCGCGCCGGCCACGCACGAGGACGTGGGCGACCCCCGAGAGTCCGCGGTCGTACCCCTCGTAGTACCCGATCGGAAGGACCGCGATCCGCGTCGGCCGCGTCGCGCGCCACGTGCAGCCGTACCCCACATACCCGCCCTCGGGGACGTCCTTGATCTGGGCGATTCGACTCTTCCAGGAGAGGACCGGCCTCAAGTCGAGGGAGGGCTTCCCGCGCTCGAGGCAGGAGACGTACGTCTCGCGCGACGGCCAGATTCCGTAGAGAGAGATCCCGATGCGAGCGAGATCGAAGTGCGTGCGGTTGAAGAGAAGTACGGCGGCGGAACATGCTGCGTGACGGATTGTTCGGCCGTCCGTCTCCCTCACGGAAGCCGCGATGCGAGCGAAGGCCGAGAGTTGCTCCTCCGCGAAGCGATGGTCCGTGGTGTCCTCGATGTTCGCGAAGTGGGTCGACACCCCCGCGAGCCGAAGCGAAGGGCTCCCCGCGATTCGCCGCACGAACGACGACACGAGCGGCTCGGGTACCCCTTGCCGGTTCGTGCCGGTCTCGACCTTTAGGTGGACTCCAACGGCGGCCCCTCGACGGCCGGCCTCGATCTCGAGTCGGTCCAGGGTCTCGAGGTTGTACACGACCGGCTGCAGTCGGTGTTCGACGACCGCCTCGAGGGCGTCGAGCGGAACGTACCCCATCACCAGAATCGGCGCGTCGTGCCCCTCCCGCCGCAGCGCGACTCCCTCCTCGACGTTGTTCACGCAGAGCCAGTCGGCGCCGGCTCGGCGCGAAGCCGCCGCGACCTCGCGCATGCCGTGACCGTAGCCATTCGACTTCACGACGGCCCCCAGGAGGACGCCGTCGCCGAGACGTCGTCGGAACTCCCGCACGTTGTTTTCGATCGCCGAAGCGTCGATCTCGACCCAGTTCAACGCCATGCGCTCCTCACCACAGCGTGTAGCGTCCACCGCGCAAGACCGTCGTCCTCGCGCCGTCATCGGCGACGAGATCGGCCCGCACGACCTCGATCGGGCTCCCCTTCGCATACACGATGTCCTGATGGACGACCGTCTCCGGCGAGCGGAAGCGATCGATCCCCACGGTGCCCCCGAGATGGTCGCTCCGCCCGAAGGCCCAGTGGAAGCCCGCCTTCTCGTCCTCGAGGACGTTTCCCGTCACGCGCGCCCGGTCGTTGCACCCGAAGGCGACCTCCGCGATGTTCCCGCGAATGGGATCGTCCCGGAAAAACCGCTCCCAGCGCTCCGCCGCATCGACCTCCCCCCCCACCGAAACCACGCGATTCGCTTCCACCCGGAGGACGGCAGTGCCC
>CAZVOE010000321.1:0-1560 GCA_964628935.1 uncultured Acidobacteriota bacterium
GCCTCGCTATACTCCCCCGGTGAACACGAGCCGCACCGTTTCTCCCGAGGCGATCGAGGCGCGCTTCCGCGAGGAGGGCTTCGTGTGCACCCCGGAGGCGGCGGTCGCCCTCGCTCTTTCCGAGGCGCTCGGAAAGCCCCTCCTCCTCGAGGGGCCCCCCGGGGTGGGCAAGACCGAGATCGCGAAGCTCTGGGCCATGTTCCACGAGGCCGCCCTCGTCCGGCTCCAATGCTACGAGGGGCTCGACGAGGCGAAGGCGCTCTACGAGTGGTCTTACGGAAAGCAAATGCTCTACGCGCAGCTTCTCCGCGAGAAGACGGGGGAGATGCTCGGCCGGGCCGCCGATCTCGCGGCCGCGATGGCGATCCTGCGCGCGGAGGCCGACCTCTTCTTCTCGCGCGATTTCCTCCTCCCGCGTCCCCTTCTGACGGCGATCCTCGCGGAGGGAGAAACCGTGCTCCTCATCGACGAGGTCGACCGCTCGGACGAGGAGTTCGAGGCCTTCCTGCTCGAGATCCTCTCCGACTGGCAGGTGTCGATCCCCGAACTCGGAACCGTCCGCGCGAAGAGGCGTCCCCGTGTCGTCCTCACGAGCAACGACACCCGCGACCTTTCCGACGCCCTGCGCCGCCGGTGCCTCTACCACTACCTCGACTACCCGACCATCGAGGACGAGACGAAGATTCTCCTCCACCGCGTTCCGGCGCTCGAGCGGGCCCTCGCCGATCGAGTCGTTCGGTTCGCCCAGTCTCTGAGGAAGGCCGACCTGCGCAAGGCCCCGGGAATCGCGGAGGTCGTCGACTGGGCGCTCGCGCTCGTGACGGTCGGCGCGGAAAGCCTGTCCGTCCCGGTCCTCCGCAAGACGCTCGGAGCCCTCCTCAAGAACCGGGAGGACTTCGAGCGAGTCGTCTCGGACCCATCGCGTTTCCGCGGCTGAACCCCGGTGCTCCCCGCTCTCGCCCGCTTCGTCGAGGCACTCCGGGAGGAGGGGATTGCCGTCTCGCAGGCGGAGACCCTCGACGCCGCGCGCGCCCTCGCATCGGTCGGGGTCGAGGATCGAGCCCGCTTCCGCGCGGCCCTTCGCGCGACGCTCGCGAAGTCGAAGCGGGACCGGGAGCGCCTCGACCGCGTCTTCGAGCGACACTTCGCCCCTCCCGGGCGCGCCCCGCGCGAGAAGAAGACGGGGAGGCGGGCCGGACCGGAGCCGGGGACGGGAAGATCGCGCCGCGGCGGGCCGGAGGGCGCGCCGCGCCGAGCCCGGCCGGATCCGGCGGATCGGAAAGGAAGGGAGAGGCGGGAAGGGCGCCTCCGGAAGGTGGTCGTCGCGGAGCGCGGCCGGTCGGAGCGCGGCCCCACTCCCCAACGCGGGGCGAACCCGCTGCGGAAGGATCTCCGGGCCGCGATGACCGTCGAGGAGGAGCGCGCCCTCGCCGCCCTCGTCCCGAAGCTCCTCGAGACGCTGAGGCGCTCGCGCAGCCGCCGCTTCCGGCGCACCTCCTCGGGGCGTCTATGGCCGCGGCGGATCTTCCGGGAGAACGTCGCGCACGGAGGGGTCCCGTT
>CAZVOE010000322.1:0-1519 GCA_964628935.1 uncultured Acidobacteriota bacterium
TAGAAAATGGGTCGGAGCCGCTGGCCACTTTCAACGGAGGCTGGGACATTCCCAACGAAGTTCCCGGGCACGACAAGGCGCGCCGTCAACCGGTTTCGTGGAAGCGCGCGGCGGGAGGGGTTGGCTCCCCAACCCGAACGCAGTTCGAACCCAAAGCGGAGAAATGGGGATTGCGGAACCAAGAGCTTTTTCGTGTCGCCGTGGTTCTCTCTCGCCCCTCCCGGAGAGCTCGCCGGCCCTCGAAGGCGACGGACGACACCGCCTTCGACGGTCTCATCGGCGAGCTCGGAGCGAAAAGACGGTCACTTCAAACCCCATCCGGTCCTCGATTCCCGCCGAGTTTCGCAACATGATCTCGATGGCGCAAATCACACTCACTCACCACTGGGCACTTTTCTTTCCCGCCGTTCGGCCTGTGCGGACCAAGGATTAACGCGCACAAACCACTGCTCACAATCCCGGGACCTCGTTGTCTCAGCAACGTCACAATTCGATTCGAACTCGATTACTACAAAGCGGTCCTTCCCGTCGGACGTCGGCCGACTCACAACGCCGACGAATTGCCAACGGCGATTCTCAGGAAGGAAGTACGCGGCCTCATCGGGGTACTCATCAAAGGTGGACACCGAGAGGTACGTCGTCTCACGCGGTCCCAGACCTTCCCCGGACTCCTCGGCTGGCGGCCGAATAACGCGAGAAACACGAATCGCATAGGGCAGTTCTCGAGCTTCCCAAACGACCTCCGCGTTCATCAGAATGCCGACAAGTGACTCGTCGGCCACTCGCTCGAGTTGCGACACGGGGCCGGCCAGGAGCAATGCGAACACAAGAACGGGACTCATTAGGTCCTCCTCTGGCTTCTCATCTTTGACCGGTGACGTGAATGTGGGTCTTGTGGGCGGATTTGACTCCCGGCTTTTCCACGCGGGTTCCGTCGCCCAGCGTCTTCGTGTTTAACGCGGGTCCGAAGTTCTCCCTGATGTTTGAATGCTTGTTGAAGGCCCCTTGAAGTCGGGTGGAGTCGTCCAGCACTTGCGAAACCGGCTTCCCTCCGATCCGGTTGATGTCAACCGCCATCCCGCGCGGGTGGCGGCTCGACGGACTGTGCTTGCCGCCAGTCGTGCTATTGATGTTGATGCTAAGTCCAGTCTCGACGACTACATCTTCGACCATCTTTGCGGTCTCACTGGAAACAGGCTGATCGGGGCTTGGCTTCCCAGGTGCGTCATTCTCAAAGGTGATGGTCGGCCCTTCTGGCCCGGCCGGACGGGGGTTGATCCTGCGCGTCTTTGCCTCCGCTTCGTCCGTCGACTGCGCCGCCGCCGGGTCCTTCCCCTCCTCCTTCCGATTCGCCTCGTCCGCCTGCTTCGCCCCGTCGTCGATTTCGAGTCCCCTCGAATTCGTGTCGAGTCCGGTTCGCGACCCGTCGCCTCCCGTTCGGGCTCGCTCGCCATCGTGCATGTAGCTCTCGAGCTTCTTGCCGCCCTCCTCCACGTTCATCCCGCTCGGATCGACTAGA